>CAMVFE010000008.1 GCA_947166705.1 uncultured Clostridia bacterium
CTGTATGATCCGCTGCTGGATATGAGCCTGGAGGTTTCCAGCATGGGGATCCGGGTGGATCCCGAAGCGCTGCGCCGCCAGCTGAAAATACGGGGCTGCGAGGAAAGGGCGGAGCTGCCCTTCCAGAAGGCCCTGCTGAACGGGGAGCTCCCGCAGACCATCGGCGGGGGCATCGGCCAGAGCAGGATGTGCGTCTATTTCCTGCGGAAGGCCCACGTGGGCGAGGTGCAGGCGAGCATCTGGCCGGAAGAGGTGGTCGAGGCATGCCGGAAGGCGAACATACTGCTGCTGTGATGCGAGGAGGTAACATGCGAAAAGGGATTCTGAAATGCCTGAGCCTGCTGCTGGCCGCCGGCCTGCTGCTGGTATCCGCGTCCGCGGAGAGCCTTGAAGACTTTCATGACGAAGCGCCGCTGCTGGATCTGCCGGAGGCGTCGCGGGGCAGATTCGCGGAGCTGACCCCCACGGAGGATCCCCAGGTCGGCCCGAGCAACGGCAGCTACCTTTTCAAAAAGGGAAAGGATAACCCCTACGGGTACGCGGATCCGTCCATTACTGTCAACATCGGCACCGGAAGGATCTACAAGACGAACTATATGTACGCCCGCATCCGGATCGCAAATCCCGCGCAGCTCCGCATGATGACGGCGGAGGAAGACCTTTCGAGCAAAAAAACCGTGAAGGGAAGCCTGCTGGCCAAGCGGATGAAGGCGGTGATCGCCATCAACGGCGTGCTGTGGGCGGATGTTACCAGCGACAGCGACTGGGCCAAGGTGGACGGGCCGGTGCTGGTGCAGCAGTCCTGGCGGAGGCCGGGTGCCAAGACCAGCGCCTCCAAGGTGGAACGGTGGAAGGAAGAGGAAGCGATGGACACCCTGGCCATCGACAGCAACGGGGACTTCCATATTCTGAGCGGCGCAACCTGGGGCGATATCATGGAGGAGCTGGAAGCCATGGGGGATGAAGCGGTGAACGCCTTCACCTTCGGGCCGGCCCTGATCGTGGACGGCGAACCGCAGTACGGGTATGACAACCGACAGATGTCCTCCCACCGGCCGGCCCAGCGCGCCGCCATCTGCCAGACGGGGCCGCTGGAATACCTGCTGATCACCAGCGAGGGCCCGGATGATCCGCCGGTGGACAAGCAGGGGCTGAAGCTGGACCAGTTTGTGGAGCTGATCTCCACCCGCTTCCCGGACGTCAGGACCGCCTACAACCTGGACGGCGGATCGACTTCCACGCTGGTTTTCCGCAAGGCGAGCGACAGATGGGAGAAGATCAACTGCCCGAAGAGCAAGCGGGAGCGCGGGCTTCGCGACCTGATTTATTTCGCGGACGCCTGGATTCCGAAGAAGTAAGCTTCCGGAGAAGCGCGGGCGCCCGGACGGCGCGCCCAGCCGGATGGAGGACCGTTTTTTGAGACTGAAAGCAATTGCCCTGGGACTGCTGTGCCTGATGCTGCTGAACGGGGCTGTTTCCGCCGGAGCGGAAAAGAAGGTGACCCTGACCTTTACCGGGGATGTGACGCTGGGAAGCGAGGAGAAGAACCGGCAGAACCCGAACTCCTTTGACAGCTACGCCTCCCGGGAAGGGTACGGCTGGTTCTTCAGGAACATGAAGGACATGTTCCTGAAGGACGACCTGACGCTGGTCAACCTGGAGGGCGTGCTCAGCGACCAGCCCTGGGGAGAGGATACCCGGAAGAATTTCCGCTTCCGCGGTCCGTCGGACTTCGCGAAAATCCTGACGGAGAGCGGGATCGAGGCCTGCGCCGTGTCCAACAACCATATCATGGACTACGGAAAACGGGGATACGAGAAAACGAAGGCAGCCCTCGACGCCGCGGGGGTGCTTTACTGCGGGAACCGGGATTATTTTATCCTGGAGAAGGACGGAATCAGAATCGCCTTCTTTGCCCTGGGCAGTATTTATTTCGACAGGAACCGGAACTATGTCCGGGACACCGCCGCCGCCCTTCGGGCGGAGGGGGTGAACGCCGTTGTCTGCAGCTTTCACGCGGGACAGGAGTATATGCCCCGGCGGCGGGCGCGGGATCAGGAGATGTACGCGCGGATCGCCGTGGAGGACTGGGGAGCGGACCTGATCGTCATGCATCATCCCCATGTGCTGCAGGGGATCGATCTGCTGAACGGGCGGTATGTTTTTTATTCCCTGGGCAATTTCTGCTTCGGCGGAAACATGAATATCCGCTCCCAGGAGAACAACCCCTATGTCCGCACGCTGGAGTCCGCCGTCGTGCAGATGGATCTGAGCTTCAGCGACGAGGGAAAATATCTCGGGCAGGCGGGCAGGATCTATCCCTGCTACATTTCTTCCTCGGCCAGGGATATTCTGGATCCGAACGATTTCCAACCGAAGTTCGTTTTCGGGGAGGAAGCGGAGGGCGTGATCGAGCGGATTCAGGCGGACACGTCCTTTGAGCTGGGCGTGTTTGACGAGGAGGAAGGCTGCATCCGCCTTCCTTTCCAGCCGGCGCCGGATAAAACGGAGGAATAATCAATTGGAAGAACAGATGATGTGGAATATCCTGGGGCGGGAAGTGACCCCCTACGCGGCCTGCAACTGGCTCGCCTGCGCGGCGGCGCTGGCGGTTTTCCTGTGGCAGGGGCGGAGGCTGAAGCTTTCGGCCCGGATCTGGACCGCCGTGCTGGCGGCGGCGCTGGGGCTTTTCTGTGCCCGGCTGTTTTATGTGCTTGCGCGGCTGGAGCTGTTCCTGGACGTGGGCCTGGAGAACTTCTTCTTTACGCAGGATGAGTCGTACCGGGTCTGGGGCTCTGTCAGCGGCGCGGCCTTCTGGGGCGCTGTGGGAGGCGCCGCCCTGGGAGCACTGTGCGCGGGAAAAATCGCGCGGGAGAAAATATCCGACATCCTGGACGCCCTGGCGCCCGCGGCGGCGCTTGGAATCGCCGTATCCCGCTTCGCGGAGTATTCCATCGGGGAGGGCATCGGCCCGGAGGCGCCGGAAGGGCTCCAGTTCTTTCCGCTCGCGGTGATGAACGAGTGGGAGGAATGGTATTTTGCTCTCTTCCTGCTGGAAGGCCTGGTCGGGCTGATCATCTTCGCGCTGCTCCTGACCGCGGGCCGGGGAAAGAGAAACGGAGACCGGGCCAGGATGTTCCTGATCCTCTACGGCGCCAGCCAGATCGTGCTGGAAGCCCTGCGCAGGGACAGCTTCCTGAGGTGGCTGTTCGTCCGGGTGAACCAGCTGGCTTCGGCGCTGGTTCTGCTGGGCGTGGTGGTCTTCGGACTGGCGCGCTGGCTTCGGAGGCAGAAGGCGGAGAACCGGCACGCGGGCAGGCTCGCGGGGAAAACCCTGGCGGACCTGGCGCTTTTCCTCCTTCCCTTCTTTGCCGTCCTGACGGCGTACCGGCTGCTGGTACTGCAGCAGCCCCTGGCGCTGAGCGGCTCCCTGTGGTGGAAGCTGCTCAGCGGAGGCTGGCCCCTGACCCTGGCGGGCATGGCGGGCCTTTGCGTCCTCAGCTTCCTGCAGAAGCCCGGGCCGCAGGGCCTGACTGAAAAACAGGCGGCGCTGTGCACCGCGGCGTTCCTGGTGCCGGTGGTGACGATCATCGCGATGGAATTCGGCATTGACAAGAGCGCCGATCTCCCGGAGGAGATGGGCTACCTGATCGAAGCGGTCTGCTGCCTTGCCATGGGCGTGAACGCCTGGAAGATCGCGATCCGGGGCTGAAAGGTGAAGGCCCGCGGCCGTGCGGAGGGCATCATCCTGCCGGACCCGGAGGACAGAGGAGAAGAATGAGCCGAGAAATATTTCTGATCGCAGGGCTGGGAAACCCGGGCGAAGCGTACGCCCACACCCGGCATAACGCCGGCTACGAAGCGATGGCCCTGCTGGAGAAGCATTATCAGGTAACCCTGGAGCGGAAAATGCTCCAGGGTGTTTTGGCGGAGGTCCCGCAGGGAGACCGGAAGGTGGTGCTCTGCAGGCCGCTGACCTATATGAACCGCAGCGGGGACTGCGTGGCAAAGCTGCTGCACTGGTATCACTGTGAACCGGACCACCTGCTGGTCATCTATGACGATATCGACCTGCCGCCGGGAAGGGTACGGGTCCGCCGGGAGGGAGGGCCCGGAACCCATAACGGGATGCGCAGCATTGTGGAGGCGCTGGGACGGCAGGATTTTCCGAGGATCCGGATCGGCACGGGGGACAGGCCTGCCGGGTACGACCTGGCGGACTGGGTGCTCGGACATTATGACGCTCAGACGCGGGAGATCATGGAGGCGGCCTTCCGCAGGGCGGCGGAGACCGCTGCGGACTGGGTGGAGAACGGCATCGACCATGCCATGCAGCTGGGAAACCGGCCGGGCTGACCCCGAAGAAGGGAAAATGGCCGGAGACCGCGCTGACAGGGCGCGAAGGAAAAGAAGAGGAAAAGAATCATTTGAAAATGCTGGATCTGATCCGGATCCCGGAGTGGGACCGGATTTACCGGGCGGGGCAGGGAGGCCCGCTGGCGCTGTGCGGCATGACCCAGGCGCTGACCGCGGCGGCCGCGGCCCGGCTCGCGGAGGAAGGAAAGCGCGTGCTGCTGGTGGCCGAGCACGATCTGAAGGCCGGGAGGCTGGCGGACGACGTCCGGCAGCTGACGGGCGGGGAATGTCCCTTCCTGCCGGGCGGCGAGGTTGACCTGACGCGGGCGGCCGGAAGCCTGGAGAGCAGCTGGCGGCGCCTGGAGGCGCTCTCGGCCCTGAGCCGGGGCGCGAGGATCCTGGTGACGGGCGCAGAGGGACTGATGCAGCGCATGGGCAGGCCGGAGCCCTTCCGGCAGGCCTGTTTTACGTTGAAGCCGGGGGACCGGATCGGGCTGAGCACGCTGTCGGCCCGGCTGACGCGGATGGGCTACGAGCGCGTCAGCATGGTGGAGGGCAAGGGGCAGTTTGCCCTCCGGGGCGCGATCCTGGATCTGTATGTTCCCGCGGGGAACGAGGGCGTCCGGATCGAGTTCTTTGACGACGAGGTGGATTCCCTGCGAACCTTCGACTGCATCAGCCAGCGCAGCCAGGAGCGGCTGGAGGAAATCCGGGTGACGCCGGCCAGCGAGACGATGCTGAACCCGGAGGAATTCGCGGCCGCCGCGGCGCGGATGCGTGAGGCGGTCCGGGAGGCGGCCGGGACCGTCCGGGAGGAGAGCGCCCTGATGGAGGGGCTGCCGCCACTGCCGGAGGAGCCGGAGGAGACGGAGGCCTTTTTTGATGAAAAGATCGCGCCGAAGGCCCGGGAGGAGGCCTGGCGGGAGCGGGAAAGCGGGGAGCTGGACCGCCGGCGCAGCCGGCTGATGGCGGACGCGGATCTGGTGGAGGCCGGGCAGCCGTTCCGGCGGATGAGAAGCTGGGTGACGGTACTGAGCGATGATACGGCGGACGTGACCGAATGGCTGTGCCCGGATGTGATTCTGCTCTGGGAGCCGGACCGGATCAGAACCCGGATCGGGGAGCGGCTGCAGGGCTTCGCCGAGGATCTGAACAGCGCCGTGAGCCGCGGTGAGGCCGTGCCTCAGCAGGAGAGCCTGATGCGGAGCTGGGAGGAAGTGAAGGACCGGCTGGAGAAAAGCCCGCTGATCCTTGCGACGGAACTGCTGCAGGGCCTCGGGGGGATTGTGCCTTCGGAGACAGTGAATCCGGGCGCCTCCGGGCTGCCGGGATATCAGGGGCAGATCCGGCAGCTGAAGAACGATCTGGCGGCATGGCGTGAAAAAGGATACCGGGTTCTGCTGCTCAGCGGCGGCGAGGCACGGGGACGCAGGCTCGCGGAGAATCTGACGGAGCTGGATGAAAAGGTCCGCTTTGCGGAGACGGCGGAGGAAGGAATGCCTGGCGAGGTTCCGGTGATTCTGCCCCTGACCCTGAGCCGCGGCTTTCTGATTCCTTCCGCCGGACTGGTTCTGGTCAGCGACGCGGACATCTGGGGAGAGGGATACCGGAAGAGCCGTGTCAAAAAGCGCGCGGGCGAAAGGATTTCCACGTTTACGGAGCTGAAGGTGGGAGACTATGTCGTCCACGAGGATCACGGCGTGGGAATCTACCGGGGAATCACCCGCCTGCAGAGCGAAGGCACCTGGCGCGACTATCTGCTGATCCAGTACAACGGGAACGACAAGCTCTATGTGCCTGTGGAACAGCTGGACCGGGTGCAGCGGTACATCGGCAATCCGGCGCAGGCGCCGAAGCTGAACTCGCTGGGCGGCGGGGAATGGGCGCGGCAGAAGGGAAAGGTGAAGGAGGGGCTGAAGTCCCTGGCCTTCGACCTGAAGCAGCTGTACGCGGAAAGAACCCGGAGAACAGGCTATGCTTTCAGCCCTGCGACGCCCTGGCAGCGCGAATTCGAGGATGAGTTCCCCTGGGAACTGACGCCGGATCAGCGGGAGAGCGTCCGGGAAATCGAAGCCGACATGGAGAGCGACCGGAACATGGACCGGCTCCTGTGCGGCGATGTGGGATACGGTAAGACCGAGGTCAGCCTCCGGGCGGCCTTCAAGGCCGTCGTGGACGGAAAGCAGGTGGCCCTGCTGGCGCCGACCACCATTCTGGTCCAGCAGCATTACAATACAATCCTGAAACGGTTCCGGAATACCGGGGCGCGCGTGGATTACCTGAGCCGCTTCCGAACGCCGAAGGAGCAGAAGCAGGTGCTGGCGGATCTGGCGGCGGGAAAGATCGATATCCTGGTGGGAACCCACAGGCTGCTGGCAAAGGATGTCCGGTTCAGGGACCTCGGGCTGCTCATCGTGGATGAGGAGCAGCGCTTCGGCGTGGCCCACAAGGAGGCCATCAAGAATCTGAAGCGGCAGGTGGACGTGCTGACGCTCAGCGCCACCCCCATTCCCCGGACGCTGCATATGTCCATGACCGGCATCCGGGACATGAGCGTGCTGGAAACCCCTCCGGAGGAGCGGATTCCGGTGCAGACGCTGGTCATCGAATATTCGGACGCAGTGGTCCGGGACGCGATTCTGCGGGAGATGAGCCGCGGGGGCCAGGTTTATTTTCTCTACAACCGGGTCCGCAGCATCGAAAGCTTCTATACCCGCCTGCGGGCGCTGGTGCCGGAGGCGCGGATCGGCGTGGCTCACGGGCAGATGAAGGAGCATGCGCTTGAGGACGTCATGATGGACTTCTATGCCGGAAGCTACGATGTGCTGCTGTGCACGACGATTATCGAGAGCGGGCTGGATGTTCCCAGCGCGAATACCCTCATCGTCTACGACGCGGAAAGGTTCGGCCTGAGCCAGCTGTACCAGTTGCGGGGACGGGTCGGCAGGAGCAGCCGGCAGGCCTACGCCTACTTTACCGTGCGCACGGACCGGATTCTGAGCGAGACCGCGCAGCAGCGCCTGGAAGCGATCCGGGAGTTTACGGAGTTCGGGGCCGGCTTCCGCATCGCCATGCGGGATCTGGAGATCCGCGGCGCCGGAAATATTCTGGGCCCGGAGCAGCACGGGCATCTGGAGACGGTCGGCTACGACATGTACTGCAAGCTGATGGAGGAGACGCTGCAGGAAGTCGGCGGCGGCACGCCGCTGCGGGAGCTGGAAACCCGGGTGGACCTTCGGGTGGACGCCTTCCTTCCCGGGGACTATATCTCCGATGAAAAGCAGCGCATGGAGATGTACAAGCGCATTGCGTCCATCACCGGGGACGCCGACCGGGCGGAGGTGCTGGATGAAATGATCGACCGCTACGGGGATGTTCCCGCGGTGGTGGAGACGCTGCTGGACGTCAGCCAGCTGCGGGGCATGAGCAACCGGCTGGGCATCAGCCAGGTCAGCCGCGGAAAGGGCGGCGCGGTATTCCGGCTGGATGAGCGCTGGATTCCGGATCCCGCGAGGCTGATGCAGGCGATGGTCAGCATCAGCCCGGACCTGAATTTCGGCCGGGAAAGCCGGCCGGTGATGGTGTACCGGACGCAGATCTCATCGGACAGGGAACTGCTGCGGGAGCTGCTGCGGATCGTCCGCAGGCTGACGGAAAAGCTGGAGGAAACGGCGCCGGAGCAGGCGGAGGCAGCGGAAGGCGGCGAAAGGAAGAAGGGCATATGAGGATCGGAGAGCTGCTCGCCGGCGCGGTCCGGGCCCTGCGGGAGGCCGTGTATCCGGAAGGCGCGCTTTGCGCGGGCTGCGGGAAGGTTTCGGATGGGGCGTATCTCTGCCCGGGCTGCCGGAGGGAGCTGGAGCACAGCGACCTGCTGGCCTCCTGGGAGTGCCGGGATCTGGACGGCGTCCAGGCCTGGAGCATGCGCCCCCACCGGAATCTGCCGAGAAAGCTGGTGCTCCGCCTGAAGCATGGGGCGGAATCCCGCGCGGCGGAGGAGCTGGCGGGGCTTCTGCGGACCGCGCCGGATTATTTTCCCCGGCCGTCCCCGGATACGGTCGTGACCTGGGTGCCCGCGCCGCGGGCGCGTACGCGGGAGCGCTGTATCGACCACGGAAGGAAGCTGGCGGAGGCCGTGGCCCGGGAACTGCGGCTGGAATGCAGGCCGCTGCTGAAACGCAGGGGAAACGACAACCCCCAGGCCCGCCTGAACCGGGAGCAGCGGGAGCGGAATCTCCGGAAGGCATTCGTCCCCCTGGGCCCGGTGGATTATCCCGTGCTGCTGGTGGACGATGTGCTGACCACGGGCACGACGGCCCTCCGGTGCATCGCGGCGCTGCGGAATGCCGGGGCAAAGCGGATTCTCGTCCTGACCGCGACCCACGCGGTGAACGACGGCGGCCGGGCCGGCCGAAGGGCGTAAGCCTTGACAGGGAAGCCGGTGCGGCGGTACAATACCCCGGTATGACTTGAAATGGAGGAAGTTCCTGTGCTTGAGTGTATTGTCACCAAATTCGGCGGGAGCAGTCTGGCCAACGACGAGCAGTTCCGCAAGGTCCGGAGCATCCTGGAGCTGGAGCCCACGCGGCGGTACCTGGTGCCCAGCGCTCCCGGCAAACGCTACCCGACGGACGATAAGGTGACCGACCTTCTGTATGCCTGCCATGCCCGGGCTTCCTCCGGAGAGCCCTTTGAGGATCTCTTCGTGAAGATCCGCGAACGCTATCTTTCCATCGCGCAGCAGCTGCACCTGAAGGTGGACATTCAGAGTGCGCTGGAGGAGGTCCATGCCGGCATCGGCGGCGGAAAAAGCCGGGACTGGTGCGCCAGCCGGGGCGAATACCTGTGCGGCCTGCTGATGGCGGATTATCTGGGCTGGCGCTTCCTGGACGCGGCGGAAGGAATCCGCTTCCGGGAGGACGGCACCCTGGACGCCGAGAAGACCCAGGAGCTGCTCTCCGGCCTGCTCAAGGACGGGGAATCCACCGTTGTACCGGGGTTCTACGGCGCCCGGGAGGACGGGGAGGTGGTCACCTTCTCCCGCGGGGGAAGCGATATCACCGGAGCGCTGGTGGCCAGGGCGGTGAACGCGGATGTTTATGAGAACTGGACGGATGTTTCCGGATTCCTGATGGCGGATCCGCGGATTATCGACAGCCCGGCGGAAATTTCCTCCATTACCTACAAGGAACTGCGGGAGCTGAGCCACATGGGAGCCTCCGTCCTGCATGAGGACGCCATGTTCCCTGTTCACCGGGCGGGAATTCCGACGAATATCCGGAATACCAACAAGCCTTATCATCCCGGAACGCTGATCAGCAAGAACGCCCCCAATGAGGTCTCCGTGCCCACGATCACCGGTATCGCCGGGCACAAGGGCTACAGCGTCATCTCCGTGGAAAAGAACATGATGAACAGCGAGGTGGGCTTCGGCCGGAAGGTGCTTTCCGTCCTGGAGGAGTACGGGATCAGCTTTGAGCATATGCCCACGGGGATCGATTCCATGTGCGTGGTGGTTTCCAGCGAGCAGCTGAACCCGCACCGGGAGGAAATACTCGCCCGCCTGGAAAAGCTCGTCGAGGGAAGCGGAGCCATTTCGGTGAACGACAACATGTCCATTATCGCGACGGTGGGCCGGGGCATGGTCCACAACTGCGGCACGGCGGCGCGCCTGTTCTCGGCCATGAGCCGGGCGCGGATCAACGTCCGCATGATAGACCAGGGATCCAGCGAGCTGAGCATCATCGTCGGGGTGAACGACAGCGACTTCGAGGCTACGATTCACGCGATTTATCATGAGTTTGTCGGTTGAGGGGAGAGCATTCATGAAGGTTCTGGTTACCGGGTGCCGCGGCCAGCTGGGCTGGGAAGTGGTTCAGCTGCTGAACAGCCGCGGGGTGCCCTGCCGCGGCGTGGACGCGGAGGATTTTGACCTGATGGACGGACCGGCGGCCAAGGCTTTCGTGCAGGAGTATCAGCCGGATGTCATCATTCACTGCGCGGCCTATACCGCCGTCGACAGGGCGGAGAGCGAACCGGAGCTGTGCGCCGCGGTGAACGGGGACGGAACGATGAATATGGTCCGCGCGGCCCTGAGCGTGGGCGCCCGGATGGTGTTTATTTCCACGGACTACGTCTTTTCCGGCGAGGGCACGGAGCCCTGGGAGGAGGACGCGCCCTACGGACCGCAGAATGTATACGGCCTGAGCAAGGTGCAGGGCGAGATCGCGGTCCGGAGCCTGCTGAAGCGCTACTATCTGATCCGGACGTCGTGGGTTTTCGGCCTTCACGGAAAGAACTTTGTGCGCACGATGCGGCGTCTGGGCCGGGAACGTGAGGAGGTCCGCGTGGTGGATGACCAGATCGGCTCCCCGACCTATGCGAAGGATCTCGCCCGCGTTATCTGCGATCTGATTGAGACCGAACAGTTCGGAATCTATCATGTGACCAATGAAGGCTATATGTCCTGGGCGGATTTTGCCCGCCTGATCATGACCGCGGAAGGGCTCCGCTGCCGGGTGGTTCCGGTGCCCACTTCCGAATATCCGACGCCGGCCCGGCGGCCGCTGAATTCCAGGCTGTCCCCGAAGCGGATCCTCGCCACCGGGATTGAGCCCATGCCGACTGTGGAGAACGCGCTTGGCCGCTATCTGCAGGAGCTGGCGCTGGAGGAAGCGGAAACGAACTGATCTGCGGGAGCCGGAAGGCTCCCCCTTTTTTACGGGGGAAAAGATTGAAACGATACGGATGGATCGCCCCGGCGGCCTTTCTGGCGGACCGGGGGGTCAAGCTGCTCTGGGACAGGATTCCGGCCGGAGGCCGGGTCCTGATCCCCGGCATCCTGGGCCTGTATCCCGCCCGGAACACGGGCATGGCGTTTTCCCTGTTCAGCGGCAGCCCCTGGATTCCGGGCGTGCTGGGCATCCTGGTAACGGCGGCTGCCCTCCTGCTGCTCCGCGGAAGGACGCTGCGGGGAATGACGGCCGCCGGGCTGATGATGATGCTGGGCGGGGCGGCGGGGAATCTTACAGACCGGCTGCTGACCGGCAGCGTACCGGATATGTTCGAGCTGCTCTTTGTCCGCTTCGCGGTCTTCAACCTGGCGGACGCCTGTCTGGTAGCGGGATGCGGGCTGGTGATCATCGATCTGTTCACAGGAGACAGGCATGGGTGAGGAAGTGTTTCGGGTTTTGGGAGACGGAAGGCGCGCGGACGTCCTGCTGAGCGAAGCGACAGGGCTGAGCCGGAGCCGCGTGGCCGCCCTGATGGACGGGGGCTGCTGCCTGCTGGCGGGAAAACCCTGTACCAAGGCGGGTACGAAGGCTCCGGCGGGGCAGGAGCTCGTGCTGACGGTTCCGGAGCCCCGTCCCTCCGCGCCCCGGCCGGAAAATCTGCCGCTGGATATCCTGTATCAGGATGCGGACCTGGCGGTGGTGGTCAAGCCCCGGGGCATGGTGACGCATCCCGCGGCCGGGCACGCGGAAGGAACGCTGGTGAACGCGCTGATGCATCACCTGGATTCCCTTGGCGGGATCGGCGGAGAGATCCGGCCGGGAATCGTACACCGGCTGGACAAGGACACGTCGGGGCTGATGATCGTGGCCAAGAACGACGAAAGCCAGCTCGCGCTGAGCCGGATGCTGGCGGAGCGGAGGATTGAGAAGCATTACAGGGCGCTGGTGGAAGGGAAAATGAAGGAGCCCGCGGGGAGAATCGACCTTCCCATCGGCCGGAGCAAAAAGGACCGGAAAAAGATGGCGGTCGATCCGGAAGGCCGGGAAGCGGTCACGGAATGGCGGGTGCTGGCGGAGGGCCGGGACTGCACGCTGCTGGACGTGCATATTCTGACAGGACGGACGCATCAGATCAGGGTCCATATGCGGGAGATCCGGCATCCGGTATGCGGGGATCCGCTCTACGGATGGGAAAAGGGCGCCCGGGTGCCCTGCCTGATGCTGCATGCCTGGTCGCTGCGCTTTCCGCATCCCCGCACGGGAGAGGAACTGCGCTTCCGGGCGCCGCTTCCGGAGGATTTCCGGAAGGGGCTGGCGCTGCACGGAATCAGCCCGGAAGGAATCATGCCGGAGGACGGGGAGGAGCTGCCGTGAGAGGCGCCTCCGGGGAAACGGGTGAGGCGGAAGAGGCCTGCGCCCGCGAAAAACCTTATTGTCACGGCCTGAAAGGTTTGGTATAATCCAGAATGAAAAACGGGGAGGAAGTGGGAGCATATGGATTTTCTGAAGACGCTGCTGGCCTATATGGCAACCACGCTGATCGTGGCGGTGGAGAGTACGGCAACTCCTTCCGTGACGCCCGTCCCGACGCCCTCTCCCACGCCTGGGCCGGTCCGGGCGGCTGTGACGGAAACGGCGCCGGCGCTGCCCACGCCGAAGGAAACGGAAACGCCGGAGCCTTCGCCTTCGGTTACGCCCGTGCCCGTGCCCACGATTACTCCGAACATGAAGGGATATCACAATCTGCTCCAGGGGGACCGGGGCGAGGAGGTTAAACGCCTGCAGAAGCGGCTGATTGAGCTGGGCTATCTCGCGGAGGGATCCGCGGACGGCGCCTTCGGCGGCAGGACCCGGGAGGCCGTCCGCAGGTTCCAGTATTACAACGGGCTGACGGTGGACGGAATCGCCGGAAGGACAACCCAGACCAACCTCTTCGAGAATCCGGACGCGGCGCCGTATCCCACGGAAACGCCTTCGCCCGAACCCACGGCAGCGCCGACCCCCGAGCCTGCTGAAACTTCGACGCCAGAACCCGCGGAAACGGCTGCGGCAGAAACGACGACGGCGCCCGCGGATGAGTCCGCTGCTGAACCGGAATCCGAAGCCGCAGGCACGCCTGAGCCCGAAGCCGCGGAATCTCCGGAACCCGGGGAAGCAAAGCCTGCTTCCCTGACCGGCAGGGACGGCGCGACGCCCGAACCCGCGGAAGAGGCCGCGGCCGCCGACGGGATCGGCGGAGCGGCCGAAACCGCTTCCCCCGAGCCGGAGGAGGGGCTGATTGAAGAGGTGAACCTGGACGAACAGGAAACGGCGTCCCCGGAGCTGCCCGCTGCCGCCGCTGCGGCTGCCTACGAGGATGTGGCGGGCTGGGTGCGGCTGAATGACAGCGAGGATACGATGCAGTGGACCGAGCTCGAGGAAGGGACGCCCGTCGTGCGTTCGCCGCGGCTGCAGAAGCTGGACGAGGATATCCGCGTCAGCCTGGACGACCTGTGCAGCAGCCTGGAAGGCTGGGAGCTGACGGATGAAGGCCATTCCCTGGTGCTGCTGGCGCAGGGGTATACCCTGGCGCTGGTCCGTGAGGACAGCGGCATCGCGGCCATGGTGGACGGGATGGAGATGACGGCGGAACCCTCGGACTTCGAGTTCGGGGAAGGCCATTTCATCCGGGCCGGATTCCTGGCCGAAGCGCTGGACGGCTCCTGGGAGTGGGACGCGGAGGATGAGACGCTGATTCTCCGGATTGCTCAGAGGGATTCAGCTGAGCGTCCGGAATAAACGGACAGGGCGGAGAACAGAATGCTCCGGCCGGAAAGAAAGCGAGGTACAGTTTATTGAAGACGGTTCAGATCAGGCTCAGCTTGGTGGAAAATGTAAACAAGTTTGTCAATATCGTGGGGAAGTATCCCTTTGACATGGATCTGAGGGCCGGGCGGCATGTGGTGGACGCGAAATCCATTCTGGGGATCTTCTCGCTGGATCTGAGCAGGCCGATCTCCCTGGAGATCTACAGCGAGGATTGCGAAGAGCTGCTGAAGGAGATTCAGCCCTTCCTGGTTCAGCAGGACTGACTGTTTTCCGCACGATGAAGCGGAGAGCGTGGTGCAAACCTCCTCAAAGACGAACTATCAGACTGGGAAAACTTGCAATATTCGTAAAATATGATACAATAGCCTTCGGCTGTACCGGCCGGAGGCTGTTTGCATGAAGCCGGACCGGCAGCTGTGAGGAGGAAGAGGAATGGAAAAGATCCGCCGCAACGAACGGATGAGCGTCATGATGAAGATCCTGTCGGGGACGCCGGGCAGGATGTTTACGCTGAACCGTTTCTGCGAGCTTTTCGGAGCGGCGAAATCCACCATCAGCGAGGATCTGGACGCGCTGCGCCGGGTTGCCGGAAGCTTCGACCTCGGGGAGATTGAGACCGTGACCGGAGCCGCGGGCGGCGTGCTGTACCGCCCTCTCCGCAGCCGGGAGTCCTCCCTGGCCTATATTTCGGACCTCTGCAGGGAGCTGAGCGGATCGGAACGGGTGCTGCCCGGGGATTTCCTGTATTATTCGGATATCCTCTCGACGCCGGAAATTGTGAACCGGATGGGTGAGATCCTGGCCACGGAGTTTGCGGAAAAGAAAACGGATTTTGTCCTGACCATGGAGACCAAGGGAATCCCGGTGGCTTTCGCGACGGCGAACGCGCTGGGCATTCCGCTGGTGATAGCCCGCCACAGCTCCAAGGTCTATGAGGGCTCCGCGGTGAACATCAACTATGTCTCCGGGTCCGGCAATATTGAAACCATGAGCCTGAGCCGCAGGGCGGTAAAGGAGAACCAGCGGGCCCTGATCGTGGACGATTTCCTGCGGGGCGGCGGAACTGCCAGGGGCATGGTCGACCTGATGCGGGAGTTCAATGTCTCCGTGGAAGGCATGGCTTTTGTCATGTCGACCCTGACGCCGGAGAAAAAGAGGATCTCAGGCGAGAAGAGCCTGATGACGCTGGAAGTGGTCAGCGGGGAAGTGCCGGAAGCGATCGTACGCCCGGCAAAATGGCTGGAAGCCTGAGGCCGGAAGAGGGAAACCTTCAGGCTCCGTCGGCGCGTGATTTGCAAAGAAGAAGGGGATATGGTATGATACAAGGTGACGAATTCGGAAGGAGAAGGATGCCTTGTATCAGATGACCCCTCCGCAGCCGGTCCAGCCGGTTCAGCAGCCGCCAGAGGAACCCCGCCGGATGAGCGTGGGCCAGATCGCGCTGATCGCGGCGGTGCTGGGCTTCGTGGTCTGGTATCTGGTGACGGCGCTGACGCCGGAGGCGGAGCCCTTCGGCCGGATCAGCGCCGGAACGTTGGGAACCCGGTATCAGGGCGACTGCCTGCTGGTCAGGGATGAAACGCCCTATGACGCGGAAGGGCTGACGAGCATCGAGTATATCGCGGAGGAAGGCTCCCTGATCTACCGTGGAAAGACGATCTGCAACGTGTATTCCTCGGGCTTCAGCACCCGGGAAATGACGACGCTGCAGGATTACCGGGATCAGATCAAGGAATATCAGCTCAAACTGCTCCGCTCCGAGGTGGCCACGGATGCCCGGATGGAAAAGCTGGAGAGCGATGTAATGAGCCGGGCGGAGGAAGTCCGGGCCATCGTGGGCGGCGCCCGCGGAAACATGAGCAATCAGGAGAGCCTGCTGAAATCGGCGATCGAGGCGAGGCAGACTTATCTGAAGCAGAAATACAGCGAGGATCAGCGGATGACCCGCCTGTATGACGACGAGCAGAGCCAGATGCAGCGGATTACCTCCTGGACCAAGCAATATGCCGCCATGACGGAGGGAATCGTCAGCTTCTACTCCGACGGCTACGAATACGGACTGACCATTCATAATTTTGATCAGTTCACACCCGCGCAGGTCCGCGCGATGATCAACGGGACAAAGCCGGAACAGGGCGCTGTACAGAAGGGGAAAACGACCATCTACCGCATGATCCGCGACGGATACTGGTACGTGCTGATGATGGTGAAGGACAGCGCGTGGAATCCCGTGGAGGGCGCCTCCTACGAGCTGAAGCTGGAGAGCTTCAGCGATACGACGGTGAAGGCGGTGGTTCAGTCCTTCACCCGGAGCGGCGGGGAAATGGTGGTCCGGCTGGCGGTGCAGTCCCCGGTTCAGCCGATTCTGTACATCAGGGCCTGCACAGGGGAACTGGGGGACAATATTTCAACGCTGAAGGTACCGGCCCGGGCCATCTATTATCAGGACAACATGGCGGGCGTGGTCGTGGTGGACGGACAGTATCAGACCTTCATCCCGGTGAACATCCTGGACAGGCGGGACGGAGCGGTTTTCATCTCTGCGATTCAGCAGGGAGTTCTGGCGGAGGGACAGACGGTTCGCCTGTTCTGAGAAGGCGCCGGAGCAAAAAGGGGGAAGTTGTAAAAGATGTCTTGGAAGGATCTGCAGGCCAGGTTCATGGGCCTCTTTGCGGGGAAGGGCGGGCAGTCAACCCGCCGCCCTGACGGAGGCACCAGCTGCTACCGGCCTGTGCAGCGGAGGAATTCGCAGGAGGAGAAGCTGGCCCGGGAAAAAGCGGCGGAATATGCCGCCTCCCAGCCCCAGGTTCCCTATGTGCATACGGGTTTTACGGGAATGAATCCGCCCTCGGAGGGCAACCCGCCGGTGCAGAGCACCTATGCCGGGGATTCCCGCGGATACGCCGGCATGCCGGCCTGGCCCGATTACGCGGGATACGGCGCCCAGGGGGCGCAGCCCGAAGCCCGCGGGGGATATCCGCCCCAGCAGCAGGAGCAGCCCCTGAACAATATCTCCTATATGCCGGGATACGGGGCCGCAGGAGGCAGCACCTATACGCATGTGGACCATCTGATGGCAATCACCTCGCTCCGGAGCTGCTATGAGGCCATCGAGTGCATGAAAAACGGGGAAACCCTGATCCTGACCCTGGACGTCCTGGGCAGCGAGGGGGAGAGAACCCGCTGCCAGGATATGCTTGCGGGCGCGGCGTTTACCCTTCAGTGCACGGTGCGGATGCTGAACGGGCCGGGCCTTGTGGTCATCGCTCCCGCGGGTGTGAAGCTCCTGCCGGAGCAGCAGCCCTCCCGCCGGTACGGGGAGACGGAGGAGTATGCGCAGCCCGTTCAGCCCCGGGCGGAGGAATATGTTCCCCGGCGGGAGAGGCGCGTCAGCCGGAACGCGGTCGGATGGGATCAGGCGCAGCAGACAGGCGGCCAGGGCATCAACCCCTATACCGGCAGCATGCCGGCTGCGGCCGGCGCTTACGGCGCCTATGGCGGATATATGTAATGAAGCCCCGGAGAGGGCTCAGAGCGATTGAAAGGAGAAAACATCATGGAAAGGATCACGGTGGACCTGATCAGCACCAAGGAGTTTTCCAGCGTCAGCAAGGGGTATGATCCCAAGGAAGTGGACGAATTCCTGGATGACATCTGCGATGAGATGGAGCGGATGGAAGCGGAGATCAAGGATCTGCGGCAGAAGACCACCAATGTCCGCCCCGCGGCTCCGGCCCAGGCGGCCCCGTCGGGCCAGGAACCCGACGAGGAGCTGACGAACCAGTTCCGGGAAATTCTGATGACGGCGCAGCAGGTGAAGGATGAGACGATCCGCAAGGCCAAGGAGGACGCGGAGGCAATCCGCGCCAAGGCGGAAGCGGAGGCCACGGAGCGGCTGGACGGGCTGAGCGAGGAAAAGGACGCGCTGACCCGGCAGATTTCCGAGCTGAAGACGACCGCGGCAAATTACAGGCAGCAGTTCGAGCAGCTGCTTCAGGCTCAGCAGGAGGCGCTGGAAAAGGCGTCCGACCTGTTCTGATCCGCGGCGGGACGGAGGAGATAATCGACATGTTTGGACGGAGACCGGACGGGCGAAGGCTGAAGGATGTGGATCCGATCGTTCAGATCACGCCCTATCTGATGCCCATGCGCTGCGACGCGCAGGTGTTTCTGGAGCACAAGCTGGACTATGAGATGCTTTCCCGCTACATTGCGGCCAAGGCGGGGGACGGCGAGAAGGTGACCTTCATGCAGATCATCATCGCGGCCTATGTACGGGGAGTCAGCCAGCATCCGGAGATCAACCGTTTTATCAAGAACAAGCAGTATTATTCCCGGAATAATCTTTCGGTATCCTTCACGCTGCTGAAGGAAAGCCAGAATCACGACAGCCCGGAATCGACGGTCAGGATTGAGTTTGATCCTTCCGATACGCTTTTTGACGTCAGGGATCGGATGATCGCAGCGGTGGAAGCCAACCGCGGGGAGTCCGCCGACGGGGATCCCTTTGTGAACCGGCTTGCGAGCGTCCTCCTGGTCATACCGGGACTGGCGAGCCTGATCGTGGCGCTGGTCCGGCTGCTGGACAGGTACGGCCTGGCGCCCGGCGCCTTTATCCGGGAGCTGCCGTTTTACAGCAGCATGTTCATTACCAACAACGCCTCCATCGGCCTGCACCATGTGTGGCACCATATCTACAACTTCGGGAATGTCAGCGCCTTCTTCGGCATGGGCAGCATCATGAAGGAAGCGACGGTGGACGCCGGGGGAAAGGTGCGGATGAAGCGGTGGCTGCCCATTGGCGTGACCGTGGACGAGCGGGTGACCTCGGGAGCGCACTACGCGGCCTTTTTCGCGGATGTGGTGCGCTGCCTGAACCATCCGGAACTGTTGGAAGTGCCCCCTGAGACGGTACGGTACGACCGGGGCGTGGAATATCACGTGCCGAAGCTGAAGCGGGCCTGAGCACGGAGACGGGAAAACCGGCGCCTGAACGGCGGAGTGCACAGGCGGCGGTCCCCGGAACCATTCTGAACAGCATACAGTCGGGGGAGATTGACCCCATAAATCATTCAGCCATCCTCTCAGAGGATGGCTGAATTGCTTCTCCGCCCCGGAAAGCGGGATCCTGCCGCGGCGGCGGGCTTCCTTCTTCCGGGAAACAGCGCCCCTCGCCGGCCGGGTTATACAAAGCTTTCGTCCCGGTTGAAGAGGGGAACGAAGCAGGGATCCGCGGCGGCCGGTTCCTGCAGGTATCCGGGAAGGCCGAGCGCCAGCATATGGTCCCGGACCCGGCGGTATTCCTTTCCGGTCACCCGGCGGTCCAGCCCCCGGATGGCAATGCCGTTGTACGGGATATACTGGCGCATGAGGCTGACCGGGGTCCCTTCCGGCAGCGTATCGCGGATCCAGGTCAGAAGCTTCAGGCTTTCAGCCGTCAGCGAAGGAAGAATCAGATGGCGGACCAGGGTGCCCCGGGTCATGACGCCTTCCGGGCTGTACTGCGGAATTCCGGTCTGGCGGCACATCTCCGGCAGCGCGCGGGAGGCGGCTTCGAAATAGTCCGGCGCCTTTGCGCACAGGGCTCCCGCCCGCGGGGAAAAGTGCTTGAGATCCGGCAGATACACATCGATGACGCCTTCCAGGAGACGCAGCGTTTCCACGGTTTCGTAGCCGGAGGAATTCCAGACCAGCGGCAGGGCGGGGCGGTAGAGGGACAGCGCCTCCAGAATCTGCGGGACGAAGGGCGTTCCGGTGATGAAGGAGACGGACTGCATACCCAGATCCTCCAGGCGCTTCAGGCTGTCCGCCAGACCGCGCGGCGTAAAGGGCCTGCCCTGATTCCGGTGGGAAATCTCCCCGTTCTGGCAGTAGGCGCAGCGCAGGGTACAGCCGGAGAAGAAAACGGCGCCAGTACCGCGGGTGCCGGAGATGGGCGGCTCCTCCCACAGATGGGGAGCGATGCGCGCAATGAGCATCTCCGTGCCGAGGCCGCAGAATCCGCGGCCGGATGAACGGTCCGCTCCGCAGGCGCGGGGACACAGTGTACAGCGCAGATGAACCGCCTCCTTTCAGCCCCTACGGGCAGGGAGCATTATATCGTCTCCGCCGCCTTCGCGCAACCTCGCCGCCGCGCGGGGAGGGGCGGGACGCGGGCGCCGGAGGGGCAGGTTGCACTTGTGGGCGCAGGGGATTCGGTATATAATATCAGGGAATATCTGAGCGGGCGGACGCCTGTCAGAACCAGGCAAAGAAGACCACTGCTGAATATAAAGGAGATCGGACTTTGGACGAGTTTATGGAAAAGCAGGAAAAACCGGAGCTGAAGGGAGCGGAAACTCCGGCGGAGGAGAAGGCCGCGGAGGAGCAGCCTCACCGGCGCCGCAGAAGAGCGGAGCGGTACGAGGAAAAGCCTGAGGAATCCGAGGCCTTCAGCGGCTTTGACAACGCGGAGCACAGCGAGACCGCACGCGAAGTGGCGAACCGCTACCGGCAGAGGAAGAAGATTTCCATGCTGGGGGATACGACGCGGATTCCTGCGCAGGCGGAAGGGACGGAAGGAAAGCCTGCCTGGAAGACGCAGGGCTTTTCCCGGGAGCGCGTAGGCTATGCCTCCGGCCATATGGGCGGAAGCTCCGCCCAGCGGGCGCGGATGAGCGAAGCGGGCCGGGCGCGCCTGGCCGCTGAAAGCGGGCTTTCCGGGGCGGAAGGCGCGGGAACCCGGGAGCCGGGAAGGGAGACTTATGCTGCGGGCGGGAAAGCCGGCCCCTACGGACGGACTCCGGGAGCCGTACGGGAGACCGAATACGGCGCCAGGCAGGCCGCTTTGCGCAGGCCGGAGCCGCCCCGCAGAAAGCGGAAGGCGCTGACGGCGGCCGTGACGGCGCTGCTGGCCGCGGGCGCGGTGATCCTGGGACTGCTGATGGTGCCCGAGGATATGGGCGGACCGCTGGGATCGATCCGGCGGGGCATCGGCGGCCTGATGGGCGGAAACACTACTGCGGCGCAGCGCCGGGAAATCACGATTTCAGTTATCGGGCAGGATCAGGAGGAGGTTCCAGCCCAGGTGGATTTTGCTGTCGTGACGGGGAAGGATGTCTCCGGAGTGAGGCTCGTTTCGGAGGACGGAAGCGTTCTGCTGAGCGATCAGATGATCAGCCAGCGGGAGGATGATATTCTCTGGGAGCTGAGCTGGTATGCCGAGCAGCCCTATTCCGGCCAGATCGGCGTCCAGGTCCGGACGGGGGACGCCTGGACCGCCGCGCCCTGCACCGTGGAGGTGAAGGTGCTGGCCGCGTCGGCGGAGCCGAAGGTTTCGGAACTTCCGGATGTCGTGGCGACGGAGGCTCCCGCGCTGACGCCCGAACCGGTGTGGCCGGAGGATCCGGAGGAGGATCCCGGCGACGCGGAGATGGAGGGCGCGGGGGAGGGAACGGAGCCCGAAGCCGGAAAAGGACAGGCGCAGCTCATTCCAGAGCCCGGCACGGATCCGGATGATCCGGGACGGATTCCGGAAAACGGATCCGGGGCGCCGAACCCGGAAGCCCCGGCGGAGGAAAGCCCGGAGGACGAAGGAGAGGCCCCGGCCGGGGATGAAGGGAATGCCCCGGCAGAGGAAGGCCTGGAGGACGAAGACGGGGCGCAGGCCGGAGAATGGCCCTGGGACGAGGGCGAGGCCCCGGCGGAGGAAGAATCCGGGGACGGAACGGAACAGCCCCGGGAGAGCGGCGAGGATGCGTTCGGACCCGAAACGCAGGCGGAGACAGCCGGAAACGGGGAACAGCCGGAGCAAGCCGCGCAGGCCGGAGCGGACGCGCAGGATCAGGAGACGCCTCCCGCCAGGCCGCTGATGACCGTGACGGCCGCGGAAAGCGCGGATCCTTCGCTGATTGCCACCACTGTGATTTACAACGGGAACAAGAAGGTTGCGGAATACGCGCGCGCGGATGTGGAAAAGATCCATATGCCCGTGCTGGGCGAATACACCAAGCAGAAGATGGGCATCCTGACCTTCCGCACGGATGCCTTCCGCCAGAATGCCTCGATCGGCACCGTGAAGGGCATGAACAGCCTGGATATCGCCTGGACGGCGGAAGCGGGAAGCATCCGGGGCGCCGGCCAGACCTATTACGGCATCGGCTGGGTCGGACAGCCGGCCATTGTGAAATGGAGCAAGGAAGTCCGCGAGCAGAGCGAAATGTATGACGCCAAGAAGGAAAAGAGCGGCCTGAAGGAGGTCATCGCCGCCGGGCAGGACGGCAGGATCTATTTCCTGGACCTTTCCGACGGAACGCCGACCCGGAACTCCATCAAGGTCGGGTATCCCCTGAGGGCGGCCCCCAGCGTGCATCCCGGCGGAGCACCCTACCTGACTGTCGGCCAGTTTGCGCGGAAGATGGCGAGCGGACAGGGAAGGATCGGCCTGAGGCAGTACAACCTTTATATGCTCAAGGAGCTGAGCCTGATCGACGGGCTGGACGAGAAAAAGAACCGCCCCTACAACAAGGTGGGATCCTTTGAAACCTCGGCGCTGATTGACCGGACGGTGAAAAGCCCGGTGATGATCACCGCGGGGACGAACGGCATGCTCTATCTGGTCAACCTGAACGGTGAATTTGATTTCAACGCGGGAACCTATAACCAGAGCCCGACCATGGTGGTCATGAAGAGCAAGGCCAAGGGCGAAAAGGATGCCGCCACCGCGGTGGAAGCGTCCATCGCCATGTATGACCGGTATGTTTACTACGCGGACATGGGCGGATTCCTGCGGTGCGTGGATACCAATACGCTGACCACGGCCTGGGCCGTTTCGCTGGGAGATTCGGTGGAGTCCACGCCGGCGCTGGACTGGCATGGCGAGAACGGCCTGGACCTTTATACCGCGACGCTTCTGTCCCTCCGGAAGAAGGGAAACGCGGAGGTCAGGTGTTTTGACGCGCTGAGCGGGGAGGAGAGATGGTCCGCCGCCTTCGGTGTCAGGAAGGATACGAAGAACAGGACGGTAAGCGGGTTCCGGGCTTCCCCGGTCATCGGACAGAACGGCCTGAGCGACTGGATCTACTATACGGTGAACAACCTGAGCCAGGAAGGCCGGGAGCAGCTGGGGCTGGGATCGGAAACCGCGGCGCTGGTCGCCCTGAACAAGGAGGACGGATCGGTGGCCTGGGCGGCCGGCCTGAGCGGAAACGGCTATTCCTCGCCGGTGGCGGTATATGACGCGGACGGAAACGGCGCCGTCATTCAGTGCGCCGGGGACGGCAGCATTCTGATGCTGGACGGGGAAACGGGAGAGGAGCTTGCCTCCCTGAAGATCGACGGTGCCATTGAAGCCAGCCCTGCGGTCTATGACGGCATGATGGTGATCGGGACCACGGAGAAGAACAAGAACAACATCTACGGGATACAGATCAACTGACGGGAGGCAGAAGGATGCAGCAGTATCTGGCGGCGCTTGACCAGGGGACGACCAGCTCCCGCGCGATCATCTTTTCCGCGCGGGGCGAGATCATCGCTTCCCACGCGGTGGAATTTCAGCAGCACTATCCGCATCCCGGCTGGGTGGAGCATGACCCTGAGGACATTCTGAACAGCCAGCTGACAGCCCTGAAGGAAGCGGTGCATCTGAGCGGCATCGATCCGGGAGAGATCGCGGCCATCGGAATCACGAACCAGCGGGAAACGACGCTCCTGTGGGACCGCAGGACGGGAAAATGCGTGGGAAACGCCATTGTCTGGCAGTGCAGGAGAACTTCCCGGATCGTGGAGCAGCTGATCGCGGACGGACACGGGGATATGATCCGGGAGAAGACCGGGCTGATCCCGGATGCCTATTTTTCCGGAACCAAGCTGAAATGGATGCTGGACTACTACAATCTGCATGAACGTGCGGAGAAGGGCGAGCTCTGTTTCGGCACGGTGGACAGCTACCTGTGCTGGAATCTGCTGACGGGGCGGCCGCACGTGACGGACGCGACCAATGCCGGGCGGACCATGCTCTTCAACCTGAAAACGCAGGAATGGGACGAGGAACTGCTTCAGCTGCTGGATATTCCCCGCGCCTGCCTGCCGGAAGTCGTCGACTCCTCCGGGCTGATCGGCTATCTGGATCCTTCGGTGCTCGGACGCCCGATCCCGGTGACGGGCATGGCCGGAGACCAGCACGCCAGCCTCTTCGGGCAGACCTGCTGGCAGGTGGGGGACGTTAAGAACACCTACGGAACGGGCTGCTTCATGCTGATGAACACGGGTGACCGCCCGGTCGTCAGCGAGAACGGCCTGCTGACCACCATGGCGTGGCGCATCGGCGGAAAGCCCACCTATGCCCTGGAAGGCAGCGTGTTTATGGGCGGAGCTACGATCCAGTGGCTGCGGGATGAGCTGAAAATGATCTCGAAGGCGTCGGAAAGCGAAGGCCTTGCGGAGAGCGTGAACGGAACCGGCGGGGTCTATCTGGTTCCGGCGATGACCGGATTGGGTGCGCCCTGGTGGGATATGTATTCGCGCGGAACGCTGGTGGGGATGACGCGCGGGACGGGCAGGGCCCACATCGTCCGGGCGGCGCTGGAGGCGATCGCCTACCAGAGCGACGACCTGATGCAGGCGATGATCCGGGATTCCGGGAGAAAGCCGGAGCGCCTGCAGGTGGATGGCGGCGCGAGCGCGAACGGTTTCCTGATGCAGTTTCAGGCGGACATCAGCAATGTGCCCGTGGTCCGGCCGAGGGTGATGGAGACGACCGCGCTGGGCGCTGCGCTGCTGGCGGGACTGGGCTGCGGGATGTATGCCGGCCGGGAGGAGCTGGCCAGCATGTGGCAGAAGGACCTGGAGTTCACCCCCGCGATGGATGAAGCGACGCGCAGGCTGAACCTCCGCGGCTGGCACCGCGCCGTCGAGCGTTCACTCAGGTGGGCCGAGGCCTGACGACCGCCGGTGGCGGGAATTTCGTCAGGCCTCGGCTCAGCCGAAAGGGAGCAGGCTCCATGGGTGTGGAGCTGCGACCATTGAGGCTGCGGGAAGGAGGCCTGACGACCGCCAGTGGCGGGAATATCGTCAGGCCTCGGCTCAGCCGAAAGGGAGCAGGCTCCATGGGTGTGGAGCTGCGACCATTGAGGCTGCGGGAAAGAGGCCTGACGACCGCCGGTGGCGGCTTATCTTAATTTTCTGAAAACCGGATGAATTTTCCATGAAGCCTTTTTGACGCACCTTTATATTTTCGGCGATCAGGACTATAATGAACAGGCTTCCGCGGGAGGCATCAGCCAGCCGCGCGGGAGCGGGAAGGAGATCCATGCTGGAAAACAATCATGAAGACCACAATGCAAGAAAGCCATTGATTTTTTATGTGGTCATCGTCACAACCATTATGCTGCTGCTGAATGCCTTTATTTTTCCTGCCCTGCTGGCCAGGCAGGTCCAGGTGGTCGGGTACAGCGATTTCCTCTCCTGGGTGGCGGACCGGAAGGTTTCCGAGGTTTCCCTGACCCAGGAGGCGGATCAGATCCTTTTTGTGGCGAAGGATGATCAGGGCCAGGAGCAGCTGTATAAGACGGCGGTATTTCCGGACGACGGACTGATCGACCGCCTGCAGGAGGCGGGGGTTCGCTTCAGCGCGGAGATTCCGATGCGGAACAACAGCCTGCTGAGCTTTGTGCTCAGCTGGATTCTGCCCCTCGCGCTCTTTGCGGGACTGGGACGGCTGCTGAGCAACCAGCTGGGCAAGCGGATGGGCGGAGGCTTGAACGCGCTTTCCTTCGGAAAAGCCAACGCCAAGATCGTTGCGGACCGGGAAACCGGCGTCACCTTCGCGGATGTGGCCGGAGAGGAGGAGGCGAAGGATGCGCTGAAGGAGATCGTTGACTTTCTGGAGCATCCGGACAAGTATGCCGGGATCGGCGCCAGGCTTCCCAAGGGCGCGCTGCTGGTCGGCCCTCCCGGAACGGGCAAGACGCTGCTGGCCCGCGCGGTCGCCGGAGAGGCGAAAGTTCCCTTCTTCTCCATCTCCGGGTCCGAATTTGTGGAAATGTTTGTCGGCATGGGCGCCGCCAAAGTGCGGGATCTGTTCAAGCAGGCCAATGAAAAGGCGCCCTGTATCGTTTTCATCGACGAGATCGATACCATCGGCAAGAAGCGGGACGGCGCGGGGGCCATTGGCGGCAACGATGAGCGCGAGCAGACGCTGAACCAGCTGCTGACGGAGATGGACGGGTTTGACGGCAGAAAGGGCGTCGTGATCCTGGCCGCCACCAACCGGCCGGAATCCCTGGATCCCGCGCTGCTGCGCCCCGGCCGCTTTGACCGGCGCGTGCCGGTGGAGCTTCCGGATCTGGCGGGACGCGAGGCGATCCTCCGGGTGCACGCGAAGCATGTAAAATGCGGGGACAACATCGATTTCCGGGAGATCGCCCGGGCTACCTCCGGCGCGTCCGGCGCGGAGCTGGCGAATATCATCAACGAGGCGGCGCTCAGGGCGGTCCGCCTCGGGCGTGACACGGTGGCGCAGGGGGATCTTCTGGAGAGCGTGGAAACCGTCATTGCAGGATACCAGCGGAAGAACGCGGTTTTGTCCGAGCGGGAAAAGCGAATCGTCTCCTACCATGAGATCGGACACGCGCTGGTGGCCGCCATGCAGACCCATTCCGCTCCGGTGACGAAGATCACGATCATCCCCCGGACATCCGGGGCGCTGGGCTACACCATGCAGGTGGACGAGGATGAGCATTATCTGATGAGCCGGGAGGAGCTGCTGAACAAGATCGCGACCCTGACCGGCGGGCAGGCGGCTGAGGAGCTGGTCTTCCACTCCATTACGACCGGGGCGTCCAACGACATCGAGAAGGCCACGAAGCTGGCCCGCGGTATGATCACGCGCTACGGCATGGGCGAATTCGGCATGGTGGCCATGGAAACGGTGACCAATCAGTACCTGGGCGGGGACGCTTCCCTGACCTGCAGCCCGGCCACTTCGGAAAAAATTGACGCGCAGGTGGTGGCGATGGTGAAGGAAGCCAGGGAAAAGGCGGACCGTATCCTTCGGGAGAATGAACCGAAGCTTCACGAGCTGGCTGATTATCTGCTGAAAAAGGAAACCATCACCGGGGACGAGTTTATGGGCATCCTTAATCCGGAGAGCGCCGGAGCGGACGCATAAAACCCGGAGCCGCATACAAAAACGAAAAAAACTTGAAATATATGGAAACGTGATGTAATATTTCCTTAACAATCGGATGCAGGAGGAGGAGTCATGTACAGGAAATTTCTGGCAGTTCTGATTGCCGCGGCGCTGGCCGCGTGCCTGCTCGCGCCTGTGGCCGCCGGGGCGGAGGAAACCATGTATGTCTATACCCAGAACGGAAAAGGGCTCAACGTCCGTTCCGCGCCGCAGGTCGGAAACAATATCGTGGGTTCCGCGAGATACGGGGAAAGGGTTACGGTGGCGTACCACCTGGGGAATGGCTGGAGCGCGGTATACTGGAGCGGGAGCGATTACTGCTATGTGCAGACCCGCTTCCTGACCTACACGAGGCCAGGCTCCGCTTCCCCCTCGCCGTCCCAGAGCTCCGGCTCCGCGGCGAACGATTCCGCGGCCACGGTCAGCGAGCTGAACCGGATCTTCAAAACCTACAGCCGGGTTTCGCGCCCCTATCGGGTGACCGTCCGCCCCGCCCGGGCGAGCGGCTGGGTGAACCTGCGGTTCGCGCCGAGCAAGCAGACGGAGGTGATGGGCACCTACCGGGATAACGCGCAGCTGACGGTGATCGCGGAGCTGAGCGGGTGGTACCAGGTGGAGGATCCGCAAACCGGCGCCGTCGGCTACATGAGTTCCCAGTATGTTTTCCGGTAATCCGGGAAAAGTGATGCTTCAAGGAGGGATGATCCCATGAAAAAAATATTCGTTCTGATGCTCAGCCTGGCGCTGCTCGCGTGCGGCGCGGCTGCCGCGGGCTCCGCGGAGAAGGAAGAGATCGGCGTGGTGGGCGTGAATGATATCTTTACCGTCCGCGGCAGGCTGCCGGAAGGCTACAGGATTTCCTACAAGAGCACAAATCCGCTGGCGATTGTCGCCTCCGTGGTGTCTGAGAATCCGGAGAAGCCCTATATCGAGCTGAGCATCGTGTTCAACGATTCCTATACCCAGGACGGAAAGGCCATGAAGCTGAACGACGTTTCCGAAGAGGACATGGCGCTGATTCGGGAATCCTTCGAGGAGAACATGGATCAGACGGAGTTCCGGGAGGTGGAAACCGCCCAGGGAACGAAGGCGCTCGTCGTCCGGGGCAACATGGGCGGACAGAACCGCGTAGACGTCTATACCATCTATGAATCCTATGAGATCGAGGCGCTGGTGACGGCGGGAGAGGGCGCTCAGGACGCGCAGCTGACCGAGGAGCAGGTCCGGATGATCGTGGACTTTTTCAGCGAGCTGGAGTTCATCCCCGCGCAGAAATAAGCGGAAAAGAGCCGAAACCGGAGAATTGCCGGCCGCAGGTAAAAGAACGGCATACGGAAAGTCCTCCCGGAAGAACCGGGAGGGCTTTCCGTATGCATCGGAGGCATTACTTCATCAGAAACTGGGATTTTGCCGGGCCTGTCTGGCAGTGTGTAATCGCGCAGGCGATGGCATCCGCGGCATCGTCGGGGCGGGGAATATCGTCCAGCTTCAGCAGAAGTTTGACCATCTGCTGGATCTGCTTCTTATCGGCCTTGCCGTACCCGGTGACGGCCTGCTTGATCTGCATGGGCGTATACTCGTAGAGGTTCTCCGTATATTCCGCCGCCGCGATGATGGCGGCGCCCCGGGCCGCGCCGACCATGAGGGCGGTGGTGACGTTGCGGGCGAAGAAGAGCTCTTCAAAGGCGACATCGTCCGGCTTGTAGATCCGGAGCAGATCCCGGACGCCGAGCTGCAGGGTGCGCAGCCGGGTCTGCATGGGAACGCCTGCCTTGGTTTCCACGCAGCCGTAATTGATCAGCCGCATGCGGCTGCCTTCGCTTTCCACCACGCCCCAGCCCATCAGGGCGTATCCGGGGTCAATGCCTAAAACGATCAAGGGGCTCATCCTCCAGGGGACAGAATGGGGACCGCCGGGCGCGGCGGGGAGCGCCTGCCGCGGGACGGAAACCGCATCCCATGGTAACCGGGGAGGGGGGAAAAGTCAAGTTGACAGGGCCTGGGCGAACCGATAAAATGAAAGGACGGCCCGGGAATCTTTGGCGTCCGCGCAGCGCGGAGCCGGACAGGGCCGTTTCCGGAGTCCGGAGAAACGGGAGAGGAAACGCATGAGAACAGACGGAAGAGCGCCGGACGAACAGCGTCCGGTTTCGATTCAGACGGATTTTGTGAAGACCGCGGCGGGCAGCTGCCTGATCACGACCGGCGGCACGCGGGTGATCTGCACCGCCAGCGTCGAGGACATTGTGCCTCCCTTCCTGAAGGGAAAGGGACAGGGCTGGGTGACGGCGGAATACGCCATGCTGCCCGCTTCCACCGGGACCCGCAAAAAGCGGGACGGGATCAAAAAGGACGGACGGGGCGTGGAAATTCAGCGCCTGATCGGGCGCTCCCTCCGTCAGGCCGTGGACCTGAAGGCGCTGGGCGAGCGGACGATTACCCTGGACTGCGACGTGCTGGAGGCGGACGGAGGAACCCGGACCGCCAGCATTACCGGCGCGATGGTGGCCCTGGCCTGCGCGGTGGACAGGCTGATCGCGGAGGGAAAGCTGATCGCTTCCCCGCTGCGGCATCAGGTTGCCGCCATTTCCGCGGGGATTATCGACGACACGCCGATGCTGGACCTGTGCTACCAGGAGGACAGCCGGGCGCAGGTGGATATGAATTTCGTCATGAACGAGCGGGGCGAGATGATCGAGCTCCAGGGCACCGGAGAGGGGAGGGCCTTCAGCCGGGCGGAGCTGGATCGGCTGATGACCTTCGCGGAGAAGGGCATCCGGGAGCTGATGGAAGCCCAGCGGGCCGCGCTGGGGGACCGGGCGGAGCACCTGTGCGCCAAGCCCGTGCTGCTCGCGGCGACGGGGAACGCCCACAAGCTGAAGGAGCTTCGGCAGATCTTCGCGGATTATTATCAGGTGCTTCCCATGAGCTCCGCCGGATTCACGGGGGAGATCGAGGAGACCGGAAAGACCTTCGCGGAGAACGCGGTGATCAAGGCGGAGGCGGTCTGCAGCGCCACCGGACTGCCGGCGATTGCGGATGACAGCGGCCTGGAGGTTCGGGCGCTGGGCGGAGAGCCCGGCGTATATTCCGCACGGTATGCCGGCGTCCACGGGGACGACGGGGCCAATAATGACCTGCTGCTGAAGAAGATGGAAAACGAGGCGGACCGGGCGGCGAGATATGTCTGTGCGCTGGCGCTGAAGCGGCCCGGGGAGGAGCCGGTGCTGGCGGAAGGAAGCTGCCCGGGCACCCTGCTTCGCGAGCGGCGCGGAAAGGGAGGATTCGGCTACGATCCCCTCTTCCTTTACGAACCGCTCGGGAAAACCTTCGCGGAAATAACCGACGAAGAGAAGAATGCCGTCAGCCACCGGGCCGCGGCCTGCGCAGCCATGAAGGAGAGGCTGAAGGAACTGTGAGCCCCGCTTCGCCGGAGACACTCCGGCACCGCGGGGGGAGGAAAGAGCATGTACGCTTTTATCGAGGGACAGGTCTGTGAAAAGGCGGCGGGAAGCCTGGTGCTGCTGGCCGCGGGCGTGGGATGGCAGATCAGCTGCTCCAACAACACCCTGCAGGCGGCGCCGCCGCAAGGGGAGACCATGCGCTGCTACACCGTTCTGAACGTACGGGAAGACGCGATGGAGCTGTACGGATTCGCCACGAAGGAAGAAAAACGGATGTTCCTGCAGCTGACCTCCGTATCCGGCGTCGGGGCCAAAACGGCGCTGGGGCTGCTGGGGGCGATGCCGCTGAAGGACCTGAACCTGGCGATCCTGCTGGGGGACGTGAACGCGCTGAGCCGGGCGCCGGGAATCGGAAAGAAGACGGCGCAGCGGATTGCCCTGGAGCTGAAGGAAAAAGTGACGCAGGCGGATGTATCGGCGCAGGCGGACGCGGGCGCGGCGGCGCCGGCCCTGACGGACCAGGCGGATCATGTGCTGGAGGCCGTCGAGGCGCTGACGGCGCTGGGCTATTCCTCCGCGGAGGCGCGGAGCGCGGTTTCCCGCGTGAAGGATCAGAGCGACAGGGCGGAGGAGCTGATCCGGCTGGCCCTGCGCGGCATGGCGGGAATCTGAGCGGCGCGGAGCGCCCGGGAAGCTGCCCGGGGGACTTGTGTAGGGAAACGGGAGAAGGGGAATGGACGAGGAACGCTTTGTAACAACCGGATTTCAGGCGGAGGACAGCGCCGTCGAGCAGACGCTGCGCCCCCATACGCTGCGGGATTATGTGGGACAGCAGGCGGTGAAGGACAGCCTGAACATCTATATCCAGGCGGCGCTGAGCCGGCATGACGCCCTGGACCATATGCTGCTGTACGGCCCGCCCGGGCTGGGCAAGACGACGCTGGCGTGTATCGTCGCGTCGGAGATGGGCCAGAGTATCCGCGTAACCAGCGGACCGGCCATCGAAAGGCCCGGGGACCTGGCCTCCATCCTCAGCAACCTGAACGCGGGGGATGTGCTTTTCATCGACGAGATTCACCGGCTGTCCCGGCAGGTGGAGGAAGTGCTGTATCCCGCGATGGAGGATTATGCCATCGATATCATGATCGGGAAGGGCCCGACGGCCAGGAGCATCCGCGTGGATCTGCCGAAGTTCACGCTGGTCGGCGCCACGACGCGGGCGGGACAGCTTTCGGCGCCTCTGCGGGACCGCTTCGGCATGCTCTTCCGGCTGGAGATGTATTCCCCGGAGGACCTGAGCAGGATCGTGCACAGGAGCGCGGGTATCCTTGGGGTGGACGCGGATCCGGACGGCCTGCTGGAGATCGCCCGGCGGAGCCGGGGAACGCCCCGCATCGCCAACCGGATGCTGAAAAGGGTTCGGGACTATGCTCAGGTCAGGGGCGGGGGACGCATCAGCCGGGAAATTGCCAGGGAGGCGCTGGAGCTGCTGGAAGTGGACGAGCTGGGGCTGGACCGGGTCGACCGGAATGTGCTGGGCTGCATGATGGACAAGTTCGCCGGGGGCCCTGTCGGGCTGGATACGCTCGCGGCCACGACCGGGGAGGACGCGGTGACCATCGAGGATGTGTACGAACCCTATCTGATGCAGCTGGGCTTTATCCAGCGGACGCCGCGCGGGCGGGTCTGCACGCCGCTGGCCTGGGCCCATATGAAAAAGAAAATGCCCGACAGCGCGGAGGAACAGATTCAGATGGAAATCTGACCCGCGAAGGGCCGGGGAGGAAAAAGGATGAGAACCGCGGACTTTGACTATGAACTGCCGGAGGAGCTGATTGCGCAGACGCCTGTGGAACCCCGGGACCACTCCCGGCTGATGGTCGTTCATCGGAAGGAAGGACGCACGGAGCACAGGCATTTCTATGACCTCGCTGAATACCTGAGGCCGGGAGACGCGCTGGTCATCAACGACACGCGCGTGATTCCGGCGCGCCTGACCGGAGTCAAGGAGGAGACGGGGATCCCGGTGGAGGTGCTGCTGCTGCGGCGGGAAAGCGCCACGGACTGGGAGGCTCTCGTGCGCCCGGGACGGCGGCTGAAGCCCGGAACCTGGTGCAGCTTCGGGGACGGGCTGCTGCGGGCGGAAATCCTGGAGACCGTTTCCGGGACGGGCGGACGCAGGGTCCGCTTTCACTATGCGGGAGTCTTCGAGGAGCTGCTGGACCGGCTGGGCGAGATGCCCCTGCCGCCCTATATCCATGAAAAGCTCGCGGATCCGGAGCGGTACCAGACTGTTTACGCCCGGGAGGAAGGATCCGCGGCGGCCCCGACGGCCGGACTTCATTTTACGCCGGAGCTGCTGGAGCGGATCCGCGGCCTGGGCGTCAGGATCGTGCCGGTTCTTCTGCATGTCGGGCTGGGCACCTTCCGCCCCGTGAAGGTCGAGGATGTCGAATCCCACGAAATGCACAGCGAGTTCTGCCAGATCACCCCGGAAGCGGCGGAAACCCTGAACGCCGTGCGCCGGGCCGGAGGGCGCATCGTCTGCGTCGGGACCACTTCGGTCCGGACGCTGGAAACGATGGCGGATGAGAACGGCGTCCTGCATGCCGGCGCCTGTGAAACCCGGATCTTCATCTATCCGGGGGTCCGGATCCGGGCGGTGGACGCGCTGATCACCAACTTCCACCTGCCCCAGAGCACGCTGCTCATGCTGGTGAGCGCCTTCATGGGCCGGGAGGAAACCCTGCGGGTCTACCGGGAAGCCGTCTCGGAAAAATACAGATTTTTCTCTTTTGGCGATGCGATGCTGATTCTGTAAACGCTGCGCGGGATTGTCAAAAAATATTGTTGAATTTTTCACAAATTCACGCTATAATACACACTGTTCAAAATAATAAAAGCGCAGGCACTGACTGGAGGCGTCCATGAAAAACTCCAACGAGCTGTGTCAACCCTTATGTTTGCCCTATGACTGCCGGGAAATAGATTCCCGCACCACCCTTTTCCCCCAAGAAGTTCAGAGCCATTATTTTGCGGAGATTGTCCTCGTGCGCGAAGGCAGGATCCGCGCTTTCCTGGACGGGGAGGAGAGGACGGCCGCTCCCGGAGAAGTCTTGTTTATCTGCCCCGGCGTCGCGCACCAGGTGGAGGCGGCGGACGGAGAAGCGGTCCGACTTTGCCTGCTGCGGCTGGATCCGAACCGGCTGCCCGAGGGCCCGGTTTATGCTCCGAGCCTGAGAACCCTGCTGATCAGGGCGTGCCGGGACGGGATGCCCATGGTTGTTCCGGCCGCGGACGCGGAGAAGATGAACCTGCCGGAGATGTGCACCCAGTGCGCGCGGGAGTCGATGCGGTGCGAATTCGGATACGACCTGAATGTGAAAGCGCGGCTGACCATGATCTGGGTGGCGGTTATCCGGTACTGGACGGACCACGGCTTTGAGACCGGCAGGCAGGAGCTTCAGCCGGATCCGATCTATTCCCTGAGCGGCTATATTCAGAATCACCTGCGGGACGGCCTGCGGGTCGAGGGCCTGGCGGAATACTGCGGGCTGAGCTATCCGTGGTTTGCCAAGCGCTTCCGGGAGATTTACGGGGTCAGCTGCAAGGACTTCATCGAGCAGATCCGCGTCGGCCAGGTGGAGCAGTTCCTGGTGTTCACCGATCTGGACCTGAACCGGATCAGCGAGGAAACGGGATACGCGGACTGCAGCCATATGATCAAGAACTTCAAGCGCGTCATGAATATTACGCCCGGGCAGTATCGGCTGAAGCGGAGATAAGAGGCAGGAAAACGGGGTCCCGGCAGAGAAATTCGAAATACGGAGTTCTTTGAAAGAGAGGCGGGATCCCTTGAAGGACAGACTGAAGAAACTATTCACCAACGTCTGGAATGTACCCAATACGCTTACGATTCTGCGGCTCCTGCTGGTGCCGGTCTTTGTGATCCTGTTCCGGAGCGGCCGTCCGAAGTGGGCGCTGGCGGTCTTCTGCGCGGCCAGCCTGACGGATCTGCTGGACGGCTGGCTCGCGAGAAAGCTGAATCAGATCACGGATTTCGGAAAGCTGTTTGATCCGCTGGCGGACAAGCTGATGGTTCTGACGGCGCTGGTGTGCCAGGCAGTGACGGACGTTCCCTGGTCCGCGGGGCTTCCCTGGGCGGCGGTTCTGATCGTGCTGGCCAAGGAAATCCTCATGGTGGCCGGCGGCGCCTTCATGCTGGGAAAGGGTGTCGTCGTCTATGCGAACTATTTCGGAAAAACAGCGACGGTGTTTTTCATGGCGAGCCTGATCCTGAGCTTTTTCCACAAGGAGCTTGAAGCGGCGACCGGCGTTCGTCCGGATATCATCCTGCTGTGGGCTTCCACGGGACTGGCGCTCCTGGCGATGGCGGTGTACGCGGCCCAGACGGCGCGCAGCCTCCGGAAAAAGGAATGAAGAACCCGCGGCGAAAGAAAATGAAACGGCGCTCTCCCGTTCGGGGAGAGCGCCGTTTCCGTAGGTGCAGAAGTTACTTTTTCTTTCCCTGGTTGGCAACGGCTTCCATCCGGGCCTTCAGGGCTTCCTGATCGCCGAGGTAGTAGGAGCGGATAACCTTGAAATCATCGTCAAATTCATACACCAGCGGGGTGCCGGTCGGAATGTTGACGCCGATGATTTCCTCATCGCTGAGGTTGTCGAAATACTTCACGAGCGCGCGGAGCGAATTGCCGTGGGCGGCGATGATCACGCGCTTGCCGGCGGCCATGTCCTTTTTGATGACCTCGTTGAAGTAGGGCACGGCGCGCTCGATGGTGGTCTCCAGGCTTTCGCAGGCGGGCAGGTCGGCGCGGTCCACATCCCGGAACATGGGCTGATTGACGGCGGAGCGCTCGTCGCTCTCCGGCAGGGCCGGCGGCTTGACGTCGAAGGAGCGGCGCCAGATCTTGACCTGTTCTTCGCCGTACTTCTCGGCGGTTTCAGCCTTGTTCAGCCCCTGCAGGGCGCCGTAATGCCGCTCGTTCAGCTTCCAGGACTTGACCACGGGCAGCCAGGCGCGGTCCATCTCGTCCAGAATATGGTTCAGGGTATGGATGGCGCGCTTCAGATAAGACGTGTAGCAGATGTCAAAATCATAGCCTTCCGCCTTCAGCAGCTGACCGGCGGCCTTGGCTTCCTCGTGCCCCTTTTCGCTCAGATCCACATCAGTCCAGCCGGTGAAGAGGTTCAGCTTGTTCCATTCGCTCTCGCCGTGACGGACCAGAACCAGTTTCATCATGGGTATCAATCCTTTCCTTAATCTATGGTAAGCGGAGCGCTCCCCGCCTTCGGAATCAGTCTAAACGAAACGGGGGCGCTTGTCAATTGAAAAAACAGCCCGGAGGGCTTTCAGAGTCCCGCGGGACGCCGGCTTCCGCGGCGCGGGAGAAGGGCGGCGCCCGATCTGAAAGCCCGGTCCGGAAGGACGGTACTCGCTTTGTATTTGGCTTGACGGGGAAGGGTAATTGGGATAAGATGCAGGGGGATTCTGCAAGGGGGTGCGGAGATGGAAAATGCCATTTTTCGGGGCGTCGGCACAGCGCTGATTACCCCTTTCCGTGAAGAAGGAATCGACTTCGACGCTTTTGAGCGGCTGATCGACCGGCAGATCGAAGGCGGCGTCAGCGCGCTGATCGTCGCGGGGACGACGGGGGAAGGCTCCGTTCTGAGCCCGGAGGAATTCCGGGACCTGATTTCCTGCGCCGTGGCCAGGGCGGCCGGCAGGGCGCCGGTCATTGCCGGGACGGGAAGCAACGATACCGCCGCGGCCGTCTCCCGGACAAAAACCGCCTGCGGCCTGGGCGCGGACGCGGTGCTGCTGGTCACGCCCTATTACAACAAGACCACCCAGCGGGGCCTGGCGGCGCATTTCCGCGCCATTGCCGATGAGAGCACGAAGCCCTGCATCCTTTATAACGTTCCCTCCCGGACCGGCCTGAATCTGCTGCCGGAAACCGTGGAGCTGCTGGCGGACCATCCGATGATCGCGGCCGTCAAGGAGGCCAGCGGAAACATCAACCAGACGGCGAAGATCCGCGCGCTCTGCGGGGACCGGATCGCGGTGTATTCCGGGAACGACAGCCAGACGGTTCCGATCCTGAGCCTGGGCGGGCTCGGAGTCATCAGCGTGCTCAGCAATATCATGCCCCGGGAAATGAGCGATATGTGCCGGCTCTGGTTTGAAGGCCGGGTTCAGGAGGCCGCGGCGATGCAGATCCGCCTGCTGGCCCTGATGGATCAGCTGATGCTGGAGACCAACCCCATTCCGGTCAAGGCTGCGTGCGCGTATCTGGGATACGCGGAGAACCGGCTGCGGCTCCCGCTCGTGCCCATGGAGGAGAAGAACGAGCAGAAGCTGATCTCCCTGATCGAGGAGGCGCGGAAGGCATGAGGATCATCCTTGCGGGATATGAGGGCCACATGGGCAGGGAAGTCCGCGCTTCGGCGGAGCGCATGGAGGACGCCGAGATCGTGATGGGCGTTGATCCCATGATATCTGCCGCGACGGAAAGCTGCGTCCGGTCCTTCGGGGAGTGTTCCGCGGAGGCGGACGTGATCATCGATTTCAGCCATCACAGCATGACCCGCGCGCTGCTGGATTTTGCCAGAGAAAAGAAACTGCCCCTGGTGCTGGCTACCACCGGGCAGACGGAGGAGGAAAAGGCGGCCGTCCGGGAGGCAGCCAGGGAGATCCCGCTTTTCCTGGCCGCGAACTACAGCCTGGGAATCGCGGCGCTGAAGGATCTGGTCCGCAGGGCGCTGACGCTGTACCCGGACGCGGAGGTCGAGATTGTCGAGCAGCATCATGACCGGAAGCTGGATGCCCCGAGCGGAACGGCGCTGGCGCTGTTCGAGACGGTGCGGGAGATCCGGCCGGAGGCGCGGGCCGTGACCGGCCGGAGCGGACAGGGAAAGCGGGCTAAGGAGGATGTCGGGATTCATGCCATCCGGATGGGAAACATCGTCGGCGTGCATGAGGTGATCATCGGCACGCAGAATGAGATGCTGACGCTGAGGCACGAAGCATTCAGCCGGGGCGTTTTCGCGGACGGAAGCCTGAAGGCCGCGGCTTTTCTGATCGGAAAGGCGCCGGGCCTCTACGGGATGGAGGACCTGCTGCGGGACTGAGGGACGCCGCGGAAGCCCGGCGGGACGAAAGAAGAGGGAAGAGAGGAGCGAAACCATGAAGATCGGCATATACGGATACGGGAACCTGGGCAGAGGCGTGGAAAAGGCCTTCGCGAAGAATCCGGATATGGAGCTCACGGGTATTTTTACCCGCCGGGATCCGGCGGCCGTGCAGACGGAGACCGGCGCGCCGGTCTATGCAGCCGCCCAGGCGGAGGAATTTACGGGAATCATCGACGTCATGATCCTCTGCGGCGGGAGCGCCACGGATCTGCCGGAGATGACGCCCGCCCTGGCCCGGCAGTTCAGCGTGGTGGACTCCTTTGATACCCATGCGAGGATTCCGGAGCATTTTGACCGGGTGGACCGGGAAGCCTTCCGGACGGGACACACCGCCCTGATCAGCGGCGGCTGGGATCCCGGCCTGTTCTCCCTCGCCCGGCTTTATATGAACGCCGCGCTTCCGGACGGACGGGATTATACCTTCTGGGGCCGGGGCGTGAGCCAGGGACACAGCGACGCCATTCGGAGAATTCCCGGAGTGAAGGATGCGCGCCAGTATACGGTGCCCATCGCGGAGGCCGTCGAGCAGGTGCGGGCCGGGAAACAGCCGGAGCTGACCGCCCGGGAGAAGCATCTTCGCGAGTGCTTCGTGGTGGCGGAGGAGGGCGCCGACCGGGACCGGATTGAAAGGACAATCCGGGAGATGCCGAATTATTTCGCCGACTACGACACGACCGTGACCTTTGTGACCGAGGAGGAGCTGAAGCGGGACCACAGCGCCCTGCCCCACGGCGGAGAGGTGATCCGGAGCGGGAAGACCAGCGCGGAGAACGGACACGTGATGAGCTTCTCGCTGAAGCTGGACTCCAATCCGGAGTTTACCGGATCCGTGCTGCTGGCCTGCGCGAGAGCAGTCGGGCGGATGCACGCCCGAGGCGTTTTCGGCTGCCATACGCTGTTTGACGTGGCGCCGGCGGACCTGAGCATCCTTTCCCGCGAGGAGCTGCGCGGAAGGCTGCTGTAAAGAGCGGATACGACAACGGGCACAGCCGCAGGGCTGTGCCTTTCTTTGGGAGGTCGCGGAATGAAGATCTACGGGCTGCAGAAGATGACCCTGCTGGACTATCCCGGCCGGATCGCCTGCACGGTGTTCCTGAGCGGGTGCGACATGCGCTGCCCCTTCTGCCACAACAGCGGGCTGGCGGCGGGCCGGGAGGAGCCGGTGATGACGGAGGAGGAGCTGTTGGGCTTTCTCCGCAAAAGGCAGGGGCTGCTGGAGGGCGTCGCCGTCACGGGGGGCGAACCCCTGCTGCGGGAGGAGACGCTGGAGCTGCTGAAAAAAATCCGGGAGCTGGGTTATCCGGTGAAGCTGGACACCAACGGAACGCACCCGGACCGGCTGCGCCGCGCGCTCTCGGAAGGACTGGCCCAGTATGTGGCCATGGATCTGAAGAACAGCCCGGACCGCTATGCCGAAACCGTCGGGCTGGAGCGCTTCGATCTGGCGCCGGTGCGGGAGAGCGCGGCGCTGCTGATGGAGAGCGGGACGGATTACGAGTTCCGGACGACTGTGGTGCGGGAGTTCCACAATGAAAGCAGCTTCCGCGCCATGGGCGAATGGATCCGCGGGGCGGCGAGATATTTTCTGCAGCCGTTTACCGACCGTGATACGGTGCCGCGGCGCGGGCTGACCGCGCCGGACCGGGAAGAGCTTCAGGCCTGGGCGGAGATCATGCGCGGATATGTCCGGGAGGTCGGAATCCGGGGAAACAGCTGAAAACACAATATATGGTATAGGAAAGAAAAAATACCAATCTATATATTGACATCCTCTTCCCGCAGTGCTATATTGAACCAGCACGCGCAGGAAGAGGATTTTCTGCGCGATGAAAATGTGAAAAAGGATCCGCGCCTTATTTACCCGCGGAAAGAGGAGGAAAAACCATGTACCAGGTAGTGAAACGGGACGGAAAGGTGACGGAGTTTGAGATCGGCAAGATTTCGGGCGCGATCACCAAGGCCTTCGACGCGCTGGACAAGCAGTACCATCCCAGCGTGATCGACATGCTGGCCCTGCGGGTGACGGCGGAATACGAGCCGATGATCCGCGACGGGAAGATCGCGGTCGAGACCATCCAGGACTGCGTGGAGAAGGTGCTGAGCGAGGCGGGCTACGCCGATGTGGCCAAGGCCTATATCCTGTACCGCAAGCAGCGGGAAAAGGTCCGCAACGTCAATTCCGCCCTGCTGAACTACAAGGATCTGGTGGATAACTACCTGCATATCAACGACTGGCGGGTCAAGGAAAATTCCACGGTGACCTACTCCGTGGGCGGCCTGATTCTGTCCAACAGCGGCGCCATTACGGCCAACTACTGGCTGAGCGAGATTTATGACGCGGAAATCGCCGAGGCGCACCGTTCCGCGGCGCTGCATCTGCACGATCTGAGCATGCTGACGGGCTACTGCGCGGGCTGGAGCCTGAAGCAGCTGATCCAGGAAGGACTGGGCGGCGTGCCCGGAAAGATTACCTCCTCTCCGGCGGCGCACCTTTCCACCCTCTGCAACCAGATGGTGAACTTCCTCGGCATCATGCAGAACGAGTGGGCCGGCGCCCAGGCGTTCTCCAGCTTTGACACCTATCTGGCGCCCTTCGTCCGGATTGACAATCTGAGCCAGAAGGAAGTCAAGCAGTGCGTGCAGAGCTTCATCTACGGCGTGAATACCCCCTCCCGCTGGGGCACCCAGGCGCCCTTCTCCAACATCACGCTGGACTGGGTCTGCCCGAAGGATCTGGCCAACCTGCCGGCCATCGTCGGCGGAAAGGAAATGGACTTCACCTACGGCGAGTGCCAGAAGGAAATGGATATGGTGAACAAGGCCTTCATCGAAATCATGATCGAAGGCGACGCGAACGGCCGCGGCTTCCAGTATCCGATTCCGACCTACTCCATCACCCGGGACTTTGACTGGAGCGATACGGAGAACAACCGCCTGCTCTTTGAGATGACGGCGAAGTACGGCACGCCCTATTTCAGCAATTACATCAATTCCGACATGGAGCCCAGCGACGTGCGCTCCATGTGCTGCCGGCTCCGGCTGGACCTGCGGGAGCTGCGCAAAAAGAGCGGCGGCTTCTTCGGCAGCGGCGAAAGCACAGGTTCCATCGGCGTGGTGACCATCAACCTGCCCCGCATCGCCTACCTGGCGAAGGACGAGAAGGATTTCTACGCCAGGCTGGACCGGCTGATGGACATCGCGGCCCGCAGCCTGAAGACCAAGCGCACCGTCATCACCCGGCTGCTGGACAGCGGCCTGTATCCCTATACGAAGCGGTACCTGGGAACCTTCAACAACCATTTCTCCACCATTGGCCTGGTCGGTATGAACGAAGCGGGGCTGAACGCGAAATGGCTGCGGAAGGATCTGACCCACGTGGAAACCCAGCAGTTCGCCCGGGATGTGCTGAACCACATGAGAACCCGCCTGAGCGACTACCAGGAGGAGTACGGGGACCTGTACAATCTGGAAGCGACCCCGGCGGAATCCACGGCCTACCGCTTCGCCAAGCACGACAAGGAGCAGTATCCGGATATCATCACCGCCAATGAGAACGGCAAGCCCTACTACACGAACTCCAGCCATCTGCCCGTCGGCTACAGCGAGGATATCTTCTCCGCGCTGGACGTGCAGGACGAGCTGCAGACCCTCTACACCTCCGGCACCGTGTTCCACGCCTTCCTGGGCGAGAAACTGCCGGACTGGAAGGCCGCGGCTTCCCTGGTGCGCAAGATCGCGGAGAACTACAAGCTGCCCTACTATACCATGAGCCCGACCTATTCCGTCTGCCGGAATCACGGGTACCTGAGCGGAGAGGTTTATACCTGCCCCCACTGCGGTGAGAAGACGGAGGTCTACAGCCGTATCACCGGATACTACCGTCCGGTGCAGAACTGGAATGACGGCAAGGCCCAGGAATTCCGCGACCGGAAGGTCTACGACATCGGCGCCAGCCATCTGACCCACCGGGGACCGCTGCATCCGGATACCGCTTCCGCCGCGGAACAGGCGGAGGCTCCCGCGGAGGAGAAGAAGCCGCTGACCCGGGCCATGCTGTTTACCTCCGCCACCTGCCCCAACTGCAAGCTGGCCAAGAGCCTGCTGCAGAAGGAGGGCTTCGTGTACAAGGAGATGCTGGCCTCGGAGAACATCGACCTGGCGAACCATTACGGGATCAAGCAGGCGCCCACCCTGGTGATTCTGCAGGGGGACGAGGTGCTGAAGTACAAGGGCGTCTCCGAGATCCGGGGCATGCTCACGGGCGCCCGGCAGGAGAAGCAGGCGATCTGATCGGAAGGGAAAACAGGGGACGCTGAGGCGCCCCCTGTTTCGCCGGTGAGGGAGACGGAACCGGCGGCGGGACAGAAGGAGGAACAGGGATGTATGATGTGATTGTCGTGGGCGGAGGCCCTGCGGGCATGACCGCCGCGCTGTACGCGCTGAGGAACGGGAAGACGGTGCTCGTGCTGGAAAAGACCGGATTCGGCGGGCAGATCGTGCACAGTCCGAAGGTGGAAAACTGGCCCGGAACCGCCCGGATGAGCGGGAACGAGTTTGCGGACGCGTTCCTGGAGCAGATCCTGGACCAGGGAGCCGAGGTGGACCTGGCCGAGGTGGTCCGGGTGGAGGATCACGGGGAGTATAAGACGGTGGTCACCGCAGAGGGCGATATCCGGGAGGGCCGGACGGTCATCCTGGCCACCGGCGTCCGGCACCGCGAGCTTGGGCTTCCCGGAGAGCGGGAAATGACCGGGGAAGGCGTAAGCTACTGCGCCGTGTGCGACGGGGATTTCTTCAAGGGCCGGAAGGTCTGCGTCGCGGGCGGAGGGAACTCCGCGCTGCAGGAGGCGCTGCTCCTGGCCGGGAAATGCTCCGAGGTGGTCATGCTGCAGGACCTGCCGGAATTCACGGGAGAGAAAAAACTCCAGGAGCTGCTGCTCTCCCGCGGGAACGTCAGCGCCCGGACAGGGGTCAGGATTGTGGATCTGGAGATGGATGAGCATGTTCAGCTGACCGGCGTGACCATCGAAAACGGGGACGGGACGCGGGAAACCATTGCCTGCGACGGGCTGTTCATCGCCATCGGGCTGATTCCCGAAAACGAGGCGTTCCGGGATGTCGCCGCCCTGGATCGGTGGGGATACTTCGCCTCCGGGGAGACCTGTGAAACCCAGACGCCCGGCGTTTTCACCGCGGGCGACTGCCGCGCCAAGAGCATCCGCCAGCTGACCACCGCGGCGGGCGATGGATCGGTGGCGGCGATGGCCGCCTGCCGGTATATCGATTCCCACTGAGGGAAAGGTTATCCTCCTGCCTGCACCGCCGTCAGGGCGATGGTGTTGACGATATCCTGCACGCTGCAGCCGCGGGAGAGGTCATTGCAGGGACGGGCCAGCCCCTGAAGCACTGCATAACACTCAGCGCCGCCGATGCGCTGAGTGATTTTATATCCGATGTTGCCGGACTGCAGGTCGGGGAAGATCAGCACATTGGCCCGGCCGGCCACGGGGCTCTCCGGCGCCTTCAGGCGGCCGACCTCCGGCACCAGCGCGGCGTCCAGCTGCATTTCGCCGTCCAGCAGCAGATCCGGCGCCATCGTGCGGGCGATTTCCGTCGCCCGCCGTACCTTGTCCACCAGTTCGTGTCTGGCGCTGCCCTTCGTCGAGAAGGAAAGCATCGCGACCCTCGGCTCCTCAATGCCGCAGAGAACCCGCGCCGTGTCGGCGGCGGAAACGGCGATCTGGGCCAGCTCCTCCGCGGTCGGGTTGGGGACGACGACGCAGTCGGCATAGATCAGCAGGCCGTTTTCCCCCAGAGCGGGATTGGGGCAGTTCATCAGAAAGCTGGAGGAGACGATCCGGATTCCCGGCCTGGTCTTGATGATCTGCAGCGCGGGACGCAGCATGTCCCCGGTGGAATGGACCGCCCCGGAAACGAGCCCGTCCGCGTCCCCCTGCCGGACCATCAGCATCCCGAAATACATGGGGTCAAGGGTCAGCCGGCGGGCTTCCTCCGGGGTCAGGCCCTTTTCCCTGCGGAGTTCGTACAGAAGTTCCGCGTAGCCGGAGGCCTCCGGGCTGCGGGCGGGATCGGCCAGCGCGATGCCGCGGATATCGGCGCCCGCTTTTTCCGCGGCGGCGCGGATCTGATCCGGATCCCCCAGCAGGACCGGCTTCGCGATGCCTTCGCAGCTGACCCGGGCCGCGGCCTGCACGGTTCGGGGCTCCGTTCCCTCCGGAAGTACGATCCGCTTGCCGAGAAGCCGGGCTTTTTCCCAGACCTTTTCAATCATGCTCATGGGCGTTCCTCCGTTCCTTCAGAATGTAATTCCCTCAAAGCCCTGCCATACGGGTTTTCCCGTATAGGTCTGGGCCCGGGCCTCGCCGCGCAGCACCTTCAGCACGGACAGGGCGAGGGCTTCCTGCTCCATCTCGCCCGCGTAGACATGGATCGGAGCGATCCAGCCGCAGCGCTCCCGGATGCCCGCGGCGATATCTTCGAAGCGCATCAGGCCGCCGGTCAGCAGAATCGCATCCACCTTTCCGCACAGCACGGCGCTCATTTCCCCGATGTTCTTGCAGACCTGGTAAATCATCGTGTTCCACACCAGGGAAGCCTTCCGGTCCCCCTGCTCCACAAGGGCGTGGATCGTATCGGAGTTGGAGGTACCGAAAAGGGAGACGAAACCGCCGGACCTTGAGCACATCCGGCGCACGTCGTCCGGGGAATGATCCTGGAGATAGTCGAGCAGCTCGAGCACCGGCACATAGCCGATCCGGGTCGGCGAAAAGGCGCCCTCCCCGTCGGCACCCATGTTTCCGTCCACCATGCGGCCGTGATCGTGGGCGCCGACGGTGACCCCGCCGTCGATATGGGCGACGATGAAGCGGCAGTCCTCATACCGCCTGCCCATGGCGGCGGCATGCGCTTCCGCCACCGCTTTCTGGTTCAGCACATGAGAATGGCCGAAACGGTAGATGCCGCGGATCCCCGTCAACCGGGCATAATCGCAGTACTCATCCACATTGGTGGGATTCAGCGTATAGGCCGGAACCGGATAGTCCTGAATAAACTTCCAGGCCAGCAGCACGCCCAGCTTGGCGGCGTGCTCGCTGCCGCCGACCGCGGCCAGCGTATCCTCGTAAAGCTTCCGGTCGATCACGGTCACCCCGCTGGGCTGCGTGCAGGCGCTTCCGCCGCGGCCGACGACCACATCGATCCGCGCGGGATCAATCCCGCCTTCCCGCAGCATATCCAGCAGGACGGCATAGCGGAAGGGCACCTGATCGTTCACGTGCGGATACTGAAGCAGGACAGGTGCATCGTGAAAACGGCTCTGCTCAAAGATCGGCCGGTCGTTCTCAAAAACGCTGATCTTGGTGGATGTAGAACCCGGATTGATGATCAGAAGCATATAATTACGATCCATTTTTCTTCCCCCGGCAGCAGAATGTATGACGCCGCTTTCGCACGGCACCGCGCTATTTTACTACAATCCATCGGCCGGTTCAAGACGGTTTCGGCGCCTTTTTCTGCTGTTTGCATCAAAAGAAAACTACAAAAAAGGCGGCTTCGGGAAGGCCCCGAAGCCGCGGAAAGGATTCGCCCGGTTATTCCGCCGGGATCAGGCTTTCAAGCGTTTCAAAAAGGGTATCGGGCTCGACGGGCTTGCTCAGGTGCGCGTTCAGGCCGGCCTGAAGGCTTCGCTGAACATCCTCATCAAACGCGTTGGCGGTCAGCGCGATGATGGGGATTTTTTTCGCGTCCTCCCTTTCCATCGCGCGGATTCTCCGGGTTGCTTCCAGGCCGTCCATCTCCGGCATCCGCATATCCATCAGAATGGCGTCATAGGTCCCCGCCGGATTTTCGGCAAATTTCTCCACGGCGATCCGGCCGTTCGCGGCCAGATCGGCTTCAATCCCGCGCAGCTTCAGGACCATGACCATGATCTCCGCGTTGACCGGCATATCCTCCGCCAGCAGGATGCGGCGGCCTTTCAGGTCCGCCTTCGCGGGAGCGCGCTTCGGGGAAGAGCGCTTTTTCGCCGCGGCGGATCGGTATTCCTCAAGCACCGCGGAGGAAACAACCGGCTTCGAGACAAAGCTGTCCACGCCCGCGGCCAGCGCGGTGTCCAGAATGTCGTCCCAGCGGTAGGCGGTCAGGATGATGATGGCGGATTCATCCCCGATGACGGAACGGATGCGGCGCGTGGTTTCCACGCCGTCCATCTCCGGCATCTTCCAGTCCATCAGAATCAGGTTGTAGGGATTCCTGCGCGTATGGCGGAGCTTCACCTTTTCAAGGGCTTCCGCTCCGCTGCCGGCGGTTTCGGCGGCGATGCCCTCGCTTTCCAGCACCAGGCGCGCATGCTCGCAGGCGATCGGATCGTCGTCGATGACCAGGACGCTCATCTCCCGGGGATTGATTTCCTCCTCCGGCGCGGCGTCTTTCCTCCGGGCGCTGTCCGCCAGCGTCACCGTAACGGTGAAGGTCGTCCCCCGGCCCTTCTCGCTTTCCACCCGGATCGTGCCGTTCATCATTTCCACCAGGCTGCGGGTGATCGCCATGCCAAGGCCCGAAGACCCGTATTTGCTGGTGGTGCTGCTGTCCTCCTGAGAGAAGGCGTCAAAAATATGCGGCAGGAATTCCGGACTGATGCCGATGCCCGTGTCCGCAACGGTGAACCGCAGCGTCGTATGGCCCTCAAAGTGGGCGGTCCTCTCCACCGCCAGGCTGACGCTGCCGCCCCTGGGCGTGAACTTCACCGCGTTGCTGAGGATGTTGGTCAGAATCTGGCGCAGCTTCATGCCGTCGCCCACATAGTAATCATCCACCGGACCGTCTGTCCGGCTGCTGTATTCCAGGCCGGCATCGGCGCACTGGCCGGAGAACATCGCGCTGACAGACTCCAGAAGGCGGCTGAAGCTGAATTCCTCCTTCTTCAGCGTTACGCGGCCGGATTCAATGCGGCTCATATCCAGGATATCGTTGATCAGGCTCAGCAGATGCTTGGCGTTGTCATCGATCCGGGTCAGGTAGGTCCGGGCCTTTTCCGACGTCTCCGGATCGTTCAGGGCGATCGTGTCCAGTCCGATGATCACGTTCATCGGCGTGCGGATCTCATGGCTCATGCTGCTCAGGAACGCGGTCTTGGCGCGGCTCGCTTCCTCGGCGGCGGTGAGCGCGTCGCTCAGGGCGGCCTGCTGGGCCATGGACTGGCGCATTTCTGCGTCAATGACGGTCAGGCCGAGGCCGATGGCGTGCACCTCGCCGTCCGTCCGATCCTCCGCATGCCGAACGCCCGCGACCCGGATCATTTCATAGTATTCCCTGCCGGCCCGCCGGGCGAGGTAACGGTAGGCGAGGATCGGCTCCGTCCGGAGGCCCTCCCGGATGGCGTCAGGCTGAATAAAACGCAGGAAGCCCTCCCGGTAATTCTCGGCAACGGCCTGCTCCGCGTACCGGGTGAAGCGTTCCAGGTAGGGGAAATGAACGCCTTCCGGCGTCTGTTCTTGATCCTGCGGATCCGCGCGGTAACAGACCGCCTCATTCCGGTCCAGATCCACATGGTACACAATCCGGTAATCCGAGGCGAGGGCGGTGATCATATGATCCGACTGCGTCCGGTGCCGCTCCTCCTCCAGCAGCTTTTTCTGCAGGCTGAGCCGTTCCTCCAGCTCCTGCTGCTTCACACGGTTTTCCGCGTCCGCTGTCTCCTTTTCCAGCGCCAGGCGGGCGGTCTTCCGGGTCTGCAGGATGATAAAGCAGAACATGGTCAGGAGCACCGCGACGGTCAGCAGGGACTGGAGGATGCTTCGCCGGATGATGCTGGCGGATATGCCACCGATCTGCTCGCTGATGACACTCTCCCGGATCAGGTAGGTCAGAAGCCAGTCCGTTCCGCCCACGGGAACATAGGTCAGCGTTTCCTGGATGCCCTGGTAGCTGAAGGAAACCTCACCCCGCCGGCAATTGGTAAAGTTATCGAGGAAAGCCTCATAGGAATAACCACTTTCAAAGTCGGCCCGGCTGACGGCTTCGAGCAGGTTGTCCTCAACGGCGAGGCCGCCCAGCACGGTATTGCTCAGCGCGATACCGTCGGTCGTATAAATGTTGCAGTAGGTGGCGCCGCCTTCCTGGGCCTGCATGGAGACGCCGCGGAGCATCTCCTGCATGTCGATCTCCATAAAGCAGACGGTGAAGGTTTCTTCCCCGAATTTCAGGCGGTCAACCGGAACGGCGATCACCACCTTTTTTTCGGGGGTATGGAGGTTCAGGATCGAGATTTCCGGTCCGGAGAGGTTCAGATAATCGAAGGCATAGTCCCCGATATTGTCCTGCATGCCCAGGCTGGTGTAGATCCGCCCGGCGGTGTCCACAAAGGCAAACTTTTCAAGCCCGTAGAGCTGCTTCATTCGGGCCTGGTAGGCCTGAAGGCTGGAAAGGCTGCTCAGATCCTCCCCGTTCATCAGGGAGACGGCGACCTGGATATCCTGAATCCTGCGCTGCAGATTGTTTTCAACAACCTGCTCCCGGCGCCCGGCCAGCTCGTCCAGATACAGCAGGCTGACCGAACGGACGGCATTCTCCGTATCCCGACGGGCTATCCGGCCCATCAGCATGGTACCCAGCACCAGAATCAGCATAACAAGGATACTGCCGATCACGGCAATCAGAGCGGTATGATTTCTCTTCATGGGGACTCCCTCCAGTATTCGGATTCACTTTACCACATTTCCGGCGCTTTGTAAACGAAAGCGCCCCTGCCCGGCAGGACGGGAGGGAGCGCGGCCAGGAGGCGCAGAATCATGATGCCCCGCGCAGGAAACCATCCGGCACGCGCTGAAATATATTGTAATGAAGAAAGCTATCCTGAAATCATGGCCGGGAAATCCCGAAGAACTGTCCGGCACCCTGCCGGACCGGCCTCCCCGGCGGCAGCGAAGAATGATAAAGGCGGAAAAGCGATGCGGATGACAGCATACGGAGATCCTGAGGCTTCAACGGTCCTCGTGCAGATGGCCGACGATCACGACCTGGAGGGAATCGGCTCCGAGATCGCGGAAATCAGGAGGCTGACCGACCGGCCCTTTGCCCTGCTTGCGTTCCGGGTGGAGAGCTGGAATCATGACCTGTCGCCCTGGAAGGCGCCGGCGGTTTTCGGGAACGAGCCCTTCGGGGACGGAGCGGCGGATACCCTGGCGGAGGCGCTGAGGCGCTGCGCCGACCGGGAGAAAAAGTATATCATCGGAGGTTATTCGCTGGCGGGGCTGTTTGCGCTGTGGGCGGCGTATCAGACGGACGCCTTCGCGGCGGCCGCGGCGGCCTCCCCGTCGGTCTGGTTTCCGGGATTCGCGGAATATATCACGGCGCGCAGGCCGTATGCCGGCTCCGTTTATCTGAGCCTGGGCGACCGGGAGGAAAGGACCCGAAACCCCGTGATGTCCGCCGTCGGCGACCGGATCAGGGAAATCCATGAGCTGCTGCGGGGGCAGGGCGTGAATACCGTCCTGGAGTGGAATCCCGGCAATCATTTCCGGGACGCGGACCTCCGGACGGCCAGAGCCTTTGCGTGGGCCATGCGGCAGTGAACCGCGGGAGACCTCCCCGGACAGGCCGGACGGCGAAGGCCCCCAAAACAGACAGCAGCGCGCAAAAAAACGCCTGCCCCGCGGTCTGACGGGGCAGGCGTTTTCAGCCGCCGCGCTTTTATTTCGCTTCAAAGGTGACGGAGACATTTGCGGAAACGATCAGCTTCGCGGCCTGCACAACGGTGCCGGCGGCGGATTCCTCTGCCATGCCCTTCGCCCGGACGTTCCCCATGTCATTTTCATAACTGAAGACGCCGCCCTCCGAGACGGTTTCGATCCCGGTGATGGTCATTCCCGCAGCTTCGGCCAGGATTTCCGCTTTCTTCCTGGCGTCCGCGACCGCTTCCTTCAGCGCCTCGGCCCTGGCTTCCTCGGTGTCGGAGGCGGAGAAGGTGATGCCGTTGAGCGTGTTGGCGCCGGCCGCAAAGGCCGCGTCGATCAGCGCGCCGACGCTGTCCATATCCGTGACCATGATCGCCAGGGTGGAACTGGCGTTATACGCGGAGAGCTGCTCCTGGTCATTCTGATAATCATACATGGCGTAGATATTAATGAACTCCGTGCTGATGTTCTCTTCCTTCACCCCCTGCGCAGCCAGTGCGCTCCGGACGGCGGCGATGCTTTCATTGACCTTCTGCTGGGCCTTCAGCACGTCCCGGTCCCGGGCGTTTACCCCGAGAGAAATCACGGCTGTATCCGCGCTGATCCGGACCTCGCCGGTTCCGCTGACGGTCAGCGTGGTCTCAGCCGCCGCTGCCGAGACGGACAGGAGCAGCACCAGAGCGGCAAACAGAGCCAACATTCTTTTCATCATGTATACCTTCCTTCTTTCTGATCATGATTCGGTTCCCGCGGCCCGATTCCGGCCACATTCTATCAGACGAAGCGAAAAGAATAAAGTTCCGGGGCGGAGAAAAAATAAAACTGGTTCTGATAAAACCGGCTCCGCGGGCGCGAGCCGGGTGTTTCAAATCGGATGGCGCTGTGATATAATGCGCTCCGCGGGAAAAGCCGGAATGAAACGGCGGAAAACCGCAGCGGAAAACCGCGCAGGCGGCGGGGAGCGTCCCGCCCCGGGCAGGGAAGAGGTAAAATGAAATGATACGGAAACTGATCCGGCAGATGCTGGCGGCGCAGACCCTGGCCGCGCTGACCGTTTCCCTCTGCCTGCTGATCGATAATATCATGATCGGCAGGTTCCTCGGCGTGGATGCGATCGCGGCCTACGGGCTGGCCAATCCCATCCTGATGCTGACGGGAGCGATCGGAAGCCTGCTGGCGGCCGGCGTCCAGGTGGTCTGCAGCAAATCGCTGGGAAGCGGTTCCCGGGAGGAGACCAACCGGGGCTACTCTTCCGCCATTGCGCTGATGCTGGGGATTTCCCTGCCGCTGACGGTTCTGGTGTTTCTCCTGCGGGGCCCGCTGGCTTCGGCCATGGGCGCCGGAAACGAGGGAGAGCTGTACAGGGAGACGCGGGATTACCTGGGCGGATTCGTGCTCGGCGCGCCGGCCTCCATGGGCGCGCTGGTGCTGGTTCCCTTCCTGCAGATGGCGGGGAAGAGCGGGCTGCTCATCGCGGCGGTGCTGGGCATGACCGCGGCGGATGTGGCCTTCGACCTGCTGAGCATTCATGTTTTTCATGCGGGCATGTTCGGGATGGGACTGGCCTCCTCCCTGAGCTACTATGTAGCCGTGCTGACGGCGCTGGGATATTTCCTTTCCAAAAAGTGCGTGTTTTCCTTCTCGCCGAAGCTGGTTTCCGCCGCCAAGATCAGGGAGCTGGTGAAGGGCGGCGTGCCTACGGTGTTCACGATGGCCTCCTCCGTGGTGTTTGTGTTCCTCATGAACCGGATCCTGCTGGGGCTGGGGAGCAGCGAAGCGGTTGCCGCCTTCTCCGTGCTGACGACCATCGGGAATGCCGGCAACTGCATCTCGACGGGAATCGGGGGCGTGTCGCTGACGCTGAGCGGGATCCTTTTCAATGAGGAGGACCGGAACGGGCTGAAGGAGCTGGTGAGGCGGCTGTCCGGATACGCGGTGATCCTGGGGGCGGCGGTGGGCGTGCTGCTGGCCGTCTTTGCGCCGGCGCTGGTTCAGATCTTCATCCCGGAGGAGAATGCCCGGAATGTGCAGGAGCTGACGGCGCTCGGGCTTCGCCTGTTCGCCCTGGGGCTGATTCCCTGCGCGTTCGTCAATGTGCTGAAGAACCTGTACCAGGGGTGCGGCCGGATCCGGCTGACGGAGATCATCTCCGTGCTGGAGTGCGCGGTAATGCCCGCGGCGGCGGCCTTCCTGCTGAGCCGGATCTGGGGCGTGACGGGGGCCTGGCTTTATTTCGCGGCCGGGGAGGCACTGACGGTGCTGTGCGCCGTCCTGTACGTATGGAAGAGGAACGGCGCCCCGACGCTGGCGGCTGAGCCCTTCCTCCTGCTCAGGGGCAATTTCGGCGTAAAGCCGGAAAACCTGCTGGAGACGGATATCCGCTCCCTGGAGGATGTGATGAAGGCCGCGAAGGCGGCGGAGGATTTCTGCCGCAGGAACGGGCAGAGCGAAAGGATGTGCAGCCATATCGCGCTGTGCATCGAGGAGATGGCCGGCAACACCGTGATCCACGGCTTCGGGAAGGACGGGAAGAACCACCTGTCGGTACGCGTTCAGCACAGCGGAAACCGCTGGGTGCTCCGCTTCAGGGACGACTGCAGCGCCTTTGACCCGGTGAGCTACGTCCCCGCCGGCGGGGTGGGGGAAAATCTGGGCATCCGGCTGGTGACGGCCATGGCGGACGATATCCGCTATACCTACTCGCTGAACCTGAACAATCTGACCATTCTTCTGACGGCTTCCTGAATATAAAAACAGTCCCGGCGGCATTCCGTGCCGCCGGGACTGTCTGTTCAGCGTGGGATCAGGCGAACTTCTTGATGATGGTCATTTCCACCTCGCGCCCGCGGATGGAAACCTTCACATCGTCCGCCACATGGGCGACGACCGACTTCTCCAGCTCGTCCCAGGCTTCCTTCGCCCCGCTGGCGTTCTGCCGGACCTGGGAGGAAAGGGCCTCCTCATAGCGGAGCATCGACCATTCCCAGTCCAGCGTGGGCTGAGAGGAATAGTCGTACATGCCCTGAAGCATGAGCGGGGTGCTGATGGAGGCGATGTCCTCATCCGCGCCGCGGTCAAAGAAATCCCGCAGCCGGCCCATCAGCCCGCGGGCGGATTCGTTCTTCCCGCTGGAGGAAGCGGCGAGCAGCTGCTCGCGCTTCACGCTGTCCATGGGCGTCACGACGCGCAGGTGGAGATCGTATTCCTGATCCGAATCCTCGATCCAGAATTCGCCTTCGCTTTCCCCGGTCAGGGAACGCATCATGCCCATCATCTCTTCGGTCAGCAGCCGCAGATGCAGCCGGTTCTTCGCGGAAAGGCCCTTGTAATCCGCGACTTTATCCACCTCGTTCAGCGCATTTTCCATCCGGGCGCCCTTGCTGGAAATCAGAATGACATCTGTTTTCATGGCTGTAATCACTCCTTGCTGAATTGCGGGAAGAGCCTGCCGTGCTTCGCCCGCCCCGCTCATATTAAATCATTACCCCGCAAATGTCCAGTAAAAAATCGGGACACGCCGATCCCGCCGGCGAACGCGGGAAAGGGCGGAAAGGATTGACAGGAGGGCTGCTTTCCGACATATAATAATGAATCAAAACAAAGAGCGGAACCGGGCAGGATTGCGTTTCCCCCTCAAAAAACAGAAAGGCAGGACGAAGGATGAAGAGGATCCTGGATGTGGCATCCATGCGGAGCAGCGACGAGGCGGCCATCGCTGCCGGAACGCCGGGGCGCGTGCTGATGGGCCGGGCCGGGGAGGCGATCTTCCGCGCGGCGGAATGGCGGGCGCCCGCGGCGGTGGTGTGCGGAAAGGGAAACAACGGGGGCGACGGCTGCGCGCTGGCCGTATGCATGGCGGACGCGGGCATCCCCTGCACGCTGATTCTTCCCGGAGGGCCCCTGTCCCCGGATGCGGAGGCCTGGCGGGAGGAATGCAGGCGCCGCTCGGTTCCCGAGCAGTCCTGGGCGGAAACCGAAAGCCTGGCGGGCTTCGAATCCGTGGCGGACTGCATCTTCGGCACCGGCTTCCGCGGAAAAGCGGAGGGGGAGGCGGCAAGGATGATCCGCCTGATCAACGGGAGCGGCGCTTTCGTGGTCAGCGCGGACATCAACAGCGGCCTGAACGGGGACAGCGGCCTGGCGGAGACGGCGGTCCGGAGCGACCTTACGGTTTCCGTGGGGTGGTTCCAGCCGGGCCACTTTCTGAACCGCGCCATGGACCTGATGGGACGGAAGGTGAACCGGGAGATCGGGATTCCGCCCCTGGGGCCGGACCGGCGGCTGATGGAGGCGGAGGATGCCGCGGAGCTGTTTCCGCCCCGGGCGCATTTCGCGAACAAGGGAACCTACGGCTATATCGGCCTGATCGGCGGCAGCCTGCGGTACAGCGGCGCCATCCGGCTGGCGTCCGCGGCGAATGCCGCCATGCGCGCCGGAGCCGGCGTCGTGCGCGCGGGGGTGCCGGGGAGCCTGTGCGGAGCGCTGATTCCGCTGATGCTGGAGAGCACCCTTTTTCCGCTGAGCGACGGGGAGGAGGGGCTGCAATTCCGGCGGGAGGAATGGGAGGAGATGATCCGCGGCCTCCGGGTGATCGCCCTGGGCATGGGCATGGGGAACGGGGACGCTGTCAGGGAGGGGCTGGCGTTCCTGACGGAAGCATATTCCGGGACGCTGATCATTGACGCCGACGGGCTGAACGCCCTGGCGGGAATGCTGCGGGAGAAGCCGGATATGCTGAAAAGGGCGGCCTGCCGGATCCTGCTGACGCCGCATCCCGGGGAGTTTTCCAGGCTGACGGGGGCAGGCATTCCGGAAATCCAGCGGGACGGGCTCCGGCTGGCGGAGCGGTTCGCGAGGGAGCACGGCGTGACCGTGCTGCTGAAGGGACCGGCGACGATCGTGACCGACGGGACGGAAACCTGGCTGACGGACCGGGGATGCCCCGGCATGGCGACGGCGGGCAGCGGGGACGTGCTCAGCGGTATCCTGGCGGCGGCCTGCGCGGGGCAGGCGCCCCTTCCCCGGGCGGCCGCGGCGGGCGCCTGGATCGCGGGGCGCGCCGGCGAGATGGCCGGCGCGCGTATGGGAGATATCTCCATGACCGCGGGGGACACGGTGCAGGCGATCCCGGAGGCGGTCCGGGAACTCCGCGGCGAACCCGCGTGAGGCCCGGAGACGGGAGCTCCGGGAGGAGCTTTCCCGCCGGCCGGGACGGCAGCAGGCGGTGCGAAGAGCCGCGGAAAAGCGGCGGCCCTTCGCATGGGGAACGGCAGAGAACCGCCAGGGAAAAAAGAGATTCCTTCATGGGAGAAAAGTAGCAAAAAACCGGTTGACATCTTCCTGCGGGTATGCTATATTTCCCTCGGTTGAATGTACTGAATAGCATCCTTTTTTCCCGGATTCCCCATGAAAGGCTGTTTTTCCGCCTGCGGAGGGGAATATGACCGCACGTAGTTTTGCCGCGCAAGCGGCTGAACGATAATATTTTTTTAGGAGGCACATGGTTATGAAGAAGATCCTGGCAATCCTTCTGGCCGCTATGATGCTGATGGGCGCCGCAAGCGCTCTGGCGGAAGCGACCGACCTGCCCCGCAACGAGACCCTGTATTTCGGCGGGCAGCAGTGGGATCCCGTTGTGGGATACAACCCGCTGGGCGACAACATGAACAACGGCCTGGCCCTGTCTGCGGCTCCCCGCGGCACCCGGACCGTCATGTTCGAGACGCTGTACATGTACAACGGCCTGGACGGCAAGCTCTATCCCCTGCTGGCGGACGGAGACTACACCTGGAACGATGACCTGACCGAGCTGACCCTGAAGATCAAGCCCGCCGCCAAGTGGTCCGACGGCACCCCCGTGACCGCCGACGACGTGGTCGCGACCTGGGATGTCAGCACGAAGATCCAGAACGGCACCTACACCGGCTATGCTCCCTACATCGAGGGCATTGAGAACCGGGACGGCGCCGTCGTGATCAAGTGCAAGCTGAACGAAGAAGGCAAGCCCGCGAACCCGCTGCAGGTCCTGAACTTCCTGAGCGGCGTTTACATGGTCCAGAAGAACTGGGCGGAAGCGCTGTGCGCGGCTCATAACGATGACGCCACCGCCATCCGCACCGACCCGACTCCGGACGTCGTGTATTCCGGCCCCTACGGCCCCTACTTCGCGAACGATCAGCTGGTTGCCTTCGTCCGCAATGACAACTACTGGGGACAGGATGCCTCCATGTGGGGCAAGCTGCCCGCTCCGAAGTACCTGGCTCACACCATCTACAAGGACAACGACGCGACCCTGGTGGCCTTCCAGGCCGGCCAGATCGACGTGAACCAGCAGTTCATCGCGAACGTGCAGAAGCTGTGGGAAGAGCAGGGACTGCCGATCGCGACCTACAGCGATCAGCCCCCGTACGGCATCTGCGCCACCATGCCCACCGCGTGGTACAACATGGACATCCCGGTCATGCAGGTGAAGGAACTGCGCAAGGCCATCGCGATGGCTGTCGACTATGACAACATCATTGAGAACGCCATGACCAACCAGAGCCCGTCCTTCGCGGATGTGCCGCGGTCCGTCATGAACCCCACCGAGGGTGAGCAGGCCATGTACGATCATGACGCTGTGAAGGATCTGCAGTGGGTCGGCAAGGACATCGAAGGCGCGAAGGCCCTGCTGGACGGCGCGGGCATCGTGGACTCCGACGGCGACGGCTGGCGTGAGTACAACGGCGAAAAGATCAGCCTGAAGGCCTGCTGCCCCGACGGCTGGACCGACTGGCAGGCGGCCATGAACATGGTGGCTGAAGCCGGCAAGGCGATCGGCGTTGAAATCATCGCGACCTTCCCCACCTGGGATCAGTATCAGACCGTTTTCACCAAGGGTTCCCAGACCGAGTATGAAATCTTCATGTGGAGCCCCGCCGGTGCAGAACCCGCCGCTCCGTGGAGCCGCGTCCGCGCCTTCATGAGCTCCGAGTTCATCGGTGTTGACAACAACTGGTCCGGCAACTTCGGCCACTACAAGAACGACCGGATCGACGAGATCATCAAGCAGATCCCGCTGACCACGGACGAAGCCGAGCTGAAGGCCCTGTACACCGAAGCCACCAAGATCTATCTGGATGAGGTTCCGAGCTTCTCCCTGATGTATCGTCCCGAGTGCTTCCATGCCGTGAACGAGACTGTGTGGACCGGCTATCCTGAGAAGGATGACGGCGACAACATCCCGCCCATGGACTGCACCGACGGCTACGGCATTGCTGCTCTGTACAACCTGGAGCTGGTCAATCCCTAATCCATAGCTTATACGGCGGCCATGATCTGCCCGAGGCGGGTCATGGCCGCCTTTTCAATCGAGGAGGCAGAAAGCAATGACGAAGGGCATGCGAAAATACTTCAAAAAGAAGATTTTCTGGTTTGTCATCACCTTCATCGCTGCGGTGGTGCTGAATTTTATCCTGCCGCGGCTGATGCCCGGAGATCCGGTTAACTCCATCGTCGGGAAGAATATCAGCCCCGGCGCAACCCAGGAACAGGTTCAGGAGCAGATTATCTACTACAAGCACCAGTTCGGGCTGGACAAGAGCATTTTCGGCCAGTTCTGGGATTTTGTGAAAAACGCGTTCAACGGCACCTTCGGCGTCAGCTACAGCCAGTATCCGAGACTGGTGTCCGACATCATCGGCTCCGGCATCTGGTGGACGGTGGCGCTGCAGCTGCCCGCGATTCTGGTCGGCTGGCTGCTGGGCAACCTGCTCGGCGCGATGGCCGCCTACAAGCGGAGCGTATACGACAAGGTACTGATGCCCGTTACCCTTTTCTTCAGCGCCATTCCGGCCTTCGGCGCGGCAGTTATCCTGCTGGTTCTGTTCGCTGTGACGCTGGGCTGGGCTCCGGTCAACGGAGCATTTGACCCGGGCATGATTCCCGGATTCAACTGGAAGTTCATCTCTTCCGTCATTTCCCACTATCAGCTCCCGTTCTGGTCCATCGTGCTGATCTCCATCGGCGGCCAGGCGGTAGGCATGCGGTCCATGTCCATCTACGAGCTGAATGCGGATTACGTCAAGTATGCCCGGTTCCTGGGCATCAAGGACAAGAAGATTGTCCGCTACGTATTCCGCAACGCCATGCTGCCCCAGGTAACCGGCCTGGCGATGTCCATCGGCTCCATGGTCGGCGGCGCCCTGGTCGCGGAGACCATCTTCAGCTATCCGGGCCTGGGCATGTCCATGTACGCGGCAATCAACTCATCGGACTATCCGGTGATTTCAGCCTGTACCCTGATCATCACGATCATGGTGCTGATTGCCAGTTTCCTGCTGGATATTATCTACGCGTTCATTGACCCGCGGGTCAAGGCCGCGCAGTTTGATTAAGGAGGTGGATGAGCGATGAAACATACCCTGAAAAATGTCTTCCATTCTCCTCGATTCCTGGTTGGCTTCATTATCTTCATGTTCATTCTGCTGACGGTGCTGATCTACCCCTACTTCGTGCACAGGGATCCGCTGCAGGGCCTGGGCAAGGGCTTCCTGGAACCCGGCACCTACGTCTCCGTCTATGATACGAACAACACCGGCACCTACCGCGTGGAGCTTCCCGAAGCGGCGGCCAACCGCCTGGAGGCCACCCTGCCCGTCAAGGACCGGCAGACGATGCTGAACTATCTGAAAGCCATGGGCGCGGACGTCAGCGGACTCGACACTTCGAACGAGCATTTCGAGGAGCTGATCAGCGCCTGGAAGGCCAATTACAGCGAGGCGGATGCCAAGAAGAACAAGTACGAAGGATTTGCGACCCAGGCGCAGCGCAACGCGCTGAAACGGCTGGACAACAGCCTGAACGCCGATACCTCCGTGGCGATGAGCATCGTCCGCGGCGAGGGCGACAGCGCGACCACGACCAAGGTGGCGGAAAACGACTACGTGAAGGTGGACGAGGTCGCCAACGCCGTGACCCTGCCGCTGGGCACGGACAACTTCGGCCGGGACACGCTGACGGAGCTGGTCAAGGCGACGGGCATTTCCCTGCTGGTCGGCCTGCTGGCCGGGTCCATCGCGACCCTGCTGGGCCTGCTGGTTGGCCTGCTGGCCGGCTATGTGGGCGGCATCGTCGACGACGTGCTGATGTTCATCGCGAACATCTTCACCGTCATCCCCGGCTTCGTCCTGCTGATCCTGATCTACTCGGCCCTGGGCGCGGAATCCCGCAGCATTGCCACCTGCGCGATCATTATCGGCATTACCAGCTGGGTCTGGACGGCGCGTTCCGTACGGTCCCAGGTCATCTCCCTGCGGAACCGCGACCACGTGAATCTTTCCAAGCTGAGCGGGCACAGCCTGTTCCGGATCGTGACCACGGACATCCTGCCCTACATCGCGTCCTACGTGGTGATGGCGTTCATCCTGCAGGTATCCAGCGGCATCCTCGCGGAAGCGCAGCTGTCCATGCTGGGCCTCGGACCGAACCCGAACGAACTGCCCACCCTGGGCCTGATGATGAACTGGGCGAAGCTCTTCGGAGCCTATACCTCCAGCAACGCCTGGTGGGCCTACTTCCCGGTGATCCTGGTGATCGCCCTGATTTCCTTCTCCCTGAACCTGATGAATACCGGTCTGGACCAGGTGTTCAACCCGACGCTGCGTGATTGAGGAGGTAAAGCAAAATGGCAAAGAAAATGCTTGAGGTCCATGAGCTGACCACCAAATACATCACGCGCCAGGGCGAGGATGTATATTCTGTGGACCATGTATCCCTGGATATCGAGGAAGGAAAGAGCCTGGGCATCGCGGGCGAGTCCGGCTGCGGCAAGTCCACGCTGGCCCTGAGCCTGATGGGCTACTACTTCGCTCCGCTGCACTACACCAGCGGCGAGATTATCATCGACGGCAAGAACATCTCCGGCCTGGATCCGGACCTGGTGCGGAAGACCGTGCTGGGAACGGAGATCGCCTACATTCCCCAGGCGGCCATGAACGCAATGAACCCCACCCGGAAGGTCGGAAAGTTCATTGAGGACGTGATCCGCGCCCATGAGCTGCCCATGGACAAGAAGCAGATCCGGGAGATGGCGGAGCAGCGCTTCGCGAAGCTGGGCCTGCCCGTGGACGCGCTGGACAAGCACAGCGTGGAGCTTTCGGGCGGCATGCGGCAGCGGGTTGTCATCGCGATTTCGACCATCCTGAGCCCCAAGGTGCTGATTGCCGACGAACCCTCTTCCGCGCTGGACGTGACCAGCCAGAAGATGGTCATCAAGATGATGAAGGACATGCTGGCCAACGGCCTGGTCAAGAGCATGATCTTCATCACCCACGAGCTGCCCCTGCTGTACAACGTGACGGACGACATCATGGTCATGTACGCCGGCCAGATCGTCGAGCGCGGCAGCGCGCATGAGATGGTCTTTGATCCCATCCATCCCTACAGCCGCGGCCTGATGCGGTCCATCCTCGTTCCTGAGGAAGGCACCCGCGACGTCAAGCTGACGGCGATCCCCGGAACGCCCCCGAACCTGAAGCACCCGCCGGCCGGATGCCGCTTCGCGGACCGGTGCCGGTACGCGACCCCGAGCTGCAAGGTCATCTCCCCGCCGCTGCTGGACATCGGCGGAGGCCGGAGCTACCGCTGCAGCTTTTCCCAGGAAGAGCTGAGGGAGGTGTATGAGCATGAAGACTGAGGAAATCGGAGCAGCCGTCGTCGAAGACACCCGCGAGAGCGTATCCTTCGGCACCCGTGACAAGGACTTTTCCAAGGAACCCCTGTGCCTGAGCGGACGGGGCGTGACCCGCGTGTTCCATACCGGCAAGGTGACCACCGTAGCCGTGGACCATGTGGATTTTGATTTCCACAAGGGCGAGCTGATCTCCATCGTGGGCGAGTCCGGATCCGGCAAGACCACCCTGTCCAAGATGCTGCTGGGACTGCTGGAGCCCACCGAGGGCGAAATCATGTTCCAGGGCCAGCCCCGGGATATCTCCACCGGCGCCAAGAAGCGGGAATACTGGAAGGGCATTCAGGCCATTTTCCAGGATCCCTTCTCCAGCTATAACGTTTTCCACAAGATTGACTCGGTGCTGCTGGACTGCATCAACATGCGCGGCGGAAAGAACCTGCCCAAGGAAAAGAAATATGAGATGATGACGGAGGCCTGCTCCTTCGTGAACCTGAAGTTCGCTGAGCTGACCAACAAGTATCCCTTTGAGCTTTCCGGCGGCCAGATGCAGCGGCTGATGATCGCCCGCATCTTCCTGCTGAAGCCCAACATCCTGCTGGCGGACGAGCCCACCTCCATGATCGACGCCTGTTCCAGGGCCACGATCCTGGACATGCTGCTGAAGCTGCGGGACGAGACCGGGATGACGGTTATCTTCATCACCCACGATATCGGCCTGGCCTACTACATTTCCGACAGCGTGTACATCATGGAGCACGGAAAGTTTGTCGAAAGCGGAAAGCCGGACAAGGTGATGCTGGAACCGGAAGCGCCCTACACCAAGCGGCTGATTTCCGACGTGCCGAAGATCCACGAACCCTGGGATCTGAGCACCGTGGATCTGCTGCAGAACGCGTAAGCCGGATCCGGCGAAGGCCGGAAAAAACAAAACAGAATATGGAGAAACTGACTGCATGAAAACTGAACAGATCAAAATGCTGATATCCCAGATGACGCTGGAGGAAAAGGCCGGGCTTCTTTCCGGCCTGGACTTCTGGCACACCAAGCCCGTTGAGCGGCTGGGAATTCCTTCCACCATGGTCAGCGACGGCCCCCACGGCCTGCGCAAGCAGGACGACAAGGCCGACCACCTGGGCGTGAACGATTCCATCAAGGCGGTCTGCTTCCCCGCGGCCTGCGCCACCACCTCCTCCTTCGATCCGGAGCTCGTCCGGACCATGGGCGAGGCGATCGGCGAGAGCTGCCAGCATGAGAAGCTTTCCGTTGTGCTGGGTCCCGCCATCAACATCAAACGGTCTCCCCTGTGCGGGCGGAACTTCGAATACTGCTCCGAGGATCCCTACCTCGCCGGGAAAATGGCTGCGGCCTATATCCAGGGCGTGCAGAGCAAAAATGTCGGCGTCAGCGTGAAGCACTTCGCGCTGAACAACCAGGAGCACCGCCGGATGAGCTCCTCCTCGGACTGCGATGAGCGCACCATGCGGGAGATTTACTTCCCGGCGTTCGAAACAGCCGTAAAGGAAGCCAAGCCGTGGACGATCATGTGCTCCTACAACCGGGTGAACGGCGTCTTTGCCTCGGAGAACCGGTGGCTGCTGACGGATGTGCTGCGGAAGGAATGGGGCTTCGACGGCTACGTGATGTCCGACTGGGGCGCCGTTTCAGACCGTCCCGCGGGCGTGCACGCCGGGCTGGACCTGGAAATGCCCGCTTCCGGCGGCATCAACGATGAAAAGATTGTGGCGGCTGTGAAGGCCGGCACGCTGGACGAGAAGGATGTGGATCTGTGCTGCGAACGCATCCTGAACATCGTGTTCCGCTATACGGAGAACGCGAAGCCCGAGACCCCCTGGGATCAGGAAGCCCAGCACGCGCTGGCGGCGGACATCGCCGCGGACTGCATGGTGCTGCTGAAGAATGAGGGGGACATCCTGCCCCTGGCGAAGGACGCGGAAGCGGCCTTCATCGGCGAGTTTGCCGAGAAACCGCGGTTTCAGGGAGGCGGAAGCTCCCATATCAACTGCTTCAGGACCACCAGCGCCCTGGAAGCGGCGAGGAAAGCGGGCCTGAAGGTGACCTACGCCCAGGGCTACAGCGTCCTGAAGGACGAAGCCACCGACGCCCAGATCGCCGAGGCGGTCGCGGCGGCGAAGGCGGCGAAGGTCGCCGTGGTCTTTGCCGGCCTGCCGGATTCCTATGAATCCGAGGGCTATGACCGGACGAACATGGACATGCCCGCCTGCCAGAACAGGCTGATCGAAGCCGTGGCCGCGGCAAACCCGCATACGGTGGTGGTGCTGCACAACGGCGCGCCGGTGACCATGCCCTGGATTGACCGGGTGGAGGCCGTGCTGGAAGCCTATCTGGGCGGACAGGCGGTCGGCACCGCCACGGTGCGCGTGCTCTACGGCGACGTGAACCCCTCCGGCCATCTGGCGGAGAGCTTCCCCCTGCGGCTGCAGGACAATCCCTCCTACCTGTTCTTCGGCGGGGAGGCCCGGGCCACCGAATACCGGGAGGGCGTCTTCGTCGGATACCGGTACTATGACAAGAAGGAAATGGATGTGCTGTTCCCCTTCGGACACGGCCTGAGCTACACCACCTTCGAATACAGCAATCTGCGCCTGAGCGCTGAGGAGATCAGGGACACGGACACCCTGACGGTGACCGCGACCGTGAAGAACACCGGAAAGCGCTTCGGCAAGGCGGTCGCCCAGCTGTACGTCGGGGATGTGGAAAGCGACGCGATCCGCCCCGTGCGGGAGCTGAAGGGCTTCGCCAAGGTGGCGCTTCAGCCCGGGGAAAGCGCGGAGGTTACCTTCACGCTGGACAAGCGCTCCTTCGCCGTGTGGAACGAAAAGATCCACGACTGGTATGTGGAGAGCGGAAAATTCACCATTCAGGTGGGCGGCTCCTCCCGGGATCTGCCCCTGTGCGGATGCGTCTGCGTGGAATCCACAACCGAGCTTCCGACCGTCTACACCATGGATTCCATTTTCATGGATCTGATGGCGGACCGGAAATCCAGGGCGGTCTTTGAGCCCGTCATGAAGAAGCTCCGGGAGACCTTCGGCGGGGACGAGGAGAAATCCGAGGCCGCGCAGGAAGCCGTGTCCGACGACATGGGCACCGCGATGATGAACTACATGCCCCTGCGGGGAATGGCCAGCTTCGGCGCGGACCGGAACACGGTCGCCATGATCGAAGCCATGCTGAAGCAGCTGAACGGCTGACGGAAACCCTGCGCAAGGCGGGGAATGCCCGAAAGGGCATTCCCCTTTTTTCATCCGAGAGCAAAAGCCGCGGAAGGCGGAGTCCGGGTCCCGGGAACAGGATCAGGCCGCGGGGAAGGCGCGGGATGATCCGGGATTATTCTGCAGCAGAAAACCCGGGATTTTTTTGCGAAAACGTTGACAACACAGGACTCCGGTGATATGATAACCAAGTTGCCGCATGCTCCCGGGTGGAGTGCGCCCTTTTTGAGACGCGCTTTTTCCGGGGAAGGGGAAGGAGGTTTGAGTCATGGAGATGCTGAGATCCGCCGCGAAAAAGGTCGTCGGAACGAAGCAGGTCACCCGCGCGCTGAAGGCGGGATCCGTGGTTCGGGCCTACGTGGCCGGCGACGCGGACACCTTCATCTATCAGCAGGTGGTCCGCGCGGCGGAGGAGGCCGGGGTTCCCTGCATCCGCGTCAACACCATGAAGGAGCTGGGGATGACCGCCGGGGTGGAAGTCCCCGCCGCGTCCGCCGCCGTGCTCCGCTGAGGCGGCTCCGCCGCCCGCGCCGGAAGGCGCGAATTGATTCTGCCTTATGGATCCTGAGGGTTGCGGGATCTTGAGGATATTTTTCAGGAGGTGCGCAAATGCCCACAATTAATCAGCTTGTCCGTAAGGGACGTGAAAGGGCAACCAAAAAGTCCACCGCTCCCATTCTGCAGGGCTGCCCGCAGAAGCGCGGTGTGTGCCTGAGCGTGAAGACTCAGACGCCCAAGAAGCCCAACTCCGCCCTGCGGAAGATCGCGAGAATCCGCCTGACGAACTCCATCGAAGGTACCTGCTACATCCCCGGTATCGGCCACAACCTGCAGGAACACAGCGTTGTGCTGATCCGCGGCGGCCGTGTGCGGGATCTGCCCGGCGTTCGTTACCACATTATCCGCGGCGCTCTGGATACCGCCGGTGTGGCCAAGCGGATGCAGGCTCGTTCCCTGTACGGCG
>CAMVFE010000009.1 GCA_947166705.1 uncultured Clostridia bacterium
CGGATCCGGCGCCGAGCCGCTCCAGCGCGGCCCTGACCGCGGCGGAGGCGCCGCCGCTGCCCAGCACCAGGACCTTCCGGCCCCGCGGGTCGAATCCGAACCTCCGCGCCATGGCCTCAAAGCCGTACACATCCGTGTTGTCCCCGTACAGGCTTCCGTCCTCCCGGCGCACGATGGTGTTCACGCTGCCCAGTGCCGCCGCCGCGGGAGACAGCTCGTCCAGGTACGGTACGACGGTTTTCTTGTATGGGATGGTCACATTCATCCCCCGCCAGCCTTTCCTCCTCAGGAAGCCGGGGATCTCCTCCGCTTCCATTTCAAACAGCCGGTAGTCGTATCCCGCCAGCTCCCGGTGAATCCGGGGGCTCCAGCTGTGCCCCAGCTTCCGGCCGATCAGGCCGAATTTAGCCTCGTCTTCCTTCATGCTCCCCTTCTCCCGCGGACCCGTTCCGTCCGCTTCAGCGCACTCGCTCCGTCTCCGCGCCTTATCCATCGATTTCCCGTCTTCTGCCCAGCAGCGCGTCGGTGATGGCGATGCACGCCGCCGCCTCAACGCAGGGCACGGCCCGGGGCACCACGCACGGGTCGTGCCTTCCGGGCACCTGCAGCGTCGTCTCCCTGCCGGTAGCGAGGTTCACGCTGCGCTGCTCCCGCGCAATGGATGGCGTGGGCTTGAACGCCGCCCGGAACAGGATCGGCATCCCGTCGCTGATGCCTCCGAGAATGCCGCCCGCGTGGTTGCTGCGCAGCCGCACCTGCCCGTCCCGGATCTCATATTCGTCGTTGTTCCCGCTCCCGGTGTTCCCGGCGGCGGCGAATCCGTCCCCGAACTCGATCCCCTTGACCGCCGGGATCCCGAACACAGCCGCCGCGATGCGGTTCTCCAGCCCGCCGAAGATGGGATCCCCCAGCCCGGCGGGCACGCCGGACGCGGCGCATTCGACGATCCCGCCGACGGAATCGCCCTCCGCCCGAAGCCGGGCGATCAGGGCCTTCATCTCCTCGCCGCGCGCGTCGCTCAGTGTGGGAAACTCCTTCCCCTCCACGCTCACCAGAGGATCCCCCTCGTCGCGGATCCCTCCGATCGCCGCCACGTGCGCAGTAACGAGGATGCCCCTTTCCGCCAGGTACTGCCGGCAGATGCCCCCGGCGATGCACAGCGCGGCCGTCAGCCGCGCGGAAAAATGCCCGCCGCCGGCCGCGTCCTCGTGTCCGCCGTATTTGATCCGGGCGGTGTAATCGGCGTGCCCCGGCCGCGGAATATCCTTCATCGCGCCGTAGTCCGCGCTCCGGGTGTCCCGGTTGCGGATAATGGCCGTGATCGGCGTGCCGCATGTGGTGTCACCGACAAGCCCGCTCAGGAATTCCGGCGCGTCGGCCTCCTTCCGGGGCGTGGACCAGGCGTTCTTCCCCGGTGCGCGTCGGCCCAGGAAGCGCTGAAGCGCCGCCATGTCGATGGTAAACCCGGCCGGCAACCCTTCCATGGTCATGCCGACCGCGGCGGAGTGGCTCTGCCCGAACAGGCTCACCCGCAGGTTTTCTCCGATGCAGGAGCTCATTTTCCCATTCCCTCCAGTATCTCCCAGAAGCCCGGAAACGATTTTTCCGTGCATTCGGCGTTCTCGACGGCCACAGGCTCCGTGCACAGGGCTGCCGCGACGGCGGCGCTCATGGCGATCCGGTGGTCGCGGAAGGAGTCGGTCCTCCCGCCGCGCAGCCGCGGCTTCCCGAGGATCCGAAGGCCGTCCTCTGTCTCCCGGATGTCCGCGCCCAGCGCGCGCAGCATCTCCGTGGTAGTCTTCAGCCGGTCGGATTCCTTCAGCCGCAGCCGCCCGGCGTGTTCGATGACGGTCTCGCCCTCCGCGCCGGCGGCGGTCGCGGCGATCACCGGCACCAGGTCCGGAATCCCGGACGCGTCGACAGTAATCCCCCGCAGCGTCCCCCTGCAGACGATGATTCTGTCTCCGTCCCTGCTCACGCGCGCGCCGAAGCGCTCCAGAATTTCGAGGATCCGGCGATCCCCCTGCCGGGATTCCTCCTTCAGGCCGCGCACAGCGACCCCTCCGGGGCTCAGCGCGCCCATGCACAGGAAAAAGGCCCCGGAGCTCCAGTCCGCCTCGACCTCCGTCTCCCGGATCCCGTCCGCGTGCTCATACCCCCCGGCGGGAATCCGGTACCGGTTTCCCGCCTTCAGAATCGGCACGCCGGCCTGCCCGAGTGCTTCCTCTGTCATCGCGATGTAGTCGGCGGATTCCACCGGGCCCGTGATCTCCAGCGTGCTTTTCCCCTCCAGCAGGGGCAGGGCGAACAGCAGCCCGCTGACGTACTGCGAGGAGATGTTCCCGGCGATCCGGTATTCCCCGGGACGGATCTTTCCGGAAAAAAAAAGCCGGTTCCCTTCCCTCCGCAGGCGCATGCCCTTCCCGGCCAGCACGTCCCAAAGGGGCTGCAGCGGTCTCTCCGGAAGCCGTCCCTCCATCCGGAATTCGCCCCGCAGGCCCATCGCGCCCGCGACGGGCAGCAGGAAACGCAGCGTGGATCCGCTCTCCCCGCAAGGCATCACGGCGTATGCGTCTTCTTCCGCGTCTCCGGGCCGCTCCGCGTTCCCGGCTCCGGTCCGTTCCGCGGTTCCGTCCCAGGGGCGGTTCCAGGTCTGGACTTCGGTCTGTTCCGTATTGACGTCCCCGGGCCGTACCGTGATTCCGTCCCCCTCCTCGAGGATTCGGAATCCCATGCCGCGCAGGCACGCGGCGGTCGCGGCGATATCCCGGGAAATGCCCCGGCACTTTATCCGCGTCTCCCGGCCGCTCAGCGCGGCGCAGATCATCAGCCTGTGCGCGCGGCTCTTGGAGGCGGGAATCTCCGCCTCGCCGGTCCGCGGCCCGGGCTCAACCGTCCGGATCATTGCACGCCTCCCTTCTCCAGCCAGTCCCCCAGCTCCTCCGTTCGGATCCTCTCGATCCGGCATCTGCCGATTCCCTCCGGCACGACGATGCGAATGTCGCTCCCGGCGGTCTTCTTGTCGTTCCCGCACGCGGCCAGCATCTCCTCCCGCGGCCACGCGGCCTCGGTGGGCAGCCCATACCGGCGGATCATACGGATCAGCGCATCCCGGTCCTCCGGGGCCAGCAGCCCGCGGGCGGCCGCCGCCCTGGCCATAACGGCCATGCCGATGGCGACGCCCTCCCCGTGCAGGATGCTGAACCCGCTGCACGCCTCGCACGCGTGCCCGAACGTGTGCCCGAAGTTCAGCTTCATCCGCTCGCCCCGGTCGTACTCATCCCGCGCGACGTAGTCCCGCTTCATTTTGACGCATGCGGCGATGACCCGTTCCGCCTGCTCCCGGATCCCGGTCTCTCCGATGCTCCGGAAGAATTCGGCATCCCCGATCATGCCGTACTTGATGATTTCCGCGCATCCGCACCGGTATTCCTCCTCCGGCAGCGTCTCCAGCGTGTCCGGATCGCAGATCACGCGGGCGGGCTGGTAAAAGGCGCCCGCCTGGTTCTTGCCCCCGGTCAGGTCCACGGCGGTCTTTCCGCCCACGGAGGAATCCACCATGGCCAGCAGCGTCGTGGGAATCTGGACGTAGGGAATCCCCCGCTGGTAGCACGCCGCGGCGAATCCGCCCAGATCCCCGGTCACGCCGCCTCCGAGGGCGACCAGCGCGTCGCTCCGCGTCAGGCGGGCAGCGCACATCCGCTCCAGCGCCTCCTCCCAGGTCGCGACGGTCTTATGCCGCTCCCCGTGGGGAAACACGAAGGTTTCGGTCCGCAGCCCGGCGCCGCGCAGCGCTTCCTCGACCGTCCCGGCGTACAGCGCAGCCACCCGGTCGTCGGTAATCAGGAAGGCCGTCTCCGCCCCGGGGCATGCCTCCCGTGTCTGCGCCCCGGCCTCGCGGATCAGCCCCCGGCCGATCCGTACCTCGTAGGGCTTTCCCGTCGGTATCGTGATCGTCTTCATCCTGCTTTACCCGTCCAGTTCCTCTTTTTTTCTCATGCCTTCGGCCGTCAGGCCGCTTATTCTCCCGGACTCACCCGTCCAGTTCCTCTTTTCTCCGCTTGCCCTCCGCCAGCAGGCGGATCAGATCCTCCCGGTCGCCCTTCCGCAGGTCCTCCCGGTATTCCGTCAGATGGCGGATCAGCGTATCGATCTCCTCGCCCAGGTAGTCCCGGTTGTCAAGGAAAAGCTCCGCCCACATCTCAGGGTTCAGCCACGCCACCCGGGTCAGGTCCCGGTAGCTCCCGGCGGAAAAACCCTTGTGGGACCGCGCGGCCGGGCTCCGGACATATGCGTTGGATACGACGTGGGCCAGCTGGCTCGTGAAGGCAATGATGCGGTCATGCTCCTCCGCCGTTGTCACGGTGATCCGCCCGAACCCCGCCGGCAGCAGCAGCCGCTCCGTCCTGCGGATCAGATCCTCCCCGGCCCCCTCGGGCGGCACGATCACCATCGGCGCGCCGCGGTACATGTCCGCCCGGGAATGTGCAAAACCGGAAAACTGCGTCCCGGCCATGGGATGGCCGCCCAGGTACGTGAAGCCGAATTCGGCCGCGGCCTTCCTCCCGGCCCCGACGATCTGCCTTTTCGTCCCGCAGCAGTCGATGACGATGGGTTTCCGGCCGAAATGCGGACCGAAGCTCCGGATGAATTCCATCGCGGCCCCGGGATATACGCAAACGAGGATCAGGTCGCACTCCCCGGCGTTCTCCTCCGTCAGCTCCCCCATCACCGCCTTTTCAAGAGCAGCCTCGGCGAACACCTCCGCGTTTTTCTCCAGCGCGTAAACCTCGTGCCCCGTGCCGCTGTAAGCCCTGGCGAAGGAGCCTCCGATCAGCCCCAGCCCGACGATCCCGGTCTTCATGCCTTTCCCTCCTGATTTGCATTCATAGGATTCTATCACAGTTTTCCCCGGGGATACAAGCGTCCGCGCTGTTCCCTTTGTGTACTCCCTCCGTACCGCCGGAACACTAGAATGTAACATTTTCTGTCATCCGCCCTGCGGTATTCGTGTTCCCGGACGCTTCCGTTATAATTCACCGGCGCTTCCTTTTTAAGGAAAAATTTACAGGGGGTGTGGATTGTGCTATAATATCCTGTGCAACTTTTTTTCGGAGGTGTCTCCATGGCGGATCCGCTGATCCTGGCCTCGTCCTCGCCCCGCCGCAGGGAGCTTCTCACCCAGGCAGGCATCCCCTTCGAAATCTGCGCTCCGCAGGTGGATGAGCGCTGTGCCCTTCCCCCGCGGGAGGCCGTCGCGGAGCTCAGCCGCCGAAAGGCGCTGGCGGCCGCGGTCCTGAATCCCGGGCGCTTCGTGCTCGCCTCGGACACGCTGGTGGCAGTGGAGGGGCAGGCGCTGGGCAAGCCGGCGGACGCGGAGGACGCGCGCCGCATGCTCCGGCTCCTCTCCGGGCGCACCCATTCGGTGCATACCGGGGTCACGGTGGTCACCCCCGCCGGGGACATCCTGACGGAGACGGATTCCTCCCGGGTGACCCTCGATCCGATTTCGGAAGATGAAATTTACGCCTACGTCGCCTCTGGCGAACCGATGGACAAGGCCGGCGCCTATGCCGTGCAGGGTCGCGCCGCGCTATTCGTCTCCCGGCTGGAGGGCTGCTATTTCGGCGTCATGGGCCTTCCGCTCTATCTGGTGCGCCGCATGCTCCTCCGGGCAGGCTTTTCCCTGTCCTGACCCGCCGGATTTCCGCCCGGTTCCCGTTGGGTTCTCCGCCGGGTTCCCCGCCAATTTATGGAAAGGTAGATTTTGCTCATGCCTCTTGTGGCTCCTGATATCGGTATTGATCTGGGCACGTCGAACACCTCCGTCTATGTCAGCGGGCGCGGGATCGTGGTTTCCGAGCCCACCGTGGTCGTCGTGGACCGGGAAAACCGGAACACGGTCCGTGCCGTAGGTGATGAGGCGCATTTTCTGTACGGCCGCAGCCCGGAAAAGTATCTGACCGTGAATCCGATCCGTCACGGCCAGGTTTCCGATTTTGATATGGCTCAGCTCATGATCCGTTACTTTCTCCGCAAGGCGATCGGTATCAGCTATCTGGGCCGTCCCCGGGTCATCGTTTCGGTTCCCTGCGGCCTGGATGATATCAGCCGCAAGGCTCTGACGGAGGCGGTCCGCCTCTCCGGCGCGCGCCATGTCTTCCTGATTGAGAAACCCTTCGCCGGGGCGATCGGTTCTGGCCTCCCGGTCTACGACCCGACGGGTACCATGGTCGTGGATATCGGCGCGGGCACGACGGATGTCGCGGTGATCTCCCTGGGCGGCCTGGTGGTCTCCCAGTCCATTCCCGTCGGCGGCGAGCGCATGGACGAGGCGATCATGAATTACCTCAAGCGCGAGTGCAATCTGATCATCGGCCGCGGCACGGCCGAGAACGTGAAGAAGGACCTCGCCACGGCAATTCCCCTGGAGGAGCCCCGCCGTATTCTCGTCCGCGGCATCAATCAGCTGAACACCTCCGCGGGCACGGTGCAGTTCACCTCCACCCAGGCCAACGAGGCGGTCCGGGAGCCCTGCGAGGCGATCCTGAAGGCCGTCCGCTGGGTGCTCGAGCGCACCCCGCCGGAGCTCTGCGCGGATATCATGTGCTCCGGCATTCACCTGACAGGCTCCGGCAGCCTGCTCTTTGCCCTGGACCAGTACATCTCCGAAAAGCTGGAAATCCCGGTCCTGCTGGCCAGGGACCCGGGGGACTGCTGCATCCTGGGCATCGGTTACCTGACGGAGAATATCCAGCTCGTGGCTCCGCCCGACCGGCGCTCCGCCCGAGCCTGAATAAGCTTAACTCATTTTTCCCGCGCCCGAACGGCGCATACTGCATTCTGCTGAAAGGAGGTGAAGCCGCATGGCCCGTTTTCGTCCGCTCTCAAGAGGAAAGAAGGAGGACGACCGTCCCCTTGTGAAGGATGATTTTATCTATGACGAGCCGGCCGAGCCTTCCACCTCCATCGCCTCCGACACGCCGGAGGAAGCCCTGCGCAAGCTCCGGGGCGGCGCGGCGCCCGAGCCCGAAGCGTCCGCGGAAGCATCTCCCCGGGAAGCCGGGGAATCCGCCGGCGCCGCTCAGGGCGCGGACGCTTCCGCCCCGGATTTTCGGGATCGGCTGACTGCCTCCTTCGCCTTTCCGACGGATGACTCCCTGCAGTCGATCCGTGCCCGGCGCCGGGCGACCCGCGGCCATCCGACCCTTCGCCTGCTCGCGCTGATCCTGATCACGGTGGTGCTCGTCGCGCTCTCCGGGGCCTATATCTTTCACCGCATCATTCCGACCGCCCCGCTGCTGGGGGATTCGGAGCTGATGATCGGCGAGGCGGTTTCCCCGGTCCAGGGCTTCTTCTCGGGCCTGACGGAAAGCGTCTTCTCCTTCTTCCGCTCCTACAAGCTCCGCGCCAACATCGAGGCGGAATACAACGCCCTCCGGGCGGAAAACGAGCAGCTTGTGTACAAGGCCATGCTGGCCGATGAGCTTCAGAAAACCCTTTCCCAGTACGAGGACCTTTCGGATGAAATTGCCGCCAACGCGAACATGCAGCCCATCGTCTGCACGGTCATCGGCAAGTCCGACAGCAATTACTTCTCCACCTTCACCATCAACAAGGGATCCCGCGACGGCCTGGAGGAGTACATGGCGGTCACGATCTCCGGCTCCCTCGTGGGCTATACGGAGTCGGTCCAGCCGACGGTCTCGACGGTCCGGACGATCATCGACTCCGAGGCGTCGATCGCCGCGCTGATCTCCTCCTCCCGGGACCAGGGCACCGTCCGCGGCACCCTGGGCATCGACGGCACGGCCATGTGCCGCATGTATTACCTGCCCGACGACAATCTGCCCCGTCCCGGGGACACGGTGGTCACCTCGGGGGTCGGCATGTCCTTTCCCAAGGGCATCCCGATCGGCACGGTCCGCGAATCGACCCGCGGCATGGATTCGAACAAACAGTACATTGTCCTGGAACCCCTGGCGGACTTCCAGCATCTGGAATACGTGATCGTCCTGCGCTACAAGCCCGCCCCGGAGGCCATCCAGGGCCGGGAAAACGGCCGCGCGTCGGTGGACCTGCTTCCGCTCGAAAGCGCCCGGCCCTCCCCGGTCGTGCCCCAGATCGCCTCCTCGCTCTTTGAAAGCCAGAACACGCCGGATCCGAACGCGACGCCCTCGCCGACGCCGGAACCGACGGAAACTCCGGCCCCGACCGCAGAGCCGACGGAGGTCCCGACGCCGACGCCGGAAGTGCATAATTACGAGTACGTCCCCGTGGTGCCGAACGCTGAGCCGACGCCGACCCCGACGCCGACCCCGATGCCGACCCCGACACCCTACCTGACGCCGGATCCGGACACCATGACCTTCGAGGAGGACGCGGATGGATAAGACGTACCTCCGGGAGTCCCGGTCTGGCGCTTTCCGGCGCTATCTGGTGTATCTCCTTCTCATTCCCATGGGCTATCTCCTCCATGTCTGCGTCCTGCCGTACTTTCCGCTGGGCGGCGTGACGCCGAACCTGCTCTTCGCGGTCATCGGCATTGTCACCGTGGCTTACGGACGCCTGCAGGCCTTCTGGGCGGGGCTGATCTACGGTCTCCTGCTGGAGATCCTGCTTCCCTCGGTGCCCTTCGTCTCCCTGGCGGTTTATCCGCTCGCGGCGCTCTTCGTCTCCTTCGTTTTCGCGGACAAGAGCCTCCGCCAGCTCCAGATGGACCGCGCCCTCAACCGGCGAAGCCACCTGCTTCCCTCCTGGCTTCGGACGCTGCTGTGCGCCATGTCGAACGTCCTGGTCTGGGAGGTCGTGAACGTCGCCTATATCTATCTGGGCGGCACGGCCCTGACGTTCCTGCATTTTCGCCGTGCCCTGCAGTCTGTGCTGCTGACGGGCGCGCTGACGCTGCTGGTCGAATTCCCGGTCCGCCGGCTGATCTTCGGCCGCCGCGTGATCATCCCGGTGCTGAAAAACCAGCCCATTGAGTTTTCTAAGAAGTAATCCGTCCCCGCGTGATCATCCCGGCGCTGAATCATCAGTCCGCCGGGCTTTCGAAGAATCAGTCCGCCTCGCGGCGCCCCGTATCCGGCAGGCCGCCGCGCGCAGAAAGGAGCCTTGAGCCGTGGAAAAGGGCAAAAGGAAAAAAATACAGGGCCTCGGCCGCTATATCGGGTTCGTGGTCGCAGTCTTTGCGATGTTTGCCTATCTCCTCTCCGGCCTGGTGCGCCTGCAGCTGCAGCAGGAGGAGTACTACCAGATCAAGGCGGAGGACACCCGCACGAAGACGATCGCCCTGCGCGGCAAGCGCGGCAACATCATCTCGTCCGACTCGGTCATTCTCGCCGAGGATGAGCTGATCTACAACGTCACCTTCTATAAGGACGCCTCCAATGTCTCCGCCGCCACCTACAAGGCCTATACGGATTCGATCATCGATACGATCGGCATCGTGGAGAAGAACGGCGGCGAAATGGCCATCGATTTTGTCATCGAGCGTTCCCCTGAAACGGGCGAATGGGTCTTCAACTTCGGCTCCGGCGTGTCGGAGTCGGTCCTCGCGACGCGTGAAAGCCAGTGGCGCTCGAATAACTACCTGACCTCGATGACCCGCTACGACACGGCAGAAAAATGCATTGAGCGCCTGAAAACCCGCTATCAGATCGCGGACGACGTCCCGGAGGATCTGATGCTGAAAATCATGGCGATCTATTCGGAGATGCAGATGAACATCTTCAACTCCCAGCCCATCATCATCGCGCGGGACGTCCGTTACGAAACGGTCATCGAAATCGAAACCCGCTCCATGATGCTCCCGGGCATGGAGATTGAAATCGGCACCAAGCGCGTCTATCCGCGCTCGAACCTGGCCGCCCAGATTATCGGCTACACGGGCGCCATCCCGTCCCGGGCCATGTGGCTGACCCTGCAGGCCAAGGGCTATTCCTATAATGATACGATCGGCCGCGACGGCATCGAATCCTCGATGGAGGACTGGCTGACCCAGAACTCCTCCCTCCGCAAGGGCGCCCGCGTCGTGGAGCGGGACCAGATGTCGAAGGTGGTCCGCGAGCTGTCCTACACGGAGCCTCAGGACGGCAACAACGTCAAGCTGACCCTGAACGCGGCCTACCAGCAGGTTGCAGAGCGCGCCATCGCTGAAAACGTGTCGACGACGCGGGACCTGCAGGAGCGTTACCTCGCCTCGGATTCCTGGCTGGAGGCGAACAAAACCGATATTCACAACCGCAACTGGGCGACCTACCCGCTGGAGCTGGCGGAGCACGGCTGCCTGGTGGTGCTGGATATGCAGTGCCGCGTGCTGGCCCTGGCGAACTACCCGACCTACGACCTGAACGCGCTGGTCGCCGGCGGCAGGGAAGCCATGGCCATCCTGGGCGATGCGCGTAACCTCCTCCTGAATTACGGTATTCATGCCCGCGGAACCCCGGGTTCGATTTTCAAGATGGTCACGGGCACGGGCGCGCTGGTGGAGGGCGTGCTGAAGCCCACGGAGCGCATCTCGGACGGCGGGTATTATACGAAGTACAACCAGGACCTTTCAACCGCGCCGAAATGCTGGATCAACAAAAACTACATCTACAAGCACGCGAACCAGACCATCGTGGACGGCCTGACCAACTCCTGCAACTATTTCTTCTACGAGCTGGGCTCCCGCCTGGGCGAGGAGCGGCTCTACCGCTATGCCTCGCTCTACGGCCTGACCTCGAAAACGGGCATCGACCTGCCCGGCGAGGTGCGCTCGGTGGTCGGCTCGCAGAATACCCTTTACGATCCGACCCGCGCCGTGAATGAAGCCAATCAGGACACTTCCCTCCCGATCATCGTTTTCAACTCGATCAAGACGCACCTGAAAAACTGCGGCGAGTCCCGAAACATCGAATATGACGACGCCCGTCTCTCCGCCTGCGCCAAGCGTCTGATGGATATGGCCGTGAACTACAACGAATCCGAGTGGCTGGACAATATGCGCACCATCCTCATGGAGGAGCTGAACATGACCAAGGAAATGGTCTACCTCCAGTCGGTCATCGGTGATACCTACAATTATATGAACGATATCAAGTGGGGCGGCGGCCAGACGATTCTGACCGGCATTGGCCAGTCCGTCACGGTGCTCACGCCGGTGGCGGTCGCGCGCTATGTCTGCACGGTCGCGAACAACGGCTACCTCTACAACGTCTCCCTGATCGATTCGATCTCCTCCCCCCAGGGTGAAATCCTCTCCCAGCGCGAGCCGACGCTGATTCACCGCATCGACAAATCGGACGAGTTCCTCCCACTCATCCGGGAAGGGATGAAGGGCGTGGTTGACGAGTCCGGTACTGCGGGTAAGTATTTCCGCAACTGGGCCTATACGGACCAGATCGCCGCGAAGACGGGAACGGCGCAGGTTACCTCGATCGACCTGGAGAATAACTCCTGGTTCGTCTGCTTCGCTCCCTTCGAAAATCCGGAAATCGCGATCGCCTGCTTTATCCCGAACGGTTATTCGGGCTCGGAGGCCTCGAAGGCCCCGAAGGCGTTTATCGACTGGTACATGAACCAGAAGATCCTCCGCTCGGTGGAGGACACCCTGCCCGCGGGCAACAGCCTGGCCCCGTAAACGAATGTCACAATCTCCTCCGCTCCGCGGCGATTTACCTGTGTAAGAAAGGCAGCGTCAATGTCTGAATCCTTCCTCTTTGCCTCCGGCAAGGGCGGCGTCGGCAAATCAGTCCTCGCCGCGAATCTGGCGGTTCTCCTGGCCCGCTCGGGCAGCCGTGTCGTGCTGATCGACGCGGACCTGGGCCTTCGCGCCCAGGATCTGATGCTCGGGCTGGAGAATGATATTGTTTATGACCTGCTGGACGTCGTCGAGGGCGTCTGCCCGCTGGAACAGGCGCTCCTCCCGGTTCCGTCCCTCGCCCGCCTCCTGCTCCTGCCGGCGGCGCAGTTCGCCCGTGTGAAGGACCTGGATCCGCGGGCGTTGAAAAAGATCCTCGCCCGGCTCCGCCGGGATGCGGATTTCATATTTGTGGACTGCCCTGCCGGGCTGGAGCGTGGCCTGCGCAACGTGCTGAACGCGGGTGCCTCCCTCACTCCGGTCCTGGTCGTGACGCCGGACGATCTCTGCATCCGGGACGCGGAACGCGTCTCCGCCCTTCTGCAGGATAAAAAGCTGCCCCAGGCGCGCGTCCTAGTCAACCGCCTGCAGCCGGACCTGGTCCACGCGGGCCTGATGTATTCGGCCCAGACGGTAGCCCAGGTGCTGGACCTGCCCCTCCTCGGGGAGGTCCCGGAGGATCAGGCCTTCTGCCTCGCCCTCCTGCGCCATCGCTATGCCGTGGATTATGTCTGCGAGGCGGAAAAGGCGCTCACGCGCATCGTCGCCCGCCTCCGGGGGGAGGACCGGCCCTTCCCGTCCTACGGACGGCGCCGTACGCCCTTCCTCCGCCGCCATCGTTTTGCGAAGCCCAGGGAGGTGAAGCGTTACTCATGATGAAGTCCTCCGATTCCCGCGCCTATCAGGCGCATACGGATATTCCGCTGATCATTCTGGTGGCGGCCATGTCCCTCATGGGCATCGTCGCCGTCTGCGTGGCGACCTATTCGCCGGATTCCTCGCCGGACGTCTCGTTCCTGAACCATGTCGTGGAATCCTCCTATACCATGCGCCAGTGCCTCTTCGTGCTGGTCGCGCCGCTGGTCGTCGGCGTCCTCATGGCCCTGCCCTATCACTTTCTTTACTCCCGCGCGGAGTGGATCTACTGGGGCATGGTCATCCTCCTCACGGTGGTTACGATCACGAACCGGGCCCAGGGCGTGAAGGCCTGGCTGGACGTCATCTGGGGCTACACGATTCAGCCCTCGGAATTCGCGAAGCTGTCCATCATCCTGATCCTGGCCAAACAGCTCTCCCGGTCGAATCACCCGATGAACACCCTCCGCTCCTTCATGCGCATCATGCTGACGGTGCTCCTGCCCTCCGCCATCATCCTGGCGGAAGGCGAAACAGGCTCCATGCTGGTCATCATCTTCCTCACGGCGGTGATGCTGTATTTCGGCAACGTCAGCCTGAAAATCCTGGGCGGCCTCGCGGGCACTGCCATTCTCCTGGTTCTGAGCATCTACGCCCTGGCGGTCGCGACCGGCTCGAATGACTACCGACTCGCCCGGATTTACGGCTTCCTGAATCCGGAGCTGTATTCCTCCTCGGACGCGTACCAGATCCTGCAGTCCCAGATGGCGATCGGCTCGGGAGGCCTGACGGGCATCGGCATGTTCGTCGACGGCGCCATCTCCCAGCTGAACTATGTCCCCGCGGACTGGACGGACTTCATCTACGCCACCATCGGGGAAGCCTGGGGCTTCGCGGGCTGCGTCACGGTGCTTCTTCTCTATGTGCTCATCATCCTCCGCATGCTCTACCTGGCCTGGTTCACGCGGGACCGCTTCGGCCGCCTGGTCATCTGCGGAGTCATGGGCATGCTCCTCTTCCATATCTTTGAAAACATCGCGATGACGCTTGGCCTCATGCCCATCACGGGCATCCCCCTGCCGTTCCTTTCCTACGGCGGCTCGAACATGGTCACGAACATGGGCGGCGTGGGTCTGGTGCTGAACGTGACGCGCAACCGGTCTCTCTCGGACGCGATCAGCACGCCCCAGACCTTCTTCAATCCATACCGCTTCTCGACGCGCTTCAAAACCCGGCCCTACTGATTTCGTCGGCCGCGCCCTGTCCCGTACTGGCCGCGTCCGCTTTTCCCCCGGAACTTCAGCAGGCAGCCCTTCGGGCTGCCTGCTGCTTTATTGTCTTTCCCGCGCTCCCGGTACGGTCTTCCCGAACCAGCCGTTCACAGCCGCCCGTTCGCGTCTGCGCCTTCCGGAGCGTCCGCTCCGCTCTGTTCCTGCAAAATGCTTCCCTTCAGCCTTTCGGCGAGCAGGGTATTCCGGCTTTCGACCGTCACATTCCGCACGGCGATGGCGAGGGCCTTCCGGGAGCCGATCATGACGAGGGCCTTCCTGGCCCGGGTGATCCCTGTATAGACCAGATTCCGCTGCAGCATGATGTAGTGGGTCATCATCACGGGCATGACGACAATGGGATATTCGGAACCCTGGGCCTTATGGATGGTGGTGGCGTAGGCCAGCACGACCTCGTCCAGCTCGGATATGTCGTACCGCACGGTCCTTCCGTCGAACTCGGCGGTCAGCTCCCTCTCCTCGGTGTCGATGCCGGTAACGACGCCGATATCCCCGTTGAAAACTTCCTTGTCGTAGTTGTTCCGGATCTGCATGATCTTGTCCCGCGTCCGGAAAACGGTGCCGCCGCGTCGCAGCCCCTCCCCGCCGGGATTCAGCGCCTCCTGCAGCATCTGGTTCAGGTTGGCGGCGCCGACCGCGCCCCGCTGCATCGGGGTCAGCACCTGAATGTTCCCGGTCCGGTAATACCCGGGCAGCCTTTCCTTCACCAGCTGCACAATCAGCTCCGCGGCCTTCTCCGGATCCTCCTCAGGCACGAAGAAAAAATCGCTCCCCGGCTTGTTGCTGATCTCGGGCATCCCGCCCTCATTGATCCGGTGGGCGTTCATGATGATCCGGCTCTCCTGGGCCTGCCGGAAAATCCTGGTCAGCCGCACGGTCGGAAACTGTCCGCTGCTGATGATGTCCCGCAGCACGTTCCCCGCGCCGACGGAGGGCAGCTGGTCGACGTCGCCGATCAGAATCACCTTCATTCTGTCCGGCACGGCTTTCATGAGGTTATACATCAGCAGAATGTCGATCATGGAGCATTCGTCCACAATCAGCACGTCCCCCTGCAGGGGATTCTCGGGATTCCTTCCGTACCCTTCCTGCGGCTTGAATTCCAGCAGCCGGTGGATGGTTTTTGCCTCCATTCCGGTCGCCTCGGAAAGCCGCTTCGCGGCCCTCCCGGTCGGGGCCGCCAGCAGGATCTCCGCCCCGGCGTCCCGCAGCGCGGTAATGATCCCCAGCGTGGTGGTCGTCTTTCCGGTTCCGGGTCCGCCCGTCAGCACGAGCACCTTTTCTCTTCCTGCCCGGATGATGGCGTCCATCTGTGTCTCATCATATGTCATCCCGGTCTGAAACCGGATCCGCTCCTCGTCCGGCGTGATCCTCACGCCGTCGCTGCAGCGCCAGACCGCCTGCAGCCGGGCCGCCGTCCCTGTCTCCGCGAAGTAGAACGGCGGCAGGTAGACCATGTCCGTCCCCTCGGTGATCACGTCCTTCGCGCGGATCATCTCGTCCAGCGTCATGGACAGCAGGCCTTCATCTGCCTCCAGCAGCTCCTTCCCCTTCCCGGTCAGCTGATCCCGCGTGGCGTAGCAATGGCCTTCGTCGGCCAGCCGGTTCAGGGCGTACAGAAGCCCCGCCCGCAGCCGGGCGTACCGCTCCTTCCCGAAGCCCATTTTCATGGCGATGGTGTCGGCGGTCCGGAACCCGATGCCCCAGATGTCGTCGGCCAGCCGGTAGGGGTTCTCCGTCACCGCCTGAATGCTCCCGCTTCCGTACGTGCGGTAGATCTTCGCCGCGTGGCTGGTGCTCACGTCGTGCTCCTGCAGGAACAGCATGACGTTCTTGATCTCCTTCTGCTCCGCCCAGCTTTTGATGATGCGGTTCACCCGCGCCTTCCCGAGCCCGGGCACCCGGATCAGTTCCTCGGGGCTCTCCTCGATGATTGTCAGGGTATTGTCCCCGAACTCCCGCACGATCCGCTGGGCGTATTTGGGTCCGATGCCCTTGATCAGCCCGGACCCGAGGTACTTCTCCATGCCGTACGCGGTTGCGGGCAGGGTCTCCTCGTATTTTTCGATGATGAACTGCTTTCCGTACCGGCTGTCCACCTTCCAGTTCCCTTCCAGGGTCAGCACGGCGCCGGCATGCGTCTCGGCGAGGTTTCCCACGGCGCTCACCAGCTCGGGGAAGCCCTTGGCGCGGACCTTCAGCACGGTATATCCGTTCTCCTCGTTCCGGTAAGTGATATGCTCCACGACGCATCTCATCCGGTCCATCCCGTGCTGTCCCCTTTCTCCGCCCCGGCGGTTTTCTGTCCTGTTTTTCCTTCATCCATGATATCGGGCAGTCCGGGTTTGGTCAATAGTCCCGGGAAATTCTCTCCGTCCCGCCGGAACTGTCCATCCCTCAAAAAAAGCCTTGACAGGGGTAAGGAATTCGTGTATTATAATTTTCGCCGCCTGAAAAGGAAGGGCAATGTCGCGGGGTGGAGCAGTTTGGCAGCTCGTCGGGCTCATAACCCGGAGGTCGGGGGTTCAAGTCCCTCCCCCGCAACTCATCTGGCTCAGTAGCTCAGCTGGCTAGAGCATTCGGTTCATACCCGGAGTGTCATAGGTTCGAGTCCTATCTGAGCCACAGGACTTACCCCCGGAGGATCAATCCTCCGGGGGTTTTCTTGTTAGCAGTTTCCGCTGACGCTCCATGACATCCTTCAGCATGGCTTCATATGAAGCCGCGACCTCCTCCGGGGATTCGATCAGGATGCCGCCCTGGAACTGGAAAACCCAGCTGAGAAAGGTGCTGGATGGAACAACTTTCACAAAAGCACGGAATGATTCCTCATTCACAATCTCTGTCGAAGTGTCCTCTCCGAAACGGTCAAGCAAATTTTGCATAAGGTCGTTCTCGCAGCGGAGCGTGACCCGCGTCTCCGGAAGATCCCCGTCATACATCCGGATTACGGTTCGAGCATACTCCGACGGGTTGAAGTCCGGCTTCTCCACAGCCGGCTCCTGCAGGATCTCCAGGCCGCACATACGGTCCACCCGGTACTTGACAATTTTCTCCCTTTTGTCGGACCAGGCCGCCATATAATACCTGTCGTCGTTCCAGATCAGGGCGCAGGGCGATGCAATATAAAGTTCGCCGTCATGGCGGAGAACCTTCTGTTTCTCGGGAGTATAGTCCCACATGCGGAAGCTCATCTTCCTCCGCTGCCCGATGGCTGACTGGATCAAATCGATGCTGACAAAAACAGAGTGATTGGTCGTCTTAAGCCGGTCCTCGTTGATGACCTTCCGGAACAGGCTCTGCCTGTTCTGCTCATTCGTCAGTTTCGACAGCTTTGAGATGAGAAGGTCACTCTTCTCCGCTGTAATGAAACGGGAGGAGCATACCGCATCCACCAGCATCTTCAGTTCAGCAAGTTCAAAGAGTCTGGAACCGATATGATACGCTTTCGCTGCGGTCTTCGGCGTCGGAATCCGCTCCGAAATCAGATCCAGACCGGCATCAGCAAGGGAGGCCATGTCGTCCGCAACAGTAAGGCGCTGGGTCCTGTATCCATGCTTCTTGCAGAGCTCCACGATCTCCTCCGTGGTCAGGACATGGTTATCGTCCGTATGCTCCAGAAGATAACGCTCCAGAAAAAGGAGTCTGGCCTTCACGCCGGATTCATTTCTTGCAGGCACTATATCACCCCCCAAGTATATTATATCAGGATGATCGAACGGAAAAATAAGCGTCAGGATGAAACTGCTCAACATATTAAAATTAGTATACAGGATAAGCAGCGGTATGGGAACAAGCGAAAAAAGACTGCATAAAAAAATAATCAGCCTGCCGCACAGGACGTACTGCAGCAGGCTGAATCCGGAATTGGGCTGGGAACGTTTTCGTCTCAGGCATATTGATTCAAAAAACCAATATACCAACTCCGGGTCCAAGACAGGGGGACGGTTCTTTTGTCTTGGTCCCTCCTGCATTATTCTTCGGAGTCATGGAGCACGGTTCTCAGCGGCTCATTCGTGCAATGCGCGTTCTTTCTCCAGCGATTCCTTTTTCCCGTGGATCCGTCCCAAACCGTACATCAGGAGCGTGGCGCACAGCAGGTTCACCCAGCCGGCACGGGCGACAGGATTGAATGAGTTGACCAGTCCGATAAGTAAGTTGGCGCCGCCGATGGCGAGGAGCACCTTGCCGATCCGGTCCAGATGGGAAATCCTGGAATCTATGTCGGAATACAGGTCGAAAACCCCGTCCTCTGTCTTCTTCCGGAAATAGATCCACATCATCATCCTGCCGACGTATTCCGCACCGGTTTCCTCCATGAACTTTACATACTGATCGTCATAGGGGCGCATTTCCGTCCGGACCGTATAGGTACCGGGTTCGCACCTGACAAAGGTATACCTGCAGAATCCAACGGACTCCAGCAGCCATCCTTCGGCAGCCATTTCGTTCAGCCAGTCCTCTTCCTGCTCAAACTGCCAGACCCAGAACCATTTGGTGATTGTTTTCCTTTCCATCTCACAATTCCTCCCCAAGAACCATTTCACCGTTCCGCGCCAGTTCCTTCAGGCGCTTCACCTCATTGATCAGGATTTCTCTTCCTTTATCCGTCAGCTGGTATTCCTTCCGGCGGCTGTCTTCATCCACGGTTTTCAGGACGATCCATCCCTTATCACAAAGCGTGTTCAAAGCGCCGTACAGCGTTCCGGCCGCAAGCCGTACCCGCCCGCCGGACAGTTCTTCTGTCTGCTGCATGATCCCGTATCCGTGCCGCGGCCTGTGCAGTGACAGTAAGATATAATACGTTGATTCAGTTAATGCAGGGATTCCCGGCATCTCTCACGCACCTCCTTCGACGTCCGTTATATCGTGCCACGATATAACGTGGCCTGATTATATCGACTCGCGATATAATTGTCAATACCTGAAAACAGATATATTTTTGAAAAACAGAATTGTTTTTTTTTGAATAACAGAGATGCTTTTTTTGAAAACAGAGATTGTGTGATGGCTGTAATTCTTTTATAGCTCTGAATAATCGTCCTCAAGCACCTCATTCAGGATGTCTTCGACCTGCTGCGCGAATTCCCCGATCCTTCGGGCGGCTTCCTCCCGCGGGACAAGGTAAGTAAAGCTCGCAATACCGTCGGCGACGGAATTCTCCCGGTCATACGCAAAGTCGATCAGTTCCGTCAGCACCGGGAAACACCGGACGGGAAACTGTCCCATGACCCAGTCGTACGTGTCCTGATCCGGGCAGGCAAAAGTGTGCTCGCCCGCCATGACCGCGTCCACAAGATGAAGCCACGTTTCGCACATGGTTTTGCCGAAGACCTCCTCCATATAGGCGGAGCAGACCCCGGGCCGGAAAACATAGCCGCTTTGCCGTATGGGTTCCTCCGCAGGTTCCGGAGCCGCCTCCTCCTGTCTCACGGTATCAGGCAAACCGGAAATCTCCGCTTCTTTCGCCGCGTCGGTCTCCGGGCCGCCCGTCCCCTCCGGAATCCGATCTTCTTCAGAAGCCCCTTCCCTCTCCGTCTTTGGGCGGGACTTTCTCGGCTGCACGTCCGTGCTCTCTTCGATCGCCTCCAGATCGATGGACACGGGAGCGGCGCTTTCAAGTCCGGCCGCAGGCAGATTATTATTCCGGCCGCCCTGAAGCCGGTAGAAAACCAGGTCCAGCACGTCGGAATAGCTGCGGATACTGAAAATGTTTTCGACCCAGTAGTCAATCACGGCTTCCAGGTCTTCACCGATTTCCACTTCACCGCCTTCCGCCGGTTCCCGGAACATGGCGGACAGGTCGATCCAGCGGTTGCCGATATAGGCGAGCGCATAAACGTTTTCCAGCGTGTCGGCGGATTCGTTGTACACGCCGTGAATCAGGATCGGAAGGGCAATCCCCGGCCTGGATACGATGCGTATGGTGCGCCCGTCCTGTCCGGCGTGCGTCGTGGCCAGATAGAATGCCTCGCCGAAAAGGCCGCGCGCCCATTCGATGATTTCGCTTTCCGTCCCGTCGCTCTCCGGGGTTTCATCCTTCTCCGGCGCAGTTATCTCTGGCGGGACCTCCTCCTGCGCGGCATTCTCCGATGCGGTCTCCTCCGATACAGCTGCCTCCTCCGTGAAGATTCCCGCCTCGTCCATTTCCAGCAGGGCGTCCAGAAGCGATTCTATCAGTCCTTTCTCCTCTGCCCCGCTCTGCTTTTCTTCCGCTTCCTCTGTCTCTGCCGCTCCGGCTTCAGTTTCCACCGCCGCCTTTTTTTCGGCTTCCGCTTCTTCTTCGATTTTCGCTTCTTCAGCTTGCGCGGCCTCCAGCATCGCGCGTACGGACGCCGGCAGCATGCTGTAATCGCCTGCCGCAGCCTGCGCGATAAGATTGTGCGCGGTTTCGACCATCCGGTCGATATCCACGGTAAGCAGTTCCATGATCCATTGCCCGTCGTCAAAGATGGCGTTATCCGGAAGGCGCAGGGTCAGCAGCGCCCGGTCGTCGTCGAAAAAACCGGGAACCGTATCCACTCCCAGACGGGTTGCGTCGAGGCTGCGGCGCAGTTCCGCCTCGTATTTGCCGAGGCCCGTCGCCTTCAGGGCCCACGGCAGCAGCTCCGCCAGCTGCGGATAGTCCGTGCCGGGCACCATGGCGCAGTCCACGGTGAACCAGAACGCGCGGCCCTCCTCCATTGTCATGCCGCCCTTTTCATACAGCCGCCAGGCCAGGTAGTTCAGCAGTGAAGAATTGGTGTGCACGCCGCCCTGGTCGTTCAGCGCGGTCGGCGTCAGCGCGTTGGGCGTATAGTAGATATCCCACGTGAACTCCGGCTGCTGGAATCTGTGGGGTTCGCTCATACTGCGCACGCCGGTCAGGCTTCTGTCGCCAAGCTCCCACGGCGTGGCCTCTTCGCCTTCCATCAGCCGCTGGCAGGTATTCCCCTGGATATCGCTGATCGCCTCATTGATCGCGCCGTAGTCGTTTTCGTAGGCGTTGTAGGTCATCAGGCTTCCGGTCACGCAGTGCGTGTATTCATGGGCCAGCACGTCCAGGCACTGGGACAGGTCGTTGGCCTGGCTGGCCAGAAACAGCTGCCATCCCAGGTAGTTTCCCACATACGCGGCGTTATCCACGGGTTTGCGGTTGATGTCGCAGAAATTGTTCAGCACCAGGATCGGCGTGCCCAGCCCGTCGCCGCCGATCCATCCGATCTCCCTGTAGTAATCGTATGCCCTGCAGTAGTTGTAGAAGGTCTTGAGTCCCGTCTGATCCCATTCCAGGTTGTCCGGGCTGGATTCGAGCACTACCTTCCCGCCGTTGTACAGGAACTCCCAGCAGTCGCCCACCACGATTCTGCGCTCCAGGTTGCCCAGGTAGTACATGCCCGTGCGCCTGTCGCGCATCACGGTGACGGAAATCTCCGTCTCCCCGCCCGTGGACAGATCCACATAGCCGGTATACTCCGCCGGTTCCATGAACTCGAACACGTATCCTGCGTCAAATCCGCTGGTGGATGCCTCGTCGCCGGGCATGATGGCAGGCAGGCTGTAAAGATACTCGCCCGCGAGGGTTACATAGTGCGCCAGATAAGGAAGCTCCGAGGCGCGCTGCCTGCTGCTGTCGGGGTTGCTGGTGTAAACGACCCAGACGTAGCGGCTTCCCTCGGTATCCTCTTCCTCCAGGTCGATCTTCAGCGTCTTCGGCAGGATCATCCGCGCGGTAAGGCCCTCCTGCAGCGTCAGCTCCTGCTGCCGCGTTTTTCGCGCCTGATCGAGCACGATCTGTTCGGCCTCCGCGGCGGTGACGCCCTCCGCTTCCCGCGTCTCGGGCAGTTCGGATACAATGGAACTTGTCAGTCCCAGCATCCGGCCGCTTCCGTCCGTCATAACCTTCACCGCGCCGCCCAGCACGGTGGTGTTGTCGTACATCTGCTGGAATACGAAGTATCGGTTCCCGAACGCGTCGGCCACGTCGCGCCAGGGTTCCAGGCTTGTACGCCCGTCCCCGCCCAGCTGCGTAAGCACGGAATTCACAACTCCGGCCGCATCTTCAAAGCTGACGATGGGCGTTTCGGTGCACGCGCCGTCAATCAGCGTAACCCGGCCGCCGTGGGAATAGAATCGGGGGGCTTCCGCCGCCCCGGCCGTCTCCGCCCGGGAAGCGGTACCGGCGAGCGTCATGGACGTGAGCATGACGCACAGGATCAACGCAAGCGTTTTCCGCATGAAGTTTTTCCTCCTTTTCCCCGAAACGATATCTTTTGCACCTGATCATACATTCAGCCCGCGGAAATAGCAAGCGGAAAAGGAAACGATAGGAACGAAACGATAGGGACGGTCCTTTTCGTTCCCTCTTTTCAAAGGAAACGATAGGGACGGTCCTTTTCATTCCCGAAGAAAAGTCCTTCCCTTGCACCTTCCTTTGAGTTCCCTGAAAAGCATCTCTTGACACTCTCCTCCTGCGGTGATATTTCTTTGAATAAGCTTCTCCTGGCTGTCTCCCCCGCTCCGGGCCGGCAGCCATAATATCCGATGACCGGTACCTTTTGACAGGCCATGCGAACCACCTGGAGGTCCCGGATATCTTTTCAAAATCGCAGCGAAGGGGGTGCCGGGATGAATCAGATCATTATCCATGTGGATATGGACGCCTTCTTTGCCGCTGTCGAAATCAGGGAACAGCCGTCGCTCAAAGGAAAGCCGCTGATCATCGGTGCGCTCCCGACGGAGCGTGGCGTGGTGGCGACCTGCAGCTACGAAGCCCGCAGGTACGGCATCCATTCCGCGATGAACATCAAGGAAGCGTACCGTCTCTGCCCTCATGGCGTTTACATGCACGGAAGCTATGAAAAATACCGGGAGGTTTCCCGGCAGCTGCATGAAATCTGGAACGAATACGCGACGGCATCCGAATACATCGCCCTGGACGAAGCCTATCTGGATGTGACGGACAGCGCCGGAAGCTGGGATCGGGCCTGCGCTTTCGCCCGGGAGATCAAGCGCCGGACCCTGGAGGAGCAGGGCCTGACCTGCTCCGTCGGCGTGGCCTATTCCAAGACGGCGGCCAAAATGGCCAGCGAGGAAAAAAAGCCGGACGGTTATTTTGAAATCCCCGACCCGGAAGCCTTCGTGAGTCTGATCCGGGACCGGGACGTCAGGGTGCTCTATACGGTGGGCGAAAAAACTGCGGAAAAGCTGAACAGGGCCGGGATTCTGACCGTCCGGGATATCCGGGCCCATCAGGAGGAAATCATCCGCCTGTTCGGCAGGCAGGGGCAGTGGATCACTCAGCTCGCCTCCGGAGAGGATGACCGGAAGGTGACCCCTTACAGGCCGGAGGACGCGAAGTCCATCAGCCGGGAGGTCACCTTTCAGGAGGATGTAAGCGATTTCGGCCTCCTGGAGGACGTCCTTCTCCTGCTGGCCGTCAGCGTCCAGCGCAGAGCCGCCCGCGTGGGCCTTTACGGGGAGGGCGTAACCCTGAAGCTGACATATGCTGATATGAAAACGATCACCCGCTCCGGGCTGATCCCTTCCACCCGCTCCGCCGCCGCGATCCACGCGGAGGCTGTGCGGCTGCTGGCCCAGGTTCCCTCAAAGCCGGTCCGGTTGGTCGGCGCAGGCATTCATCGGCTGACGGGTGAAAACGGCCGCCAGATCCGGATTGAGGACCTGCTCCCGGAATTCGGGGATGAGCAGGAGGCGCGTCTTTCAGCAGCCCTGACCGAAGCCGGACAGCGGTACGGGCTTGATTTTGCCGGCAATCTGGACCGGATTTTCCAGGGCGAGACGCTGTACCGAACGATCGAATACATGAGAAGGCACCGGCGGCCGTAAACCTGTAAACCTCCGCTTCTGGAGCAGCGCAGCGGAAGCATTTCACCCTCTGGCGGTATCAGAAAGCGGCCCCGGCGTTTTGAACGCCGAGGCCGTTTTTCCTGAGGTCCGGCGCCGCGGAAAAGCGTTTCCGCGGCGCCGTCATGACCGCCTCAGGTATTCATCCAGACGCGCATTTCGTTCTCGCCCCGGTTGCCCCAGGCGTAGTAGGGCACGGCGACCGCCTCGCAGGGCTCCGTCCGCTCCGGCGCGTCGGAGTACAGCCCGGCAGGCTCCGACCCGTCGGTATCCACGATCCGGGAAGCCTCCGCCGTCAGCGTGACGGTGCCTCCCAGCAGCTCCGGCTGGAATTCGGAAACCCTGGGAGCCTTTTTCGTGTTCAGCCGCAGGGCGCGGACCCGGCCGTTGTCGACGCCCTCGAAGCAGTAGCACAGGGGCCCCCGCTTCAGCGCCGCCATTCCGGCGAGCCGCGGAATTTTCACGCTGGGCCGGATCACCTTCGGCTCTCCGTCCAGCTCCAGCTCCACCTTCGTTTCCCCGCTCACGGGCAGATACGCGTATCCGTCCCGGACCTCGGGCCGGATTTCACTGCCGTTGACGCGCAGCAGCGTCTTCCGGCTCCATCCGGGCAGGCGGACGGCCAGCGTGCCCTCCCCGCGCGCCGTATAGGATACGCGCAGCTCATAGGGATACCCCGTTTCGCAGGTGAGCTCCATTCCGTTATCGAATCGGACACGCCCGGCGGCGAAAAGGTGGCAGAAGGCGGTATCTCCGTTCTCCCCGTAGGCGTACTTCCCGATCGACCCCACGAGCCTGGCCACGTTGGGCGGGCAGCAGGCGCAGGGATACCAGCCCGGCCGGGAGGGCAGCACATGCCGGTGCCCGGCGGCCACGCCGGAGATCCCCGGATCGACCTCCAGGGGATTGACGTAGAAGAAGCGTTTTCCGTCCAGCTGCATGCCGGCCAGCACCGTATTGTGGAAGGCCAGCTCCATAACGTCCGCGTATTCAGCCTTCACTTCGTTTTCCAGCAGCCGGGAGGCGAAGAACATCAGCCCGATGGACGCGCAGGTTTCCGCGTAGGCGGTGTCCGGAGGCAGGTCGTAGTCCTCGGTGAAGGCCTCCCCCTGCACGGTGGAGCCGATGCCGCCGGTTACGTACATGCGCCTCCGGATAATGCTTTCCCAGAGCCTTCTGCACGCGGCAAGAAGCGTCTCGTCCCCCGTCTCGGCCGCCAGGTCGGCCATGGCGGTGTACAGGTAAACCGCGCGGACCGCGTGGCCGACAGCATCCGTCTGCTCCCGTACGGGAGCGTGGGCCTGGGTATATTCCGCATGGCCGTCCCATCCTCCCCAGACGTTCCATCCGCGCTCCTCCTCCCGGGCGTAGAAGCCGGGATCGGTGCCGCGGACGTCAATCAGATGCCGGCAGAGCTCCAGGCAGTGCCGGTTTCCGGTAGCCCGGTACATTTTCAGCAAAGCGAGCTCGATCTCCGGATGTCCTGGCCATCCTTCCGCGCCCTGCTCCACGAATCTCCGGTAGATATGCTCCGCGTTCTTTTCCATGATTTTCAACAGCCGGTCGTCCCCGGAGACCTCGAAGCGCGCGCAGGCGGCCTCCATCATGTGCCCGGCGCAGTACATCTCATGGGCTTCGCGCAGGTTCGTCCATCTCTTGTCCCGGTCGGTGATCGTGAAGCGGGTATCCAGGTACCCGTCCTCGTCCTGCGCGCCGCCGACGAGAGAGATCATCTCCTCCACCTGCTTTTCCAGCTCCCCGTCCGGCGCAGCGGCCAGGGCGAAAGCCGCGGCTTCAAGCCATTTGGCTACATCGCTGTCCTGGAACACCATACCGTAGAAGCCGTCCCCCGGATCCTCCCCGCGGAGAGCCCGGCCGGCGTTCACAAAATTCATGGCCGCGTGGCTCTTTTCGACCCCGGGAATCCTGTCCCAGAGCACCTGATACTGATAAGGAATGACGGATTCCCGGATGCACCGCTGCACCCGGCTGATGAACCCCTCGGATTCGTAAGCCCTGACTGAGATCTGACGCTGAACCTTCATCCTGATTTCCTCCCATCTCCGGCGCTCCGGAGGGTGTTTCGCTTTCCCGCGGCTGAAATGCTTCCGTGTCTCCGTCAGTATACCATACCGATTGGAGCGTGCCAACCTCTGATCGACGCAGGCGTTTTTCCTTGACAGCCGCCTCCGGGATTTTGTAGAATTCAGTCAGCAGCCAGGAAGAACACTTTTCTGAATTCATCTTTCAGTTTCGCTTATCGCCTGCCGCCGGAAGAAATGATGAGGTAACAGAATGCGCGACGAAAATGTTTCCATGCTGTTGGATACGCTTGCTGTCCTTGAAAAAGGCAGCTACCAGCTTGAGGGGAAAACCATTCCCCTGAAGCTTTCACGCGCTCAGATGGAAGAGGTCCGGGTTTACCTGCCGCAGGATGTCCGCCAGGTTTGCGATTCCACGGAATTCGAGCATATTCATTCTGCCGGCCGGTGCTGCTACAGCTGTGAAAACACTGATTCATTCACGCTGGCGCGGAAGCGCGCGGCTCAGTATTCAGATAACCTGCAAAAAGAAGGAAACAAGCCTGTTCTGGTACTGAATCTTGCGAATCCGGTCAATCCGGGCGGCGGCGTTCGGCGGGGCGCAAGGGCGCAGGAAGAGGATCTGTGCAGAAAAAGCTCGCTCCTTCTTTCACTGGAAAGCGCGAAGGCCAGGGCCTATTACGATTACAACCGCTCTCTGGGCACGTATATGGGCTCCCACGCGCTCATGATCCACCCGCAAGTGGAAATCATCAGGGACGGGAACGGCGCCCTGCTTCCGGAAACAGTCATCGTCGCGGTCCTGACATGCGCCGCCCCGATGCTCACCTTCGGTCTGGAAGGCATGGATCAGGATCAGTACAGAACCCTGGTCTTTGATCGGATCACGGGCATGCTGAAGGTTGCCGCGTATCTGGGATACCGGCATCTGATCCTCGGCGCTTTCGGCTGCGGGGCATTCGGCAATGATGCGGCGGTCGTTTCGGATCTGTTCTATAGGGCGCTGAAAGAATTCAATTTCGACGGCCTGCGCGAAAACGATATATTCCGCAGCATAGACTTCGCGGTTCTGTGCAGCTCTTCCGCGCCCTACAATTTCGATCAGTTCAGCCGGAATTTCTCTCATTTCTACAGGGATGAGGATCAGGCTGAAGCCGCCCAGGTGCTTCGAAGAAAAAAGGAAAAGGAAATTCATCTGGATGCCGTCAGGGGCTGCATCCTCGGCGGAGCGGTCGGCGACGCGCTGGGCTATCCGGTGGAGTTCCTGCGTGAAGCGCAGATCTTTCATCAATACGGCCGGAACGGCATCACGGCCTATACCCTGGATCCGGCCACCGGAAAAGCCCTGATCTCAGACGACACGCAGATGTCCCTCTTTACGGCAAACGGCCTGCTGGTCGGTGATACCCGAGGTGCCATGCACGGCATTCAGGGCCTGCCCCGGGAGTATGTCATGAAGGCCTATCGGGACTGGCTGAAAACGCAGCAAAGCGCCCATCCCGCACCCGGCAGGCGCAGGCGTTCCGCGAAAGCGGACGGTATCTCCTGGCTTCTGGATGTGCCGGAGCTTTACGCCAGGAGAGCTCCGGGGCTCACCTGCCTCTCGGCTCTGGAGGACGGCACGGCGTACGATGATTACGTAGCGGCGAAAAGAAATCACAGCAAGGGCTGCGGCGGCATCATGCGCGTCGCCCCGCTGGCGGTCAGCTATCAGCCGGGTGACATCCGGCAGCTGGATATGGAGGGCGCCCAGCTGGCGGCGATCACCCACGGCCACTCCCTCGGCTACATGCCGGCCGCCGTACTGGTCCATATCATCAGCCGCATCATTTTCCCTCCGGAGGGAAAAAGGATGTCTCTGAAGGAGATCATCCTGGAGGCAAGGGACACGGTCTCCTCCGTCTTTACGGGCGATCCGCATCTCGGGGAGCTCACGGATCAGATTGATCGGGCGGTTCTGCTGTCTGAAAATGACGCGCCCGGCGATCCGGAGAATATCCGTCAGCTTGGCGAGGGCTGGGTGGCCGAGGAGACGCTGGGCATTTCCCTCTACTGTGCGCTGAAACATCAGGACGATTTCTCTTCCGGCGTGACTGCCGCCGTGAATCACAGCGGCGACAGCGATTCCACCGGCGCGGTGACGGGCAATATCCTCGGCGCATGGCTGGGCTGCGAAGCCATCGCGGACTGCTGGAAGAATGATCTGGAGCTTGCGGATGTGATTCTTGAGATAGCCGACGATCTCTGCTGCGGCTGCCTGATGAGTGAATACGGCCATTACCGTGATCCGGACTGGGTCTCGAAATACATGGACATGCGCCGCCCTGTTCGCAGACAGCCCGCGGTTTTCTTCTGGATGGCTGACGGGGCAAACGGCTGCTTTTCCAATTGGTTCAGAAGAAAGTTTGTCGTGGACGGCCGCGAGTACCGGTTCGTGGAGCAGTATATGATGGCGGAGAAAGCAAAGCTGTTCCGCGATTGGGAACGCTATGAAGCGATTCTTCGTTCCACGCAGCCCTGGGAGTGCAAGGAACTCGGAAGGAACGTAACGCCGTTTGATTCCTCCGCCTGGGACGCCGTGAAAGTTGATGTAGTTAAAGCGGCCAGCCGGGCCAAATATGAGCAGAACCCCGATCTGATGGCGAAACTGCTGGAGACCGGGGACGCCGTTCTGGCGGAAGCGAGCCCAAGGGATACCGTCTGGGGGATCGGCCTGGAAGCCGCCGCCGCTGCCGAAACCCCTCCTTCCGAATGGCCGGGCCGGAACCTTCTCGGCAGAATCCTGATGGAGCTCCGTTCGGAGTTCAGGAGTAACGGGGATCTTTCCATGGAACGATAGGGCCGGTCCTTTTCGTTCCCCTCTCCCGACTTGTACCTGCTTTCGGCAATGAAATGCGGCTGAATTGAGCTCTTGCAATGAAAGGCAATCAGCCTCCTGCAGTGAAAACCGCCTGATTTGACAGGGTGGGCAGTGCATGATATACTTTATTATATGATGAAGAAAGGGGGGCAGCTTCCATGAAGCAGATGCGGTATCTGGTCCGTGTTGCGCGCGGTTTCGCGTATGTTTTTGCGCCTGATGGAATAAGTCTGCCCTTTTTGGCTTCCGTCAAAGCGCTTTGATCCGTTTTCATCGTGATTTTGCCGGCGGTCCGATTAGGGCCGCCGTTTTTGTGTGTCTGAAAAGAAAGGATGATTCGCTGTGAAGCATTTCAGGGCCTGGAGCGCGACCGCGCGCATGTGCCTGAAGGAAAAAAGCTATTTCGGCCTGGCCAACATCATCGCCCAGTATCTGCTGCGGGCGGCCGGGCTGGGCGCGCTGCTGATGATCTGGCGCTCGCTGTTCATGCAGGGTGTGGACATGCAGGGTCTGAGTCTCAATCAGGTCTATGTATATACAATCCTCTCCACGGTGCTCGCGCCGATGCTCGACGTGCGGACGCCGGCCTCCGGCTGGCTGCATGACGGTTCGGTGCTGAAGCTGTATCTTCGCCCCCGGAGCCTGTTTGCCCAGCTGGCCGCCCATACCGTAGGAGGCTGGGTGCTGCCGCTTGCAATCCTGTCGCTCCCGGTCCTGGTCATCGCGCTGCTCTGCGGCGTGGATCTCCGTCCGGCAAGCCTGTGGTTCCTCCCTTCCCTGGTGCTGACCGTTTCGCTGGGGTTCGCGGTGGATTACCTCTTTGCCTGCCTGCTGATCCGCCTGCGCAACCTGGAATGGGTTGTGCACGATATGCGTCAGTCGCTGACAGCGCTGTTCACGGGCTCCGTCATTCCCTTCGCCGCGCTGCCCTGGGGGATCGGGCGTTTTCTCGCGCTCACACCGCTGGGCTCGCTGGCCGGCGGGCCGTTATCCATCTACGCCGGGCTCGCGGAGCCGATGACCGTTCTGGCCGCGCAGCTGTTCTGGAACGTGGTGCTGTGGCCGCTGGCGCTCTGGCGCTTTACTTCGATGCGGGAAAGGATGGTGTCCTATGGGGGATAAGCTTCGCGCGGTCCTGCGCCTGCTCGGGCTGTATGCGCGCATGGATCTGAACTGGGTGCTGCAGGACTTCAAGGCCGCGCTGATCATCATCTGCGCGGAGATCATCAATAACCTGACCGCCGTGTCCGGCATTCTCCTGCTGGCCGTGCGTTTCGGCGGCGCGGGCGGGCTGAGCACGGATGAAATCCTGCTGATGCTCGGCTTTTTCGAGCTCTCGGACGGGCTGTGCTATATGCTGTTCGGCGGCTTCAACGTGCTTCATATCAGCCGAAGGATCGGCCGCGGCCAGGTGGATCATATGCTGATCCAGCCCCGTCCGCTGATGGTCCAGCTGCTTACCGAAGGGTTTATGCCCGTTTCCGGCAGCGGCGGTTTCCTGATCGGGATCCTGCTGACAGCGCTGGCCTGGACCCGGCTGCATCTGGAGGTAACGCTTCTTCGTCTGTTCCTTCTCCTGCTGTATATGCTCTGTCATATCCTGCTGATGCTGGGCCAGAGCTTCCTTTTAGGATCAGCGGCCTTCCGTTCGCCGGTCGTCAGCGAGGAGCTGTCCACCCTGATTCTGGACCTGAACGGCCAGCTGGGCCGTTTCCCGCTGTTCGGCCTGCCCCGCTGGCTGCTGGGCATTTTGTATACGGCGCTACCCGTAGGTCTGCTGGCTTATCTGCCGTCGCTGGCGCTGCTCGGCAGGGTGACCGGGGCTGTTCTGGCGCTCCCCGTCTGTATCGCCGCCGCGTTCATGCTGGCTGCGGCCTGCTGCTTCCGCGCCGGTTTGAGGCGCTATCTGCAATACAGCTGCAATCGTTATAAGGAAATGGGTCATCGGCGCTGAACGAGCAAAAAAGAGCCGGAATCAGAGCCGCAAAAGAGCCCAAAAAGAAAAAAGGGATAAGAAGGAGAAAAAAAGAATGAATGCAGATCATGAATGTGTCGTCAGTCTGGCACACGTAACCAAATATTTCGACCAGAGCCGGCCTGTTTCCCTTTTGAAGCGGGAACACAGCCGGATTTATGCGCTGAATGACGTCAGCTTTACACTGCGCCGCGGGGAGTTTGCCGCTTACGCCGGCCCCAACGGTGCCGGGAAATCCACAACCTTTAAGCTGCTCGCAGGCCTGCTCCGGGCCCAGCAGGGGCAGGTAAAAATCTTTGGCGCCGATCCTTGCGTAAAGCGCATTGAGGTCATGCGCCGTACCGGCGTGCTCTTTGGCAACCGGAGCGAACTGTGGTGGGATCATCCTGTCCGGGCTTCCTTCGAGTGGAAAAAAGCCGTATGGGATATTCCGGACGATGTCTACCGAAGCAATGTCAACAGGCTGAAGGAACTGCTCGACCTGAAACCGCTCTGGAACACCTTTTCCCGCGAGCTGTCTCTCGGGCAGCGCATGCGGGCGGATCTCGCGCTGACTCTGCTGCATGCGCCGGAACTGGTGCTGCTGGACGAGCCGACCCTCGGCCTGGATGTCCTGGCCAAGCGCAGGATGATCGATTCCCTGAAACTGGCCAACCAGGAGCTTGGCGTTACGCTGATGGTAACCTCTCACGATATGGACGATCTGGCGGAAATGGCCAACCGGCTGATTCTGATCAACCGGGGCCGCCTGGCCTTCGACGGCAGCTACGACGGGCTCCTGCAAATGACTGGGGATCACCGCCTGGTGAGGCTGATAACCTCCGCGAAATCCCCTGTGCCGGAAGGCCTGACGCTGTTGGAGCGGAGCGGCGACCGGTACACCTACCGCTATGACGGCACGAAGATCCCTTCACCGCAGTTGTTTGCCCTGCTCGCCGGTATCCCCGGCATTCGCGATATCCAGATGGAACCGGAAAACATCGAAACCGTGATCGCCGGTCTTTATCGCAAATGGTCTTCCGAAACAAGTCGCGGAGACGTTTCTCATTGACTCGCTTCCTGCGGTTTGCGTCACGGGATACGGTCTGCCGCACTGTCCAAACGTGAACAAGTCCGGAAAAGAAAAGGACGGTCCTGTCGCTCAGACAGGACCGTCTCCTCATCGTCCGCTCCGCATGTTTTCACCCGGCGGCGTCTTATCTCCAGGGGCCGGGCTCCAGCCGCTGCATTTCTTCCTTTTCGTTCAGCCACCAGGCAATATGCCGCTCATCGATCTCCGTATCCGGCATGACCCATCTCTCCGGCGGTACATGGAGGCCGATTTTTCCCTTCTCCCGGATAATCCGGACATAATCCTGAATACTGCCGAGCTTTTCGTCCAGCTCCACGCCGAAAATCCGGTCCGTCGGGGAATTGTGGTTGTCGCTCCCCGCGGTCATCAGCAGATGCTTTTCCTTTGCGTACAGCAGGCACCGCGCGTCGTCCAGCTGGTCGTTCCCCGCGTTGGCCGCCTCCACGCCGTCGGCGAACAGCTCGGCCACGCGGATCCGGTCCATGTATCCCCGCATGCGGAAGGGATGCGCCTGGATCACCGCGCCGCCGGCCCGGTGAACCTCCTCCAGCTGCTGCCTGCGCGTCCAGTGCTCCATCTCCGGGTGTGCCTTCATGTACTCCCTGGTCAGGCCGTAGATGAGATATTCGTCAAACCCGAAGTTCTGCTCCAGGCCGAAGAAGACATCCAGCCCGATTTTCTGTCCTTCCTCCAGGGCATCCTCATATCCCCGGAAGAACAGGTCGATCCGCTCCTCCCAGGGAAGATTCTTCGGAATGCAGGTATTCCCGCCGAAGAAATGGTCGGTCATGATGATGCCGGTGAACCCGATCTCCCGGTAAAACCTGGCGTGCTCCTTCCCGGTGCTCTTGCCGCAGGCGCTGGCCAGACAGGTGTGCATATGCGTCTCATAAAGGTATCCCAAAGCTGAATCCTCCTCCGTTTCCGGAGGGAATCATATCACGATTGCCTCCCGGGTTCAATGCCCATTCGAACGAATCGCGGGTGAGTCATCCGAACGAATCGCGGGTAAGTCAGGGAAACGGTTCTCACCGTCTCACTTCAGCATTCCCCTTCGAACCGCCCGAACTCAAAGCAGATATTTTCCTTCCGGTGTGCGTCGCTGGACAGGATCATCCGTCCGCCGTGCGCGCGCAGATAATCGCGGATCTCCCCCGCCGGATACGCATCCGTCCGGTACCCCCTGGAGATGGCGCCCGTGTTGATTTCAAACGGTTTCCCGGTCCGCAGCAGCGCGTCGGCCGCCCGCTGCCAGGCGCTCCGGTATCGGGGATGCGCGGGATCAAACCACGCCTCCCGCTCGTTGAATTTGGTGATCAGGTCGAAATGCCCGATGATATCGCACCGGGTCTGCCGGACCACGTCCGCCTCCAACCGGTAATAGGCCTCCGCCAGCGCATACCAGTCGCCTCCGAAGTACTGCGCGCATCCCGCCGCAAGCTTCTCCGCCGTCCAGTCCACGGGCAGATAATGCCCGTCCGCCATCCGGATCCAGTGAACAGAACCGATAATATAGTCGTAGACCGCCCCGTTCTCCGAATAATAGTCAAGCTCCAGCCCGCAGCGCACCCGGATGGTGCCCGCGTATTTTTCCTTCAGTCTGTCGATTTCCCGCCGATAGGCCTCGACGCTCTCCCGCGCCATGGACGCTTCGTCCATCTCCGCCCACGAATGGTCGGAAATGCCGATTTCGGTCAGTCCGCGGCGGATTCCCTCCTCCACCATTTCCTCCGGTTCGTGCTTCCCGTCGGAAAAGGTGGTATGCATATGCAGGTCACGCATCCCCGGTCATCTTCTCCTGTTTGACTTTGTGGTCGATCACGTGGCGGCCGGCCAGCTCGTCCCGGATATCCTCCAGGCTGATGCCGGCCTCCACCATCAGCACCATCACGTGATAGCACAGATCCGCGATCTCGTAGACCGTCTCTTTCTTGTCCCGGTCCTTGGCGGCGATGATGACCTCGGTGGATTCCTCCCCGACTTTCTTCAGGATCTTGTCCAGTCCCTTCTCAAACAGGTAGGTGGTGTAGGAGCCTTCCTTCTTCTCCGTCTTCCGCCCCTTCAGCAGCTCCATCAGGCCCTCGTAGGTAAAGTCGTGCCGCTCCTCGCTGATGTAGACGGGATTGAAGAAGCAGCTCTCTTCGCCCGTGTGGCAGGCGGGGCCGTCCTTCTCGACGACGACGGTCAGGGCATCCCGGTCGCAGTCCGCGGTGATGGAGACGATGTGCTGGTAGTTCCCGCTGGTCTCCCCCTTCAGCCACAGCTCCTGCCGGCTCCGGCTCCAGAAGCAGGTCAGTCCCTTCTCCATGGAAATCCGCAGGCTTTCCCGGTTCATATAGGCCAGCGTCAGCACCTTCCGGCTCTTGGCGTCCACGACGACGGCCGGAATCAGGCCCCGCTCGTCAAATGTCAGTTCCTCAATGTCAATCATGGCGTTTTCTCCTCCGTCCCGTATCCCTTCGCTTACCTTTGTCTTCCCATTCTCAGATCCTGATCCTCAGATTCTGACCGGAATGTCCGCGTCCTTCATCTCCCGCTTCAGATCCCGGATCTGCACCTCTCCTAAATGAAAGATGGAGGCGGCCAGCCCGGCGTCCACGCCCGGGAGGCTCCTGAACAGCGTGATAAAATCTCCGACGCATCCGGCGCCGCCGCTGGCGATGACGGGCACCTGCACGATCTCGCAGACCTTCTCAAGCATCTCCAGGTCGAAGCCCCGCTTCACGCCGTCCGTATCGATGGAATTGACCACCACTTCCCCGGCGCCGCTCTCCACGCCCCGGCGGATCCATTCCAGCGCGTCCAGTCCGGTATCCACGCGTCCGCCCTTCGCGAACACGCGGAAGACGCCGTCCACGCGCTTCACGTCGACGCTCAGCACCACGCACTGGTCCCCGTACTTCTTCGCGGCCTCCCCGATCAGTCCGGGGTTCCGGATGGCGCCGGAATTGACGGACACCTTGTCCGCCCCGCATTTCAGCACGCGGTCAAAATCCGCGACGGTGTTGATACCGCCCCCGACCGTCAGCGGGATGAACACCTGCCGCGCCGTTTCCGTCAGGATGTCCGTGAACAGCGCCCGGCCCTCCGCGGAGGCGGTGATGTCGTAGAACACCAGCTCGTCCGCGCCGGATTCGCTGTACATCTTCGCCAGCCGGACCGGGGAATCCACGTCCCCCAGCCCCTGAAAATTCACGCCCTTCACCACCCGGCCGTCCCTGACGTCCAGGCAGGGAATTATCCGTTTAGTAATCATTCTGCCTCCCTGATCGCTTCCCTCAGCGAAACCGCACCCGTGTACCACGCCTTCCCGATGATCGCGCCGTACAGGCCCAGCGCCCGCAGCGCGCGCACATCCTCCAGGCTGGAGACGCCCCCGCTGGCGGTAATGCGGATCTGCATCTCCGCGCTCAGCCGGCGGTACAGCTCCCGGTTCGCGCCCCGCATGGCGCCGTCCCGGCTGATATCCGTGCAGATCAGCGTTCCCACGCCGATCTCCGCCATCCTCCGGCAGAAATCCAGAAAAGGCAGCCCGGTATCCTCGGTCCATCCCTGCACGGCCACCTTCCCGTCCCGGATATCCACGCCCACGGCGATCTTCTCTCCCCATTCCGCCACGGCCTTCTCCAGGAACTCCGGATCCCGGACAGCCGCCGTCCCGAGGATCACCCGGTCCATCCCGTCTTCCAGGCAGGCCCGGGCGGCGTCCATGGAGCGGATGCCGCCCCCGATCTCGCAGAAGAGCCCCGTCTCCCGCCGGATTTTCAGCGCGGTTTTCAGGTTGGGCATGGAGCCGTCCCGCGCGCCCTCCAGGTCCACCAGGTGCACATGCGTCGCGCCCTCCTCGGCGAAGGTCCTTCCGACCTCCTCCGGATGCTCGCTGTACACCGTCATCTGCTGGTAATCCCCGCGCAGCAGGCGCACGGCCCTGCCCTCGTACAGGTCGATCGCCGGAAAAATGATCATGCTCTTATTCTCCCATCTCGCAGAATGCCTTCAGCAGTCTCAGCCCGACGGACCCGCTCTTCTCCGGATGGAACTGGCAGCCCATCACGTTCCCCTCGCCGACGCACGCCGTCAGCGGCGCGCCGTATTCCGTGTCGGCCAGCAGGGAATCCCCGCACCCGTCCGCCGCGTAGGAGTGAACGAAATACACGTACTCCCCCTCCCGGATATACCGGAACAGCGGGCTGTTCCTCCGCAGGCGAAGCGCGTTCCACCCCATCTGGGGAATCTTCAGCTTCCTCTCCGGATCGGCGCCCCGCTCGTCCAGGATATCCCGGATGGGCCGCACGGTTCCCCGCAGAAGCCCCAGGCCTTCGTGCTCGCCGTATTCGAGGCTTTTCCCGAACAGCAGCTGCATCCCCAGGCAGATGCCCATCAGGGGCTTTCCCGCCTCCGCCGTCTCCCGAAGCACGGCGTCCAGCCCGCTGGCCCGCAGCTTTTCGGCCGCGTCCGCGAAGGCGCCGACGCCCGGCAGTATCACCCGCCGCGCTTCCCGGATCCTCCCGGGATCGGAGGTCACCTCCGCGTTTTCCCCGATGGCTTCAAAGCTGCACTTCAGCGAAAACAGGTTGCCTACGCCGTAATCCACAATGGCTGTCATCTTCACAGGGTTCCTTTCGTCGAGGGTATTTCGCCCCCCAGGGCGGGATCCACCTCCACGGCTTCCCGCAGGGCCCTGGCCGTGCTCTTGAAAACACCCTCCAGGATGTGGTGGCTGTTCTTTCCCGCCATCCGGCGGATATGCAGGGAGCATTTCGCGTTGCGCACAAACGCCTCGAAGAATTCCTCCCCCAGCTCCGTGTCGAAGGTGCCCACCTTCTCCGCGGGAATTTCCGCCTCGTATCCGAGGAAGCTCCGTCCGCTCAGGTCCACCGCCGTCAGGATCAGCGTTTCATCCATGGGCAGCAGCCGCTGCCCGTACCGGCGGATGCCCGCCTTCGCGCCCAACGCCCGGTCGAACGCCTGCCCCAGGGCGATACCGATATCCTCCACGCTGTGATGGTCGTCCACCCGGGTATCTCCCCTGCAGCTGACCTCCAAGTCGAATCTTCCGTGCCGGGCGAACAGCTCCAGCATATGGTCCAGGAAACCGACCCCGGTATCGATCGCGCTCTTGCCGGTTCCGTCCAGTTCCAGCCGGACCCGGACATCCGTCTCCCCGGTTTTCCGAATGATCTCCGCCTGTCTCATGCTCTTTCCTCCAGCAGCCGGTCCACCGTCCGGACCAGCGTCTCCATATCCTCCCGCGTGCCGATGGAAATCCGGCTCCAGTCCCGGATCCGGTCCTGGTCAAACCAGCGGATCAGGATGCCCTTTTCCCGCAGCCGGTCCCGCAGGCTGCTCCCCGGGAAAGCGGGGTGGGAGGCGAACAGGAAGTTCGCCCGGCTGTCCGTGGCCGCAAATCCCCTCGCCAGCAGCTCCCTCCGGGTCCATTCCCGGGTTTCGCTGATCTGCGCGGCATGCTCCAGATTATACCCGTCTTCCGCCAGGCACGCAATGCCGGCGGCCTGGGCCAGGGCGTCCACGTTATAGGGATTGGTGGAATACTGCATGGTTTTCAGGTCCCGGATCAGCTCCGGGTTTCCCGCCGCGAAGCCCAGCCGGAGCCCCGCCAGGCTGCGGGATTTGGAGAAGGTCTGAACCACCAGCAGGTTCTCGTATTTTCCGATCAGCCCCAGCGCGCTCTCCCCGCCGAAGTCGACGTACGCCTCGTCCACGATGACCGGGTGGTCCGGGTTTTCGGCGAGGATGCGCTCGATCTGCGCCGGCTCGAGCGCGATGCCGGTCGGGGCGTTGGGGTTGGCCAGGAACACGGTCCCCCCGCAGGCAGAATAGTCGCTGATCTCCACCGTCCAGTCCTTCCGCAGGGGGACCGTCCGGAACGGAACCCGGTTGATCCGCGCGAACACGGGGTAGAACCCGTACGTGATGTCCGGGAACACTGCGGGGGTCCGCTCGTCGCAGAAGGCCATGAACGCGAAGTTCAGCGCCTCATCGCTCCCGTTGGACAGGATCAGGTTTTCCGGCGAAAGCCCCAGCCTTTCCGCGAGCGCCGCCCGCAGCGCCGTGCATTCCGGATCGGAGTAGAGGTTCAGTCCCCCCGCCGCCTCCGCGACGCGCTCCCGGACCGCCGGCGCGGGCGGAAACGGGCTTTCGTTGGTGTTCAGCTTGATGAATTTCCGCTCCCGGGGCTGCTCCCCGGGCGTGTAGGCCTCAAGCTCCCTGTACTTCGGCGAAAAAAACCGGCTCATGCGTCTTCCTCCCCGCGCCATGCGCCTTTCTCCGGCTCATGCGCCTTTCTCCGTACGCTCCATGTGCCTTCCCCGCGGCTCACGCGTCTTCCTCCCCCCGGCTCAGTGCGCTGCGGGCATGGCCGGTCAGGCCTTCCTTCCGCGCGAACAGCGCCACATCCTTCGCGACGCGGCCGAGCGCTTCCCGGGTGAAATAGGTGTACTGCGTCTTCTTGACGAAATCATCCACGCTCAGCGGCGAGGAGAACCGTGCCGTCCCCTGGGTCGGCAGCGTGTGGTTCGGTCCTGCCAGATAATCCCCCAGGGCTTCCGGGCAGTTTCTCCCCATGAAGACGGATCCGGCGTGCCGGACCGCGTCCAGCCAGTCGAAGGGATTGTCCACGCACAGCTCCAGGTGCTCCGGCGCGATGGCGTTCGCGGTCTCGATCGCCTCCCGCAGGTTCTCGCTCAGGATGATCTTCCCGTGGTTGTCGATGGACGCCCGGGCGATCTCCTCCCGCTCCAGCAGCGGCAGCTGCCGCTCGATCTCGTCCCGCACCGCCTCCGCCAGCTCCGCGCTGTCGGTCACCAGCACCGCGCTGGCCACCCGGTCGTGCTCCGCCTGGCTCAGCAGGTCCGCCGCCACCTGCCGCGGGCTGCTCTTCCCGTCCGCGACGATCAGGATCTCGCTGGGTCCGGCGATCATGTCGATGCTCACCAGCCCGTACACCTGCCGCTTCGCCTCCGCCACGAAGGCGTTTCCCGGGCCGACGATCTTGTCCGCCTTCGGCACGCTCTCGGTGCCGTACGCCAGCGCGGCGATCGCCTGGGCGCCGCCCGCCTTGACGATCCGGTCCACGCCCGCCACGCTGGCCGCGGCGAGGATGGCCGGGTTGATCCGCCCGTCCCTTCCGGGAGGGGTCGTCATGATGATTTCCCGCACGCCAGCGATCTTCGCGGGAATCACATCCATCAGCACGGTGGACGGATACGCGGCCGTGCCGCCGGGCACGTACACGCCCGCCCGGTCCACGGGAATCACCTTCTGCCCCATGACGATGCCTTCCTCATCGTTGATGATGAAGGAATTGCGCACCTGCCGGCTGTGGAACTTCCGGATATTCGCCGCCGCCTTTTCCAGCACGCGCAGGAATTCCGGTTCCACCTCCGCAAGTGCCTCCTTCATCTCCTCCGCGCTCACCGTCAGGCTCTCCAGGTCCGCGCCGTCGAATTTCTTCGTGTATTCCTTCAGCGCCGCGTCGCCCCGGCTCCGGACGTTCCGCAGAATCTCCGCCACGGTGTCCGTGACGTTGTTCGTCGGCATATTCCTGTTAAAGATCTCCTCCGGGGAAACCTCCCCCATCTTCATGATCCGAATCATTTTTCAACGCCTCCCAGCCCGGCCGTCAGCTTCTCCACGGCCGCCCGCTTGAATTTGAATCCGCTCTTGTTGGCGATCAGCCTGGCGGAAATCGGCACGATGGTCTCCCGGACCTCCAGCCGGTTCTCCCGCAGGGTCGTTCCCGTCTCCACGATGTCCACGATCACGTCGCTCAGCCCGAGGATCGGGGCAATCTCGATGCTCCCGTTCAGATGGATGATGTCGATGTCCCGGCCCATGCCCGCGTAGTAATCCCGCGCGATCCGGGCGAACTTCGTAGCCACCCGCAGCGTCCGCGCCGGGTCGTCCTGATATCCCTCCGGCGCGGCCACGGCCATCCGGCATTTCCCGATGCCCAGGTCCATCAGCTCATACACGTCCGGCCGGTACTCGAGCAGGATATCCTTTCCCGCAACGCCGATGTCCGCCGCGCCGCGCGCGACGTAGATCGCCACGTCGCTGGGCTTGACCCAGAAGTACCTGACCCCCGTCTCCGGGTTTTCGAAGATCAGCTTCCGGCTGTTTTCCAGAATCGCGGGGCACTCGAACCCCGCCGCGGCGAACAGCTGATAAACCTTTTCCCCGAGGCGGCCCTTGGGCAGCGCCACGTTCAGGAAGCTCCCGCCGTCCCGGTTTCTTCTCTCTTCCATGTCAGTTCAGCGCTCCTTCCCGGGACAGTCTCTCCAGCCGGTGCAGAAACACCGCGAATCCGATGGCCCGATCCTTCCGGTGCATTCTCCGCATCAGTGCGTCGTACTGCCCGCCGCTGAGCACGGGGTCCGGAATTCCCTCCAGGAAGCCCTTGAAGGCGATGCCGTTGTAATACTTCAGGTCCCCCGTCGCGGAAAAGTCGATCCACAGATGCTCCTCCGCCGGCGTCCCCATGAAGGCGGCCGCGGTCTGCCCAAGCTCCCGGGCAGATGCCTCACAGCCGTTTTCCTCCGCGATTTTCCGGATCCGCGGCATCACGGTCCGGGGCGGGCCATAGGTCCGCAGCAGGTCCAGCAGGGCGCGCTCCGCACCCTCCGCCAGCCCTGCCTCCCGGCAGATCCCGCTGATCCCGTGCAGGTTCTTCTCCCCGGAGCAGCGCAGGATTCTCTCCCGCATCCCGTCGTCGGTCGCCACCGTATCCACCAGGGCGCTCAGCAGGTCCAGATGGCTGATTTCCAGAATATACCGGTCGCTCAGCAGCCGCAGGCTTTCCTCCGCCAGCTTCAGCACCTCCTGCACGGTCTTCCCGTCCACCGGACCCATGCACTCCACGCCGACCTGCGTCTCCTCCCGGAAGCCGTCGGAGGCTGCGGAAAGGCGGTACACGTTTTCGTGGTAATACAGCTTCTGAAGCTCGTCGCCGCCGTCCCGCACGTGCAGGACGATGCTCAGCGTCACGTCGGGCTTCAGCGCCATCAGCCGGCCGTTGGCGTCGGTGAAGGTGATCACGCCCTCGCTCAGCAGGAAATCCTTGTTCCGGCTGTAAAGGTCGTACTCCTCGAATTTGCTCATCCGGTAGCGGACAAAGCCGTGCTCGTGGTACAGGCCGCGCAGCAGGAACCCGATCCGCTCCATCTGGTCCATGACCTCCAGGTTCAGCTCCACCTCGGAAAACCCTCCCCCTGATCCAAATTTCTTTGCCATGCTACCACATTAGCGAACTAAAGTCAACTGTCCCGTATTTATTAATTTCCATCGATCAGGAATCCGGCTGCATCCTTCCCGAATTCCGCCCGCATTTCTTTGCGGTTCGCGGCGTCCGCCCCCGCGGGTCTGCTCGGCGCGGAACCTGAAAACGCCGTCCGCCTGCCGCTTCCGCAAATTATAACAGAAGAAACTCTGTTTTGTAACCATTTTGTTATTCTTTTATAATTTTTTTATCATTTTCTTGCTTTCCCTCTTCCCTTTTCTGCTGTTTCATGCTATGATCAGCATGGATGTTTATCCATCGCTGTTTATCTGTATTCTGAATCCGGGAGGGTTTTGTCATGAAAAAACGCATTCTTTGTTTTGTGATGCTGGTTCTGCTCATCGCGCTTCCCGTGATGGACGCTTTTGCCGCGACAACGAGGTATATCTATTCTCCCAACGGCAAGAAGGTCAATGTCCGCCATGGCCCCAGTGAAAAGGGCTACGCCGTCGCGGCCCAGCTGGACCCCGGCACGGAGGTGAAGGTCGTCTCCCGCAAGAACGGCTGGGCGGAGATTGTGTACAACGGCTCCGTGGTCTACGTGATGAGCAAGTACCTCTCCTCCAATAAGCCCGGCGCCTCCTCTTCCTCCGATTCCTCGTCTTCCTCCTCCTCTTCGGAGAAGATCCGTTACATTTATTCCCGCGACGGGAAGAAGGTGAACGCCCACACCGGCCCCGGTGAAAAGGGTTACGCCGTGGCCACCCGGCTGGAGCCCGGGACGGAAGTCCGGCTGCTGTCCACCAAAAAGGGCTGGTCGACGATTGTGTACAACGGCTTCACGATTTACGTGATGAGCAAGTACCTCTCCGCCAACAAGCCTGGAAGCTCCTCTTCCTCCGATTCCTCCTCCACCCCCGCGGTGGAGAAGACCCGTTACATCCGTTCGAGCAACGGGAAGAAGGTCAACGTCCGCACCGGCCCCAATGAAAAGGGCTACGCCGTCGCGGCGCAGCTGGAGCCCGGCACGGAGGTCACCCTGATTTCCACGACGAAGAAGGGCTGGTCCAAGATCCGGGTCAACGGCTTCGTCGTCTATGTCATGAGCAAGTACCTGACTTCCGTGAAGCCCTGACTTCCGTAAAGCAATGAAAACATCGCGGCCTTTATGCCGCGCCCTACGCGAAGAGCGCCTCCCCTGTCCGGGAGGCGCTCTTCTTTGGGTTTGCAGACGGTTTCTTACACCTTCGGCGCCATCCGGAAGGAGAAGGACAGCTTCTTTCCGATGTCGATCAGGTACTCCTCATGGGTCCGGGCGCCCCAGCTGTCGTCCCCGCCGACGCCCATCTGCATGCTGGCGGCCCGGAGGACCGTATACTGGCGCACGGGCAGCTCGTTCCCGTGGGCGGCGTTCTCGATCTCGTGGGCGGTCCAGGGCACGGCGCAGAACTCCATGCCGTCCGCGCTCAGCCGGAGTCCGCGCCCGCGGAAATCCGTCACCTCCGCCCAGCGGACGTCCGTGCGGTTCCCGCTCTCCTGGGGCACCAGGTAGGGCGTCAGGTTCTCCCCAGCGCTGTATTCGAAGATGCCCAGCCGGGCGCCTTCCTTCCGGTCCGAATAGTTCTCCAGCGGGCCGCGCCCGTAGTACCGGACCCGGTCGAACTCCGCGTCCGTCTTGAATCCGATTCCGAACACCGGCATATCTCCCAGCTCGCTGACGGGCTCGTATTCCAGCCGAAGCTCGACGGTTCCGCAGGGGAAGGCGGTGATGATCATTTCACACTCCGCCCGGGGCGTGCAGGGCATCGTCCAGAAGGTCCGGAAGGTCACGCTTCCGTCCGCGTTCCGTTCCATGGGCTCGACGCCCCTTCTGGCCAGCTGCATATGGCCCATGGGCGCGGCGTAAAGGTCCGCGATCTTCCACTGGGCATAGCGCTGCTGCATCCCGTTTCCGGTGTCGTTGTTGATCGGCGCCCGCCAGAAAACGGGGCGGGGCGGCGTCTTCAGCATTTCCTTTCCGCACACGGTGTAGGAGATCAGCGTCCCGCGCTCCATGGAGTACATGAGGGAGAACCCGTCCCCGAACACGCCGGTGTTCCGGTCTCCCCGTACCACGCGAAGCGCCGGCGCCGCGGGCTTTTTCCGGGTTTCTCCCGCCACCTTCCACACGCCCTGGCCCCAGGCCGTTTCAAATCCCGCCGGCGCCCATTCCGTGTCCTCCTTCAGCCGGAAGGAAACCGTCAGGGTGTATTCCCCGGGCTTTTCCGGCTGCGGGAAGGGGAAGCCGTACCGACCCTCCGCCTCGGGCGCAACGTCGGTCTCGATGCGTGTCCGGGCAATTTCCACGCCCTCCCGGGCCAGCGCCGCCACGCACTCGTAGTCCGATGTCGGCCGGAACAGCTGGCGGTTCCGGATCAGGATCCCCTCGGGGCTGATCTCCGCCTCGATGGGCCGGTAGTTATACTTGACCTCCTGCATCTTCGGCGTGGGTTCCCCGTTTCCGAAGCAGATGCCGTTCCCGGAGAACTCCCCGTCATGCGGCCGGTCGTCGAAATCCCCGCCGTAGCCGTAGGTGATCCTTCCGTACCGGTCCCTCATGCGGATGCTCTGATCCAGGTAGTCCCAGATAAATCCGCCCTGATACCGCTTCTCCTCCCAGGCGTACTCCGTGTACCAATGCATGGCGCCGTTGGAATTGCCCATGCTGTGGGTATATTCGCAGAGGATGAAGGGTTTTCCGGGATGCTCTGCCAGCCACTTCCGGATACCGGTTACCGGGGTATACATCTGGCTGTCCATGTCCGTCGTGTCCGGATAGCGCATATCCCGTCCCAGCGCGACGCCCTCGTAGTGAACCAGCCGCGTATCGTCCATCCGGCGGAGCTCCTCGCTCATCTCCCAGATCACGCGCCCGCCGAAGCTTTCGTTTCCGCAGCTCCAGATCAGGATGCAGGGATGGTTCTTGTCCCGCTCCACCATGCTGTGAATCCGGTCCAGCATCATGGGGAGGTATTCCATCCGGTCGCCCGGCAGGCTCTCCTCCGCGGTCAGCGTGCCCTCGACGATCCGGTTCCAGACCCCGTGGGTCTCCATGTTGCATTCGTCGATCACGTAGAGCCCCAGCTCGTCGCACAGGTCGTACAGCACGCTGCTGTTGGGATAGTGGCTGGTGCGGATCGCGTTGAGATTGTTCCGCTTCATGTTGATCAGATCCCGGCGGATCTTCTCCGGCGGCACGGCGCGGCCTGTCTCCGCGCAGAAGTCGTGCCGGTTCACGCCCCTGAAGACGATCCGCTTCCCGTTGATCAGCATCAGCCCGTCCTTCATTTCGAACCGGCGGAAGCCGACCTTCTGCTCAACCTGCTCCTGCACGTCCCCGTCCGGCCCGATCATCCGGATTTCCAGCGTGTAGAGATTGGGGATCTCCGCGCTCCACTTCCGCGGATTCTCCACCGGCATCGCGACGGAAATGGTCCCGTTCCCGGCATCGTACTCGCATCCGGCAATCTGGGTTTCCCCGTCCCACAGGGCCAGCGTGACCCGGCTTCCCTCCGGCGCCTCCGTCCGGATCTCCGCCTCCAGCACGGCGTCCCGGCAGGCCTCGTCCAGCATCGTCCGGATCCGCAGGTCCTGCAGGTGCGCCCGGGGAATCCGCTGCAGGTAAACATCCCGGAACAGCCCGCTGAAGCGCATGAAATCCTGATCCTCCAGCCAGCTGCTGACGCCCCACCGGTAGACCCGGCAGGCCAGCTTGTTCTCCCCGGCCCGCAGGAGGGGGGTGATGTCAAACTCATCCGGGGTGAAGCTGTCCGAGGCGAAGCCCGCGTACTCCCCGTTCACCCAGACCGCGACGCAGCTTTCCGCGCCCTGGAAGCTCAGGACCACCCGGTCCTTTCCCCAGTTCTCCGGAACGGAAAAGTATCTCACGTAGCAGGCCACGGGATTGAAGAAGGAGGGCACGCCCCCGATATCGATGTCGTCCGTCCCGTCCCAGGGATACTGGGTGTTGCAGTACTGGGGATGGCCGTATCCCTCCATCTGGACATGCGCCGGCACGGGGATCGTCTCCCAGCCGCGGCAGTCGTAATCCGCGCTCTCAAAGCCCGGGATCACCTGCTGCTCGTTTCTCGCGTAAAAGAAGTACCAGGCCCCGTTCAGGCTCATGCGCAGGCTTTCCCCCGCGCCGTCCAGCGCAATGTGGTCCGAATGCGCGTCCAGCCTGTTTTCCCGAAAATACCCCGGATCCGCCAGTTTCTGGAAATCGAAGCTCATCTGTGTTCCTCCGTCTCTTGATCTTATGCGCACCGCGGCGGGTTTTTCCCTCCGCGGGCTGTTCCGTCACTCCTCCGGCAGGTCCGTCCTCCGCCACTGCCAGATTTCGTCGATCATGCCCTTGTTGTACCGGGTCAGCATCGGGCTCTGGATGCGCTGCCCCTTCTCGCCCTTCTCGATCAGGATCGGGATCACCATGTCCCGCCATTTGCCTCCCTCGTACCGGGAGGTGTTCACCCGCTGCCCCGTCGTCACCGCGTAGAACAGCTCCGGAGTTTCCGGATCGCGGGCCGCCAGCAGGACCGCGTGCATGCCCTCGTCGTACCGGAAGTGCAGCAGCACCGGCGACGCCCGTCCGGCCTCGTATTCCGCCCACAGGGTCTCCAGGTCCCCCTCCGTCCGCTCCACGTTCTTCAGCATCCGGCAGATCGGGTCGTAGGTGTGGATGATCTTCCTCCCCTTGGCCATGTCGCTCATGCCCACCGGCGTGCAGTCGATCCCCAGCCAGCTCAGCGCCATGGAAAACACGGCCCGCGTGCAGCTCTGGTTCGCCTCGCCGCGCAGGTCGTACGCTCCGCTGAGCCAGTACTCCTTCACGAACAGGGGATCCTCCGGATCCTGGGCGATGTACCGGATCTTCCCGGCTTCCACGCCCACCGCTTCCTTTTTCTCCGTCCCGGCCAGCATCCCGTGGACCTCTCCCAGCAGGTTCAGCTGCAGGGGATCGGGCTTCCGGATCTCAACCGCCAGCTGCCTGACCGCGGACTCCTTCCCGCCCGCCGAGGCCGTCACCTCGATCGTCCACCGGCCTTCCGTCCAGCCGCTCAGGAACAGCACGTTCAGATCCTTTAATTCCGTCTGTCCCTTCTTCAGCCGGAAGGCCGCCGTTTTGGCCGCCGGCTGTTTCCTGTCCACCCGCGCCCGGTTCCGGAATTTCACGTTCTCCCCCGCCGGATTCAGCAGGCGCACCGCCAGTTTCTCCGCGTTCAGAACCCGCGCGTCGAAGTACACGTAGTGAAACAGGGCGTTCGTGAAGGCCGTCGGGGTGCTGGGAAACAGCTCCAGCGAAATCTCCGTCCCGGAAGGCGCCTCCGCCCGGGTCCCCATCAGGCATCCCGCCAGCAGGAGCGCAATCAGCGCCGCCAGCATGCGCCTCATTCAGCCTCACGCTCCTTCGCGTCCGCTTCCTCCGCCGAAGAATCCCCCTTCCGCGAAAGCACAGCCGAAAAGCCCTCCGTCCGGGAAAGCTCCGCCGGGGGAACCTCCCGCTTTACGCTGATAAAGCCCTCCCGGTCCTTCCTGACCTCCAGCGCGAAGGGGAACCGGTCGGCCTGCATGCAGAGCCAGAAATCCGCCTCCGGGAAGATTTCCTGCGTTTCCGGGCGAAAGAAGTGCTCCGCGCCGTGGGTGGGCAGGCGCCGGATCCGTTCCGCCAGATCCGGCAGCGGGTTCCCCAGCAGCAGGCTTCGGATGTATTCCGCGCAGAGCACATCCTCCTCCGCCCGCCGGATGCCGCCGTTCCCCATGCAGACCAGGGAAACCTCCTCCGGCTGCTCCCTGAGCAGATAATCGGCGACGGCCCGCGCGTTCACCAGGCTGCCGGTCAGGATCCGGTCCGCGCCGGAAGCCGCCAGAATGCCCTGGGTGCCCGCGCTGGTGGTATGAAAAATCAGCCTGCCGGACACGGCCTCCGGCGGGATGCCGCTGGGCGTGTTGCCGAAGTCGAACCCCTCGCACATCTTTCCCTGCCGTTCCCCGACCAGGAGGCTGCCGGGATGCGCCTCCCGCAGCGCGAAGGCCTCCTCCACGCTGCCCACCGGCCGGACCTTCTCCGCGCCATAGGCATACAGATAGCATTCCAGCGAGAAAGCCCGCAGCACATCAATGATGACCGCGGTTCCCCTGGCCTGTCGCGCACCCTCCAGCAGCTCCAGAATCCTGATTTTCATGCGTTCCGCCTCAGATTCATTCCTTAATCCTTACGCTTTATTATACCGGATGCTTCCCTTTCCCGCAATAATAAAAAGCCCGGATTCCTCCGGGTGTAATTCTTCCTGCTCCGCGGACCGCTTTCCCTTCCCGCGGTACAGAGACCCGGATTTCTCCGGGTGATAATAAGGATTCCTCCGAATTAAAGCCAGACCGTCATGGCCGTCAGAAGCGCCATGCACGCCGTTCCGAACGCGATGCACTGAAGGCAGAAGCTCTTTTCCTCTTTCCTGCTGCGGGTCGTCCACATCTTTCCGTTCTCTCCCTTTCCCTCTGTTTATCCTGCGATGCTGTTCTCCCGCATGCGCAGCGCGCGGTTCACGCGCTCGTCCAGGCACATCCAGATTTCCGCGTCCTCCATGGTCTCCAGCGGCGGAATGTACGCGGGCGGGGTCAGCCCCATGCGCTGGTATTCCATCTGGACGTACTGCCAGGGGCGAAGCTCCGCCTTCGGACGGCTCAGCCCGCTCTGGAAAAATAGCCGCGCGTTCACTTCCTGAATCCATTCGTTGGCCATCCGGGTTTCCGTTCCCGCCGGTCCGTAACAGCTGTTCATTCTTCCCCCTCCATTCCTTCGGCTTCTTCCGCGCTCACCGTCTGATCCGCTTCCAGCCGGCCCAGCACGCGGCCGACGCAGCGGACCTCGCTGTCCTCCCCGAAACGCATCACCGGATATTCCGGATTGTGGGAGTGCAGCCCGTCCGGCTGATATTCCTTCACATAGCCCTCGCCGTTCACCACAAACACGCCGATCTCGCCCGGCCGGAGGCTTTCCGTATGCTCCACCAGTACCAGATCCCCGTCCCGGAAGGTGGGCTCCATGCTGTGCCCGTTCACGGTCAGGATCTCATCCGCGCGGCTTGTCAGGGCGTCCTTGTACAGCAGAACCGCCTCGCCCCGCTCCGCGTCGAGCGGCACGCCCGTGCCGGCCGCGGCGCTCAGGTCGCTCTTCCAGACCTTTACCGTTTCCCTTCGGACAATTTCCCCGCGGAACGGCGCCGGCGCCGCGTTTCTCCGGACCGGAGCGGCTGCCTTCTCAGCCGTCCTGGCCGCGGCCACGGCCTCCGCCTGCCACAGCAGCACCTGCCGGTCCCCGGCGCCCATCGCCCGGAAAGCGGTCAGGAGCTGCCTTTCCTCCCGGGAAAACCTGTCCCGGACTCCGAAGAAGGAAGCCAGCGGCAGCCCCAGCGCACCGCAGAGCGCGGGGACGGAATCAAGCTCCGGCCGGCTGTGTCCCGTCTCCCACCCGGCGACGGTGTTCCGGCTCACGCCGGCGCGGTCCGCCAGCTCCTGCTGGCTCATGCCCGCGGCCCTGCGCGCTTCCCGGATCACCCCGGCGTACTTCTCCGCTCCCGGGGATGGTTTCCGATTCATCCGCCCTTCCTCCCTTCGACAGGAGGTATTCTATCACCATTTGTTTCAATTGTCAACATTTTTATTGTAAATTTGTTTCAATTTGCAACATTTTGTCTTTTCGGAAAAATCGCATTATAATCTTTCTGATATTGATCCTTGGGGGGGATTCTTTTGCTGCTCCTCTTCCTGTTTCTGATGTGGATCGTACTGCTGGGCGGCATCTCGGCGGAGATTCTCCTGACCGGCGCGCTGGCCGCCGGCGCGGTCTGGTTTCTTACGCTTCGGGCGCTCCGGCTCTCCCCCGGATGGGATTTCAGGCTCTTCCTCCGTCTTCCGCGGATTGCGGTCTTTCTTTTCCTGCTGTGGAAGGAGGTTCTCCTTTCGGCCCTCCGCGTCATGCGGCTGATCTGGTCTCCGCGCCGTCCGGTTTCGGCCGAGGCGGAGTTTGACCCCGAAATCTCCACGCTTCCCGGCCGCGTGCTGCTGGCCGACGCCATCACCCTCACGCCCGGCACCATCACCGTGGAGGCCGGGGAGGACCGTTTTCTTGTTCACTGTCTGGAGAAAACCGCTGCCGGTTCGCTCCCGCCTGCCCGTATCACCCGGATGATTCAGCGACTGGAGGGCTCCCGCTCATGATCAGCCTGTATAACCGCCTGCTTCTTGGCGCGCTGTCCCTGATGGTCCTGCTTCTGCTGGCCTGCGTGGTCCGGGCGGTCCGCGGTCCCCGCACGGCGGACCGGCTCGTCGCGGTCAATATGATGACCACGCTGGTTTCCCTCTCCGTCTGTATGCTCGCCTTTCTTTTCAGCCAGGGATACCTGGCGGACGCGGCCCTGATCTTCAGCCTGCTGGGAGGCCTGGCCGTCGTGGTGCTCACGCGGGTTTTCCTCTCCCTGCCGTCCCGGAAACCTTCCGAAGATAAGGAGGCGGAAACGCGTGTGGAATGAGATCCGTTACGGCGCCGCGGCCGCGCTGATGCTGCTGGCCCTTTTCACCCTCTGCACGGGCGTCCTGGGCGTGTTCCGCTTTCGCGATACGCTGCAGCGCATGCACGCCGCCGCACTCAATGACACGCTGGGGGCGTTTCTGGCGCTTCTTTCCCTGATGCTGGCCCAGGGCGCGGACTTCGTCTCCCTGAAGTTTGCGCTGGTGCTGCTCTTCCTTTGGGTTTCCTCTCCGGTGTCCTCCCATCTGATCGCGCAGCTGGAATCCCGCCTGCGCCGGGAAAGCGGGGAGGTGAACCGCCGGTGAACCTGCTGCTGACGCTGCTGCTCGCGCTTCTGCTGGTCAACGCGGTCTTTGTGGTCTGCACCCGCAGCCTGCTCGCCGCCTGCATCATCTTCATGGCCCAGAGCCTGGTCATAGTGCTGCTCTGGATCCTGCTCCAGTCGCCGGACCTGGCGGTGACCGAAGCCGCCGTGGGCTGCGGCGTTTCCTCCCTGCTCTTTTTCCTGGCGCTCAGGAGAATCCACGCCATCGACCGGGGAAAGGAGGCGGACCGCCGTGAGAAATGATCTGGACCGGGACCTGGAGCGCTCCCTCGAGGAGCCCCGCCCCGCCCATTCCCGGCTGGATGCCGCGCATCTTCACCGGCATGACGGCCGGATTCTCCGGCAGGAGGCGGCCTTATCCGCCCGGGATGAGCAGGCCCAGGCTGTCTTTACCGTGATCTACCGCGTCCTGGCGGTGCTCGCCGCGGCGGGCATCATCCTGTTGCTGCTCTGGAGCGTCACGGATCTCCCGGCCTTCGGCGGGGAGCGGAATCCGGCGGACAACGAGGTGGCGCGCCGGTATCTGGAGGACGGCGTCCGCGAGGGCGGCGCCCTGAACCTGGTGGCCAACATCATTCTGGATTACCGCGCTTTCGATACGCTGGGGGAAAGCAACGTCCTCTTCACGGCGGCCTGCGCGGTGCTCCTGCTCCTGCGCCGGCAGCGGCGTGCGGATCTCCCGCACGCTCCGGAGGCAATCGAGGCGGATCCGCCCGCGGATCCGGTCCTGCGGGCGGGCGCGGCCCTGCTGTCCCCGGCGATCCTGATGCTCGGCCTGTACCTGATCCTGACTGGCCACCTGGGCCCCGGCGGCGGCTTTTCCGGCGGGGCGGTGCTCAGCGGCGCGCTCATCCTGTACCGCTGCGCCTTCGGCGGCGGCCGCGCCGGGCAGCTCCTGACCTACCGCGTCTGGCGCGGCGCCACCTTTGCCGCCCTGGCCTTCTATGCGGTCTCGAAGGCTTACTCCTTCTTCACGGGCGCCAACGGCCTGCCCTCCGTCTTCTCCCCGGGAACCCCCGGCTCCCTTTTCTCCGCCGGGCTGATCCCGCCGCTGAACATCGCGGTCGGGCTGGTGGTCTGCTGCATTATGTACGGGTTCTTCGCCCTGTTCCGGAAAGGAGAGATGTAAGGCATGGATCTGCAGGCTCTCCTGGACAACCGGGCGGAGGCGGCCGCCATCATCCTCTTCGGCATCGGGCTGACGACCCTGCTGCTGCACCGGAATCTGCTGAAGAAGGTCATCGGCTTTTCCTTCATGGACTCCGCCATTTTTCTTTTCCTGGCTTCGGAAGGCTATATCTCCGGGCGCGCCGCGCCGATCCAGAGTGCGGCGTCGGATCTTCCCGCCTCCGCCTTTATCAATCCCCTGCCCGCCGGGCTTGTGCTGACGGGCATCGTGGTTTCCGTATCCGTCACGGCCCTGATGCTTTCCCTGACCGTCCGGCTCTACGAGCGCTTCCATACCCTGGACCTGGACCGGATCGTCCGGCTCGCCCGGGAGGATGCCGCCGTTTCCGTCGGCGCCGCCGCGCCCGTCGGGAAGGCGGAGAGGAAGGCCGGGACGAACGCTGATGCAGGTGCGGCCGTCTCCGCCGGAAAAGCGGAGCAAAAATCCGAAAAGGATGCTGCCCTCCCGGATCCGGAAAGGAGGGACCGCTGATGCCCTGGTGGCAGAATATTCCCTTCTTTTCCGTTCTGCTCTTCCTGCTTTCCGCGGCGGTCTGTTCGGTCCTTCCGCCCGCGGGGGCCAGGCGTTGGAGCCGGGCCGTGCTGGCCCTGTGCCTGCTGTTCTCCGGGCTTCTGGCGGTTCTGCTTCTCCACTCCGGCGGCGCCCCGGTTCATTACAGGATGGGGCATTTCCCCGCTCCCTGGGGCAATGAGCTCCGCTTCGGCGCTCTGGAGGCCCTGCTGGCCGCCCTCTTTTCCTTTGTCATGCTCTGCGCCCTGCTGGCGGGGGGCGGGGAGCTCCGGGGCAGAGCCGGGCTCTCCCGGGAGTCCCTGTACCATACCCTCTGCATGCTGCTCATGGCGGCGCTTCTTTCCCAGGTCTACTCCAACGATCTCTTCACCTGCTACGTCTTTCTGGAGATCATGACCCTCAGCGCCTGCGCCCTCATCGTTTACCGGAATTCGGGGCGCTCCCTGGCCGCCGGCATGCGCTACATGGTGCTGAACATGGTCGGCTCCGGCCTTTTCCTGCTGGGGGTTGTGCTGCTCTATGACCTGACCGGCCACCTGCTGATGGAGCCCCTCGGGGCCTCCGTCGCCTCTCTGGCCGTCTCCGGCGCGTACCGCCGTTCCCTGACGGTGATTATCGCGCTGATCACCGTGGGGCTCTGCGTCAAGAGCGCCCTCTTTCCCTTCCACACCTGGGTTCCGGACGCGTATTCCGCCGGCGCCGCCCCCTCCAATGCGATCCTTTCCTCCCTGGTCTCAAAGGGATATATCGTGCTCCTGCTGAAGATCCTTCTCCGCGTTTTCGGGTGGAATCCGGTGGTGCTGTCCCGCGTGGATCTCCTGCTGCTGCTTTTTGCCTGGTCCGGCATGGTTTTCGGATCCCTGGGGGCCATCTCGGCCTCCGGGCTGACCCGGATGACCGCCTGGTCCTCCGTCGCCCAGATCGGCTATATCTTTCTCGGCCTGGCCCTGGGCCCGGCGGAGGGCTTCCGCGCCGCGCTGTTCCATCTGGCGGTCCACGCGTGTTCCAAGTCCCTGCTCTTCCTTTCCGGCGCGAAGCTCCGGGAGGCGGCCGGCGGCGGCGACGGCTTCCGGGCGCTTGCCGGCGCCGCCCGCCTCCGGCCCGTCTTCGGCGTCTGCTGGACGGCGGCGGCCTTTTCGATGGTGGGGCTCCCCTTCACGGGAGGGCTTGTCTCCAAGCTCCTGCTGGGCTCCGCGGCTCTCGGCCGCTCCCTGCCCGTCGCGGCCGTTTCCCTGGGCGTCCTGGCCCTCAGCACCCTCCTGAACGTCCGGTATTTTCTGCGCGCGGCGCTGATCCTCTGGTCGCCGGGAAACGTTGCATCCGCCCGCTCCGGGCGCGATCCCGCAGCCGCCCTGGCCTGCGGCGCCCTCGCGCTGGCCGTCGTCCTTTCCTTCGTGTTCGCGTCTCCGCTGCTGGAGGCGGTTTCCGCGGGGCTCGCCGCCTTCTGATCCCGGAGCGCGCCCCGCGCCGGCCGATGCTTTCCTTCATGTCCGCCGGCGCCTCGCTTTTTCGCGGCTCCGGCCGGATGCCGCTCCGCGTTTCCCATTCCGACTGATGGAGGTTTTCATCCATGGAAGGTTCCCTGATTCTGCTCTTCCCCGTGATCCTGCCGATCCTGGCCGGCCTGCTGGCCGGAACGGTCCCGCTCTTCCGCGAAAAAAAGCCCTGCCGGATCTGGACGGGCTGCTTTCTGCTGCTGTCCTCGGCGCTGATGCTCTTCTGCGCGTGGAAAAAGCCCGGGGAAGGGCTGACCCTCTGGCGCTTCACCGAAAGCATTCCGGTCCGCCTCTCCCTGGACTCCCTCAGCCGCTTTTTTCTGGCGCTGACGGCGGTCATGTGGCCCATGGCCGGCTTCTATTCCTTCGAATATATGGATCACGAGCGGGAGGAGCACCGCTTCCACGCCTTCTATCTGGCCACCCAGGGCATCCTCTCCGGCCTGACGATGGCGGACGGTCTGGTCACCTTCTACCTCTTTTATGAGGCCATGACGCTGATCACCCTGCCCCTCGTGCTGCATACCCGCACCCGGGAAGCCATCGCCGCGGCGGTCAAGTATCTGATCTACTCCGTCTTTGGTGCCAGTGCGGCCCTGCTGGGCATCTTTTATCTGAATCACGCCTGCGCAACCCTCTCCTTCGTCCCGGGCGGATCCCTGCTGCTTCCGCCGGACGGGCGGGGCGCCCTGCTCTGGGTATCCCTGGCCATGATTCTGGGCTTCGGCACCAAGGCGGGCATGTTCCCCCTCCACGGATGGCTGCCCACCGCCCATCCCGAGGCTCCCGCCCCCGCCTCCGCGGTGCTCTCCGGCGTCATCACGAAGATGGGCGTCCTGGGCGTCATCCGCGTCGTGTTCTACTGCGTGGGCGCGGACGCCCTGCGGGGCACCTGGGTGCAGACCGTCTGGATGTCGCTCGCTCTGATCACCGTCTTCATGGGTTCCATGCAGGCCCTGAGCGAGGATCTGTTCAAGAAGCGCCTGGCATATTCCTCCGTCTCCCAGATCAGCTATATTCTTTTCGGCCTCTCGACCCTGACCGCCTCCGGCTTCGAGGGCGCGCTCCTGCATGTCCTGTTCCATTCCGCCATCAAGATCACGCTCTTCATGACGGCCGGCGCGGTCATCTGCAAAACCGGCCTCACCCGCGTTTCCGGCCTGCAGGGGCTGGGCCGTCGCATGCCGCTCGTCTTTGTGCTCTTCACGGTGGTCTCCCTCGGCCTGATCGGCATTCCGCCCACCGGCGGGTTTATCAGCAAATGGTTCATCGCCGCCGGCGCCCTGGATCTTTCCTCGGGCTTTGCCTTCGCGGGCCCTGCAGTGCTGCTGCTCTCCGCCATTCTGACGGCGGCCTATCTGCTGCCCGTCTCCATCCGCGGCTTCTTCGTGCCCGTATCCTCCGGCCACGGCGCGGAGCCCTCCGCGCCGGAGTCCCCGGTGAAGCGGGTGAAGGTCGGGCCGCTGATCTGGGTACCAATGCTGCTGCTGACCCTGCTGACCGTGGCAGGCGGCATGTTCCCGGACCGTCTGGTTTCCTTTTTCCGTCTGACGGCCTCCGGGCTGCTCTGAGAAGGGAGGCCTTTCCGTGCTGCTGATTCCGGCGCTGGTCTGCCTCGCCGGCGGGCTGGCCGTTCCGCTTTTCCGCTCCCGCGCGGGCCGCAGCCGCTTCGTGCTTCTGGTGACGCTGCTCGCCTCCGCGCTGCTCGCCGCGCTGGTCCTGCGCGGCGATACGCCGGGACGGACCCTCCTGCGGATCACGCCCCTGTTCGCCGTCGGCTTCCGGGTCGACGCGGTGAACCGCGTCTTCCTGCTGCTGATCGCTTTCCTCTGGCCCCTTTCGTCCCTCTACGCCTTCGAGTATATGGCCCACGAGGAGCGGGAGCCCCGCTTCTTCGCCTTCTATACCCTCGCCTACGGCTTCACCCAGCTGCTCGCGCTCGCGGACGGCCTGTTCACCCTGTACCTGTTCTATGAATGCCTGACCCTCATTACGCTGCCCCTCGTCACCCACCGGGAGGACGGGGAATCCCTCCGCGCCGGGCTGAACTACCTGACCTACACCGTCGGCGGGGCCGCGCTTGGGCTGATCGCGCTGGTCGTGCTGGCGGTCTCCGGCGCCTCCGGCAGCTTTGTTCCGGGCGGCTCCCTTCCGGCGGAAGCGCTCCCGGGGCGGGAGGATTTCCTCCGCGGGGTCTTTCTGCTGGCCTTCATCGGATTCGGCTCCAAGGCCGCCCTCTTTCCGCTGAGCTTCTGGCTCCCGCGGGCCTCCGTGGCCCCGACGCCTGTCACGGCCCTGCTTCACGCGGTCGCCGTGGTCAACGCGGGGGCCTTTGCCTGCCTCCGCCTCACCTTCGACTGCTTCGGAGCTTCCCTGCTTGCGGGCTCCTGGGCGCAGGCCGCGGCGGTCCTGCTCGCCGCCGGAACGATCCTGCTCGGCGCGGTCATGGCGGTGCGCGAACGCCATCTGAAGCGCCGCCTGGCCTGGAGCACGGTCTACAATCTTTCCTACATGCTCTTCTCCGTGGCGCTTTTGACGCCCGCCGGCCTCCGGGCCGCCCTGTGTCAGCTGGTGCTGCACGGGCTGATGAAGATCTCCCTCTTCTTCTGCGCCGGCGCCTTTCAGGTGCGCCTCGGGGCGGAATACCTCCCGGATCTCCGGGGGCTGGGACGCTCCATGCCCCGGACCGTGGCCTGCTTTGTCCTCGCCGCGCTGTCCCTGACCGGCATCCCGCCGCTGGCCGGCTTTCTTTCGAAGTGGAACATTCTCTCCGCCGCGCTTCAGGTCGGAACCTGGGCCGCCTGGACCGGCGCCGGGGCCGTGATCCTGTCCTCGGTGCTGGCCTGCGTCTACCTGCTGGAGCCGGCGGTGCAGATGATCTTCCAGCATCCTTCCTCCCCGGCTCCCCGGTCCGATCCTTCCTGGCGCATGATGGTCCCGCTGGCGCTGCTGGCGCTGTCCGTCATTCTCCCGGGATTCTGGCCGGAACCCCTCCGCTCCCTGCTGGACGCGGCCGCCGCGCTGTACTGATTCTGTGAAAGGAGGCTGAACGCCCGTGCGCTGGACCGTTCCCCTCTGCGGTTTTCCCCTGTCCTTCTCCGCAGAAGGCTTCCAGGGGATCTATGCGCTTCTGGCCCTGTGGATGTGGGCCGTTTCCCTGCTCTTCACGCCCCGGTATCTGCGCGGGCACGCCCACCGGGCCCGGTATTATTTCTTTACGCTTCTGACCCTGGCCGCGACCGTGTGCTTCTTCCTGGCCGCGGATCTGTATACAGCCTTCATTTTCTTTGAAATCATGTCCTTCGCCTCCTATCCCTGGGTGGCTCAGGAGCAGACGCCCGCCGCGCTCCGGGCTGCCGCGACCTATCTGGCGGTGGCCGTCTTCGGCGGCATGGTCACTCTGATGGGACTTTTCTGGCTGTACCATCTGGCGGGCACGCTGGATTTCGAAGGGCTTCAGGCCTATGCCGCCTCCCTCCCGGACCGCTCGGTCCTCTTTGCGCCCGCAGCGCTGGCCTTCACGGGCTTCGCCGCCAAGGCGGGAGTCTTTCCCCTGCACGTCTGGCTCCCGAAAGCCCATCCCGTGGCGCCCGCGCCGGCCTCCGCCCTGCTCTCCGGCATCCTGACCAAAACAGGCGTCTTCGGCATGGCCGTTCTCTCGGTCCGGCTCTTCGCGGGCGATGCCGCCTGGGGCGCCGCCCTGCTGATCCCGGCGGGCGTCACCATGCTCCTCGGCGCGGTGAAGGCTGTGTTTTCCACGGATCTGAAGCACACCCTGGCCTGCTCCTCCATGTCCCAGATCGGCTTTGTCCTGACAGGCCTGGCCTTCTCCGTTCTCCTGGGGCATGAAAACGCGCTGGCCGCCCGGGGCGCCTTCCTGCACATGCTGAACCACAGCCTGATCAAGCTGGATCTGTTTCTCTGCGCCGGCGCGGTCTATATGAACGCGCATTCCCTGAACCTGACGGAGATCCGGGGCTTCGGCCGCCGGCAGCCTCTGCTGCACGCCTGCTTCCTGCTGGGCTTTCTGGGGCTGATCGGCATGCCGCTGTTCAACGGCTACCTCTCCAAGTCGCTGATTCACGAGGCGATCCTCGAATATGCCCGGGAAGCTCCCGCCGCCTCCCGTTTCTGGATGGAACTGTATGAAAAGCTCTTCCTTTTCTGCGGCGGACTGACCGCCGCCTACATGACCAAGCTTTATTTATGCCTCTTCTGGTTCCGGAACCGGGATCCCGCGCGCCAGCAGCGCTGGGATACCCTCCGGGGCGCGCTCTCGCCCGCCTCCGGCCTGGCGCTCGTGCTTTCCGCAGCGCCGCTGCCGCTTCTCGGGCTCCTTCCGGACGCTTCGGCGGGGCCGCTGGCCGAGGCCGCGGCGGCCTTTTTCAGGGGCTCCGCCCTTTCCGCGCCCATCGCCTGGTTCTCTGCCGAAAACCTGCAGGGCGCGGCGGTCTCCCTGCTCATCGGCGCCCTCGTCTGCCTGCTGATCCACCGCTTCCTGGTCCGCCGGGGCGAATACCGGGACCTTTGGCCCGCCTGGCTGGATCTGGAGGAAGCGCTTTACCGCCCGCTGGTCACCCGCTGGCTCCCGGCCGTCGGGGCGGTCCCGGCCCGCCTGGCGGACCGGGCGCTGGAAAATCCCTTCGTCCTGTCCCTTTTTCCGCGCCTTGCGCGCCTCGTGTCCCGGGGGCTGGACCGGGCCGTGGAAAACCCCTTCGTCGCCCGCCGGATCCCGGCTGCCGTTTCTTTCCTCGGCCGCCAGCTGGACCGGGCGGCGGATTCTGTGGTGCTCGCGCTCCGGCATTCCCTCTTCCGGCCGCAAAAGGAAAAAGATTATGAGCTTTCCCTGCGGGAAAAGGCGGATCTGGCCGTAGGCGAGGCCTGGAACCGGTTTTCCCCGAAGCGCGACCATGTGGCACTGCTGGTCTCCACCCGGTGGGAAGCGCGCCGTCTCGGGCGCTTCTTCTCCCGCTCGGTCTCCGCGGGGCTCCTGCTTCTGGTGCTCGGCCTGCTCGCCGTCCTCCTCTACCTCCTCTTCCTCCACCCCTAAGGAACGACAGGGACGGTCCTTATCGTTCCCCGGGAACACGGGAACAGTAGGGACAGTCCTTTTCATTCCCGGCTCCGGCTTCACCCTGTCAAGCCTGCTGATCTGTTTTGCCGCCGTTTTTCCTGACGGGCTGCCCGTACTTTGCCTTCATCCTGGCCTGATGCGTTTTTCTGCAGTTCAGGCAATAGCTGGGATAATGCTCCAGCGTACTCGGAAAGGTAAATACCTTTCCGCAGCTTTTGCAGGTACGCTTGATTTTGCGCGGAGCGCCAGCGCGCTGTTTTTCTTCCTTCTCCCTGGAAAAACGCTGCTTGCAGTCCCTGCAGTAGTTCGGAATATGCTCCCAGGTCGGATTGACCGTGAAGGTTTTTCCGCACGCCTTACAGGTCCGTTTCATCTTTTCCTGCTTCGCAGGCTCCGGCACCGGCGCCGCCTCTTTCTTTTTGAACAGCGCTTTGATCCTTTCCCATAATTTCATGTGATTCATCCGCTCCTTTATGTCATGTATTCCCTTGCTGTTTACTGAAATGCCTGCAGGCCGGAATCCCGATCGGAAGAAGAAAAGCCGCCGGTCCCGGCAGATCATCAGAACGCTTAGACCTCTTTGCTTCCGTTATTCCCGGCCTGGGGGCATTCAGACAAACTGTATTCATTCGGCATCCTGCGTCAGGATCATATCGGGTATGGCCTTCTGAAAGTGATTATTCGTTACATACCCTGATAATCCTGCAAAATAATCCCCGGCCGGGATTACTCCCGACCGGGGAACTGCTTCGCGCCGTTGCCGCGCGCTCCTTTGCCGTCAAATTGGGGTGTAGCCCTCTCAGATCAAAATGATCCAGACGATCTTCCATACAATATGAGCGCCGGCGTGTGCCAGCATGGAATACTGGATGCCGTATCTGCGGTACAGATATCCGAAGGCCGCGCCGGCGGCTCCGTTCAGGAGAAAGCACCGCGCCAGAATCATCGGCGTAATTTCGCCAAACATCTGAATGGTAGACGGCAGATGGCACGCGGCAAAGAGAAGCGCGGCGATGATATTTGCCGCAATCACTACGCCCGTGGGCGGATTTGCTTCTCTGCGGAAAAAAACCTTCCACGCGGCAAAGACGATGAGCGACATCAGGAACAGTCTCAGCATGACCTCTTCAATCACGCCTCCATAGAGCACCGACGCCATCCAGTACGCAAACGACGGTTTTTCCTGATACATGGCCCCCACCTGAGGGATATGGTTCCTGAAACAGAACATATCCGTACAGAGAAGAAGGCCGGTCAGCAGCGCTGTCCCGAGAGCGGCCATGGTCGGCCTTTTTTCTGGCTTCAGCGGTTTCATGAGGCCGATTTTCCCGGAAAGAATACAGCCGAAAAAGCCGCACAGGACGGCATAGATCACCGTCTGCAGGATGGTGCTCAGATAATAAAGGCTCAGATCGCTCCCGATTTGCGCCAGGACCTGACGCTTCAGATCTTCGGTCATCTCCGTCCAGCTGCAGACCCCGCTGAAATACCCGCCGGCTATGGCGATGGGAATGAGCGCCAGGGCGAAGCGCAGCGGTTTTTGGTGCTTCCTGAAAAACGCTGTCATTTCCCATCACCTCCCCAGATCTCCACGCAGAAGCCTTTGCAGCCGCACTGAGTGCAGGTCAGCCTGCGGGTGGTCGGCGTATGATTCGCCCAGAAAGCTTCCTTCATCGTGGGTCTGAATACTTCATGGCATTCAGGGCAGATGTATTTGACATGCCGGAAGTAGTACCGGCTGACCACGGTACCCCAGGCGGCAGCCGCCAGGGCCCAGGCGGCAAACGGCCACCAGACGCCTTTCGTGATCCAGAGAATAATGGAGAACCATTGCAGCGCCGTGACCGGGATTCCGGTCAGGACCATCATCCAGCGCATCTTTTTCAGGTTTTTCCTGCCTTCCATAATGACAGCTATGTCACCGATGGTTTCGAAAGAGAATGTCGTTTTGCTCTTCAAACCGTTTTTCAGTTCATGCAGTTTTTCCAGCTTCTCCTTCTTCCCGGCAATCTCATCCAGAAGGGCGGTCTCCTGCTGTTCAATCAGCAGCGAGATCACTTTCTCCGGATGCTCTTCCTTCAGGATCTGAGAAATCGCGTCGATCGGGATATCCAGTTCGCGCAGAAAACAGATAACCTTCAGCCGTTTCAGATCATCCTCTGAGTAGAGTCTTCTTCCGCCTTCGGACAGTTCGCTGGGGATCAGGATGCCTCTGGAATCATAATACTGAACCGTTCGGACTGTGACGCCGCAGAGCTTTGCCAGCTCGCCCGTCGTGAATCTTGACATAGCTTTCACCTCCTTTCGCCATGGATCCTACAACATGACGCTGCGTAACAAGCAATACATTACGCAGGGGGATTTTTAA
>CAMVFE010000010.1 GCA_947166705.1 uncultured Clostridia bacterium
TTCTGATTCAGCATACGGAATCCGAGCATCACGTGAATCACCATATCGGGGCCCAGTATGAGTGGAATCTGACAGCACGGGGCAGGGAGCAGGCTTTTCGGATCGGCAAATGGCTGAAGCGTGAAGGATGCGACCAGACCTGGTCCATGTTTGTATCTCCGCAGATTCGGGCCCGGCAGACCGCAGAAGAGATTAACCGAAGCCTCGGTATCTCACCGGTTATTCGGGAAGAACTGCGGGAAGTAAATGCCGGAATGGGAAACGGCAAAACAAGGGAGTGGTATCGGACGAATGCGGCGCCCAGGGGTGCAGTTTTTGATCCGGACCATCGGGATTTTCCGGACGCGGAATCGGATCGTGAACTGTGGAATCGGGTTTTGCCTTTCTTTCGGGACATGATCTCATCTTCTGCAGATCGGGTCATTGTTGTATCCCACGGAACAACGATCAGTTTTCTTCAGTCCATGATGGCCGGTCAGTCCGTGGAGGATCGGGGACGCTTCCGCCTGAATGGAAGCAGCGGTTCTATCTCCCGTTATACAGTGGAAGACAGCGGCCGGGTCACAGCGATGTATCTCAATGCCCACGCAGACTACATCTACCGCCTGAAGGAGCCTGTCCGGCGGGACGCGCCGGAGGCCGCCGTGCGCCTCGCCGTCCGGCGCCGCCCGCTCTTTGGCTGCCGGACGGACTGAGCCGTCTTGTTCCATATCAATTTGTGAAAAGTGAATAACTTCCATCCTGGCCAACATACATCTTGTCACCGTGAAGAGAAAATATTACAATAAAATGGGCTTGGTTACTTACCCGATCATTTTTCGCGAAGGGGTTGACCTGGATGAAGCGCTACGCCCGGCAGACAGGCAGCATGGCTGCTGGGCTGGCTGCCCATCGCCGCCAACCTTGAATACTCCGTCGCCGTGTTCCGGCTGAAGGATAACGAGCGAGCCCTGAAGATGAGCTTCATCGTCAACATGGTGATGTACGCCGCTTTCAGCGCGGCGATCATGAACTATGTGGGCGCAGTCTCGTGCAGCGTCATCGCGGTGACCACTGCCTCCTCCCTGCTCAGAAAAGAGAAGGAAACTGAAAAGCAGGCGAAATGAAAGCGCCGGGGCAGGAGAAAAGAGATGAACCGGACGCGGCAGATTAGACACCGCATCTGCCGCTGTGATACAATGGCCGAAAGCACAGAAGGCCCGCTCCTGTGAGGATTGGATGAGGCCTTCTGCGAAAGGAAATACAATTCCGATTTTGCCCGGGAGATGTCCCGCTCCGTAAGCCTGTACCTGCGGGATTTTGATCAGGAATAAAGAAGGAACGGCAGAATGACCAGTGAAAAGGAGACAGGAAGAATGAAAAAACGGACAGGAATTGCGGCTCTGATTCTCAGCATCGCGGCGCTCGCGGCGGCGGTGGCGGCGCTCATCATCGTCAGCAGACCGGCGGAACAGCAGGATCCGGCGCCGGACGTGCAGTATGTGATGTACGTGGGAACCAACGACAAGGATACGAACCAGCCGGTGCTCCCTCCGGAGGAGGCGAAAGCGAAGGCCCGGGAGATTCTGATCCGGCATCTCGGAGGCTACACGATACAGGAAGCCGACGGCGGCTGGGCCGACGGCGGGACGCTGTATACGGAATACACGATGGTGATTTACATGAGCGATACCGACACGGAAAAGGTACATGCCGTGGCCGATGAAATGATCAGCGCTTTCAATCAGAGCTCGGTGCTTATCCAGACTAACCGGACGCTGACCGAATTCTATTCCGGCGGGAACTGAGCGCTGCCGGCGGATGCATGGCGGGATTCCTGAGCCTGCGCGCATCGCGGCCGAAGACTGCGGCGCCGGCCGGAAAGGACGGCGCCATGCTTCAGAGGACGGAGGAGGACCCGGATGAAGCAGTATGAGATGTTTGAGCTTGTTTATGCCGGCCCGGAGCTTTCGGACAGCTGGGCGCAGATTGACCTGACGGCTGAGTTTTCCTGCGGGAATGAGCGGAAAACCGTCAGGGGCTTCTATGACGGCGAAGGGCGGTATATCGTTCGCTTCCTGCCGGAGCGCACGGGGGAGTGGCGCTGGAAAATCCGCGGCGCGGTCAGCGCGGAGGGGACGGAGACCTGCGAACCGGCGGAAAACCGGCATGGGCCGGTGAGGGCGGCGGAGACGCATTTTGAATACCGGGACGGCACGCTGTTCATGCCCTTCGGCACCACCGTGTACGCGCTGGCGCACCAGGATGACGCACTGGTGGAGCAGACCCTGCAGAGCCTCCGGGAATCGCCCTTCAACAAGGTGCGGATGTGCGTCTTTCCCAAGCATTATGATTACAACCATAACGAACCGCCCTTTTACGCTTTTGAGAAAAAAACCGACGGAAGCTGGGACGTAAACCGGCCGTGCATCGCCTTCTGGCACCGGTTTGAACGCATCCTGGCGCGCATCTGGGCGGCGGGAATCCAGACGGATCTCATTCTGTTTCATCCTTATGACCGGTGGGGCTTTTCCAAAATGCCCCAGGCGGACAACCTGATCTACCTGGACTATCTGCTGCGCCGGCTGGCCGCGTTCCCGGACGTCTGGTGGAGCCTGGCGAACGAATATGACCTGAACATGGATGCGAAAAGCCTTGCCGACTGGGAGGAAATCGAGGAATATACCGCGGCCGGCGATCCCTTCCATCACCTGCTGTCCAACCATAACTGCATGTGCTTCTGGGATGCCTCCCGGCCGAATGTGACCCACGCGAGCCTGCAGACCAAGGGCTTCTCCGAGATTCCCCGATGGATCCGGACCTACCGGAAGCCCGTCGTGATTGACGAATGCTGCTACGAGGGCAACCTTCCTCATTTCTGGGGCAGCATCAGCGGGAAAGAGATGGCCCGCCGCTTCTGGCGCTGCTGCGCTTCCGGCGCATACTGCACCCACGGGGAAACCTTCCTTTCGGAGGATGAGATTCTCTGGTGGGCCAGGGGCGGCAGGCTGAAGGGAGAGAGCCCGAAACGCATCGCCTTCCTGCGGCAGGTTATGGAGAGCCTTCCGGGACCGCTGACGCCCCGGGAAGGCGGCTTCCTGGACCTGGCGAGGGCGGAGGGGCCGGTGAATTCCGAGGCGCTGCCTCCGGAGATGCGCGGTTTTTTCAGGATGTTCTCGGAGAGCGTCCACAGGATGACCGAGCAGGACCGGACGGCGCACCTGGGCGGGGAACAGACCTGGGAGGGCCATTTCGGCGAGGAGGCGTACCTGACTTATTTCGACCTGCAGTGCTACGGCGAACAGACGCTGCATCTGCCCGAAGGCAAGGTTTACAGGGCCGAACTGATCGATGCCTGGAATATGACCCGCGAAACCATCGCGGAAGGCATCAGCGGGGAAACCACGCTGAAGCTGCCGGGGCGGGACAATCTGGCCCTGCTGGTCACCCGGATTCCGGCCGCTTCGGAAGCGGCTGAGGGGTGAAGCGGGGGACGCCTTTGAAAAAGGAAACGCCAAAGGAAAAAACAAAAAGGAGAACGTGACAATGCGGAGCATGAAGATTAACCAGGGATGGGATTTCGCCCTGGGACCCATCGATCTCAGTAAACGGACGCAGGGAATCTGGGGAGACCGGAAGGTGAACCTGCCCCATGATTACATGATCGAAAGCGACGTGTTTCCGGAGGCGGTGTCCGGCGGGGCCAGCGGATACTATAATGCCGGTACGGCCCACTACGCCAGGGAGATCGAGATTCCCGAAGCCTGGGGGAAGGACAGGATCGCCCTGCGGCTGGACGGAGCCATGATGAACGCCACGGTCGAAGTGAACGGCAATCTGGCCTGCCTCCAGCACTACGGCTACGCGCCCTTTGAGACGGACATCACCCGCCTGGTCTATCCCGGACAGAAGAACCGGATCGCCGTCACCGTGAATCCCAGCATGCAGCCCAATTCACGCTGGTACTCCGGCGCCGGCATGTTCCGGGGCGTGGAGCTGGTGCACACGCCCGCGCTGCACATCGCCTTCGGCGGACTGTCCGGCTATACGAGGAAGATCGAATACGCTGCGGACGGTACCCCCGAAACCGCCTACCTGCAGGTGTCGGCAGAAATCCGGAATGAGCTGGCGGAAAGCCGTATGGCCGAGGTGACCTTCGCGCTGACGGACGAGAAAACCGGCGAAACCGTCAGGACCAGCAAAGCGATGGCGCAGGTGAACCCGCTGTCCTCCGCCACGGCGTACATGACCCTGACGGTTGACGCGCCCCGGCTATGGGATGACAGGCATCCTTATCTTTACCGCCTGCAGGCGGCCGTGAAGGACGCCGGCACCTTCAAAACCCATCTGATTCCAGCGGATCAGCCCACCGAGGATACCGAGAGCGTGCTGTTCGGCATCCGTACGATCGAAGCGGACGTGAAGCACGGTCTGCGGATCAACGGAAAGGAAGTCAAGCTCCGGGGCGGCTGCCTCCACCATGACAACGGGCCCATCGGCGCCGTGACGGTGTATGACGCCGAAGCCCGGAAGGTGAAGAAGCTCAAGGAAGTGGGCTTCAATGCCATCCGGACCACCCACAATCCGCCCTCCTCCGCCCTGATCGAGGCCTGCGACCGGCTGGGAATGTATGTGTTTGACGAGGCCTTCGACGCCTGGGGCATGGGAAAGCAGCCCGGGGATTACAACCAGTACTTCGCCACCGACTGGCAGAAGGACCTGACCGCCTTTGTCAGGCGGGACAGGTGCCACCCCTGCGTGGTTATCTGGTCCACCGGCAACGAAATTACGGAGCGCGGAGGCCTGAACGACGGCTACATTCTGGCCGCCAGGCTGGCGGAAACCATCCGCGCGCTCGATCCCAGCCGGCCCGTTTCCAACGGGATCTGCTCCTTCTGGAACGGGCTGGACGACATCACCCAGCAGGAGCAGATGCGCAGATGGAAGGAACAGCCGCAGAGCGGGATCCTGCAGAACGCGGATATCGGCGGGGAGGCGGACCTGCTCTGGGAGCAGTATACCGAAGGCTTTACCAACGGGCTGGACGTGGTGGGCTACAACTACATGGAAAACAAATATGAGCAGGACCACCGGATGTTCCCGGAGCGGGTGATCCTGGGCAGCGAGAATTTCCCGAAGGAAATCGGCATGCACTGGCCGATGATCGAAAAGACCCCGTGGGTGATCGGCGATTTCACCTGGACGGCCTGGGATTATATCGGCGAGGCGGGCATCGGCAAGGCCACCTTCTATGAGCCCGGCGATCCCAACATCGGGAATCCCTGGGGCGCGCCCTCTCCCTTCCCCTGGCGCACGGCCAACGACGCGGACATTGACATTACCGGCGCCATCCGGCCGCAGGGCGTGTACCGCCGCATCGTGTGGGGCAGCCGGGAAACAGGGCTGTTCTCCTATGACCCTGCCGTGACCGGCAAGGTGGAAACGCTTTCCAACTGGGGCTTCCCCGGCGTATGGCCGCGCTGGAACTGGGCGGGCAGGGAAGGATGCCCCGTGGATATCGCCGTGTTCAGCAGCGCGGAGGAAACGGAGCTGATCGTCAACGGGCGGAGCCTGGGCCGCAGGAAGGCCGGCGAGGCCCTGGTCCAGGATATGCCCCTGACATTTCTGTTCCACGCGGAATATCAGCCCGGCACGGTGGAGGCGGTCAGCTATACGGGAGGGAAGGAAGTATCCCGCACCGTGCTGAAAACCGCCGGCAGGCCCGCCGCGATCCGCCTGACCGCGGAAACGGAGGGCATGAAGGCGGACGGCGAATCCCTGTGCTATGTGAACGCGGAAGTGATCGACGAAAGCGGAATGACGGTGCCCGACGCGGACATCCTGATGAAGGCGGAAGCCACAGGCGCCGCGGAACTGCTGGGCTTTGGCAGCGGGAACCCGGTGACGGCGGAAAACTACAGCACGGGCTGCTTCACGGCATACCAGGGAAAAACGCTCGCCGTGCTGCGGGCGGGGTATGAGCCGGGCAAAGCCGGGCTGAAGGTCTCGGCGGAGGGGCTTGGAGCCGCGGAAATCAGCCTGGATGTCAAATAATCACCGATACGGCAGGACTGCCGGGCGGGACGGCCTCCGCATGCCGGGGGCCGTTTGCGCAGGCCGCGCTGCCGGCCATTCTTTCCGGACCGGAGGACAGAAGATGTGCGGAAGGTATTATATTGAGGATTCTCCTGAGCTTCAGCCCCTGGCCGAAGCCATGAACCGTTCCCCGCTGGCGGACATATTCAGGCAGACCACGGCGGTCCTCTCGCAGGGTGAAATCAGCCCCGGAGCCGCGGCGCCCGTGATTGCGCTGAACCGGAGCGGCAGAAGGACGGTTTTTCCGATGAAATGGGGCTTCGGCGGAAAACCGCTGCTGATCAATGCGCGGACAGAGACGGCCGCGTTCAGGCCGGCTTTCAGGGATTCCTGGAGGAGCCGCCGGTGCGTGGTTCCCGCATCCTGGTATTTCGAATGGGAACACTTCCGCACGGCCGACGGAAAAAGAAGGACGGGCGGAAAATATAAGCTGCGGCCGATGGAGGATTCCCAGGCCTGGCTGTGCGGCCTGTACAGGATGGAGGAGGGGCTGCCCCATTTTGTGATTCTTACGAGGGAACCGGGAGAAGGCATCCGCTTCATTCATGACCGGATGCCGCTGATGCTTCCGGAGAGGCGCATCGACGAATGGATCAGCCCGGAAGCCGATCCGGTGGCGCTCATGCGGGAAGCCCGGACGGATATCCTCTTCGAACGGGTCAGCGCGAAGGAGCCTGCGGAAGGGACGGAGCGGAGATGAAGATCAGCCGCTCCGCCGTCCGGGGAGGAGCGCCGGGAGGACTGAAAGGCAGAAAACCGGAACGATCAGGAACGCCGGAAGGCGTGAAAGGCGGGAACAGGAAATGAAGGGAACCATACTGGAACAGCTGTCATCGGGCCCGGTTTATCTGATCTGCGGCGCGATTATCCTCTTCGTGGGGGTCGTGTGCGCGGTGTTTATGGTGCGGGCATGGAAAGCGGGAATCGCCATCGGCATGGACCGGGCCAGGATGAAAAGGGCGGTTACGGCGTCCGCGTCCTTTTCCGTCCTGCCGAGCGTGGGCATTCTGCTGGGCGTTATCGCGCTGAGCGGATCCCTGGGCGTTCCCTGGCCGTGGCTTCGGCTGAGCGTGATCGGAGCGCTCCATTACGAGACCCAGGTTGCGGCCGCGGCCGCGGAAGCCGCGGGGCTTCCGGAGCTGAGCGGGAGCGCCATGACGGCGCAGGCGTTCTCAACCATCGCGCTGCTGATGAGCGCGTGCATCATGTGGGGCATGATCCTTTCCACCCTTTTCAACCGGCGGTACCTGCACCGGCTTCACGGGCAGGGCGACAGAAAGGCGGGGGAGAAGAAGGGCGGATTCGGAGACGCGGCCATGAGCGCCATGTTTATCGGCATGGTCAGCGCATACCTGGGCAGCTACCTTGGGGATTTCGTTTCCGGGAAGGGAAGGTTTGCCTTCCGGGGCAGCTGGACGCCCCTGGCCGCGGCAGCGGCCTCGGCGCTTGCCATGGCGTGCTTCACATGGCTGAGCGAGAAAAAGGGCATGAAGTGGCTGGATAATTTCTCCATTGCGGCGAGCATGCTGGCCGGCATGGCCGCGGCGGTTGCCATCGGGAGGTAATAGCATGGAAAAGCGGGAAGAATATCTGGAACGTTATATGAGGAATACCCACCGGCTGGGACGGGCGGCCAGCCTGGCGACGCTGGCCATGCTGCTGGGCGCGCCGTTTCTGATCGGTACGGTGCTCGGCGCCGGGCCGGATCTCGGTGCGGCAGCGAGGGGCTTCCTTTCGGCCGGACTGGTCTGGACCGTATCCAGCGTCGTGGAATTCCTCGTCTATACACCGATGCTCGGCGCGGGCGGAAGCTATCTGGCTTTCATCACCGGAAACCTGATCAACATGAAGATTCCCTGCGCGATCAACGCGAAGGACATGGTGGGCGCAAAGTCCGGCACCCGGGAGAATGAGATCATCTCCACGCTGTCCATTGCGACCTCGAGCCTGGTGACGATCGCGGTGCTGGCGGCGGGCGTGGCGCTGCTGACGCCGCTGCGCCCCGTGCTGCAGAGCGAGGTGCTGGCGCCGGCCTTTGCCAACGTGGTTCCGGCGCTGTTCGGCGCCATGGGATACAGGTATTACCGGCAGAACATCCGCCTCGCCGCGGTGCCGCTGATCATTATGAGCCTGCTGTTCATCCTGATGCCCGGCCTGACCGGAAGCACCAGCATGATGATTATTCCCAGCGGCGCCATCGCCATCGCGCTGGCTTGGATGGAATACCGGAAGCATCAGAAGGAGGGAAGGGCATGACCGTGCTGTGGATCGTCTGCGGGCTCGCGGCGGCGCTCCTGTGCCTGCTGCTGGCCGCCGTTTTCCATACGCTGGCGATGCCCTCCCTGAAATCTGATTATGTCCCGGATCCCGATCCTGCCAGGGCCGAGGCCTATGCGGAGAAGCTGAGCCGGATGATTCAGGCGGAGACCGTTTCCGTGCCGGAAACGGACCAGCGGGAGAAGTTCCTGGCCTTTCACAGGGTGCTGGAGGAGCTTTTTCCGAGGGTGCACGCAGAGCTGGAAAAGACGGAAATTGACGGAAACCTGCTGTTTACCTGGCGGGGAAAATCGTCCGAAAAGCCGCTTGTACTGATGAGCCACCAGGATGTCGTGCCGGCGGAGGGAACCTGGCTTCACGCGCCCTTCCTCGGGGAAATTGCGGAGGGCCGGGTGTGGGGCCGCGGCGCCGCGGATACAAAATGCTCCCTGATGGCCTTCCTGCAGGCCGCGGAGGAGATGCTTCAGGAGGGCTACATACCGGAGAGCGACGTTTACCTGTCCTCCTCCTGCACGGAGGAATGGGCCGGCGACGGCTGCCCAAAGCTGGTGGACGAGCTGGAGCGCAGGGGCGTCCGGCCCTGGCTGGTCTGCGACGAGGGCGGCGGGATCATTACGGAGCCCGTCGGCGGCATTCACGGGAATTTCGCGATGGTCGGCGTGTTCGAGAAGGGGAAGGCGGACGTCAGATTCACCGCCCGGTCCGGAGGCGGGCACGCGTCGGCCCCTTCAGCGCACAGCCCGGCGGCGCGGATCGCGGATTTCATCCATGAGGCGGAGCACAGGCGGGTTTTCCGGCGCAGGATGCCGCCGCAGGTGCAGGCCATGTTTGAGACCCTGGCGCCGTACGCATCCTTCCCGCTGAAGCTGGTGTTCGGGAACATGTGGCTTTTCAAACCCCTGCTGCTGCAGGTACTTCCCCTTATTTCCGCCCAGGGCGGCGCCATGATCCGGACCACCATGGCTTTCACCATGCTGAAGGGATCGGACGCGTACAACGTGATGCCCCAGGAGGCGTCGTTGGGCGCCAACCTCCGCTTCATTCCGCACCAGGGCATGAAGGAAAGCCTGGAAATCGTTCGGAAGCTGGCGAAGAAGCACGGGCTGGAGATGGAGGTGTTTCACGCTTCGGATGTGTCCCGGGCGACGGATATCCACGGGGAGCCCTTCCGAACCGTACAGCGGGTCATCCGGGAAACCTTCCCGGGCTGCGCGGGAAGCCCCTATGTGATGACCGGGGCGACGGACGCGCGGTATTACGAGCGGATCTGCGACAGCGTCGTACGCTTCGCGCCGGTGGTTTACGGGCCGGAACAGATGAAGGGCATGCACGGGCTGAACGAGAATATCGGAATCAGCTGCCTCCCCGGAGCCGTGGATTTTTATAAAAATCTGATCCGGGCAACCGGAGAAGGAGCGGAATGACCGGGCAGGGAACGGACACAGGAACGGACCGGGGAATGCCGGATCGTACAAATATCCGGAAGGAACCGGCCGGAGCGTTGAAGAACGCGGGCCCGTGTGATAGAATACGGGAAATGAAACGCGGGATATGGCCGGAAAGAGGGAGCCCGCCGCACAACGGAAGGAAAGAGGAGGCTTATAAATGACAGGAAAGCAGGCTGGGAAAAAACTGAACCGCGTGCTGGCCGCCGTGCTCTGCGGGGTGCTGATCGTGCTGTCCGCGCCCGCCGCCGGCTGGGCCGATTCGCTGTACATTATTCCGGACAGCAACACGCGCAAGCTGACGGAGGAAGAGGTCTGGGGGTATCAGTACGATACGCTGCTGTATGCCTTCAACGAGATTTACGCGCGCCACGGGTATAAATTCGAAACAGGCAGCCGCTGCTACAACTGGTTCACGCAGATGCCCTGGTACAAGCCCAACGAGGAAGAGACGTCCACGAACCATCACGCCAGTTTTTCCCAGTGCTCCGCCATCGAGAACTACAACCGGGACCTGATCGTGGCGGTTCGGAAGCAGATGCGCGCGACGGGCGATTACAACCCCCGCGGGAAGGGAATGCCCGTGCCGCCCAGCCAGGTGAACAAACCCAGAGGCTTCGAGTTTGTGGAACTGAAGGCCGGGCAGAAGCTGCCGGTTTTTTCCGCGCCGTCTGAGAGCGCCTTCAGGGCCAACAACGGGAAAGCGCTGGTCAACACCAACGGCGCGGTCTACGCCCTGGGATATGACAACGGCTGGATGCTGATGCTCTATGAGGCGAACTACGCGGGACAGTACCGGGTGGGATACATCAACATGGCCAAGGTCAGAGGCAGGCAGCCGGCGCTGAATCAGCTGAGCTGGGACGGCAGCTCCTGCCAGGTCCTGCAGACCACGGCGCTGACGGATGACCCCGCTCAGACCGGGAATCCCATGATCACGCTTCAGGCGGGCACGATCGTGACCTACCTGACGACGATGTTCAACACCGGTGCCTGGGATTATATCGAAACGACGGCCAACGGCCAGACCATCCGCGGGTTTGTGCCCCAGGGAACCCTGTCCGTGACCCCGGACAGCTCCGAGATGTACGACGGAGAGGGATGACCGCCCTCCGCCCGGCGAGGCGGCTTTCACCGGCGCCGGGGCTGCGGCTTTTTCAGACGGGAGCAGATCGTCTGACCCCGGAATACGGTTTTTCACCGCCCCTTCTTGCAATCGGAAGGGGCATTTGCTATAATATCCCGGCGCCTTTGATAACAGGGCTTCGCGGGCTTCCGGCGAGCGCCGGCGGCATGAATAAATGAGGAGAAGAGGTACCGACATGAAAGAAATCACCTCAGCCGAGCTGCGGGAGAAGTTTTTGAGCTTCATGGAAAGCAAGGGACATCACCGGATTGAATCCGCCTCCGTGATTCCGGAAAACGATCCGACCGTTCTGTTTACGACGGCCGGCATGCATCCGCTGGTTCCCTATCTGATGGGAACGCCGCATCCCGCCGGGAGCCGGCTGACGGACGTGCAGAAGTGCATCCGGACCGGCGATATCGATGATGTCGGGGATCCCAGCCATCTGACTTTCTTTGAGATGCTGGGCAACTGGAGCCTGGGGGATTACTTCAAGAAGGAGATGATTCCCTGGAGCTGGGAATTCCTGACCAGCCCGGAATATCTGGGGCTTTCGAAGGACAGACTGGCGTTCACCGTTTTCGAGGGAGACGAGGACTGCCCGAGGGATACCGAAAGCTATGAGCTCTGGCGCAGCTGCGGCGTGAAGGAGGAAAACATCTTCTTCCTGCCCAAGGCGAACAACTGGTGGGGCCCCGCCGGAATTACGGGCCCCTGCGGCAGCGATACGGAAATGTTCATCATCACCGACAAGGAACCCTGCGGACCGGACTGCTCCCCCGCCTGCTCATGCGGGCGGTATCTGGAGATCTGGAACGACGTGTTCATGCAGTACAACAAGACCGCGGAGGGGAAATACGAGCCCCTGGCCAAGAAAAACGTGGACACGGGCATGGGCTTGGAGCGCACGGTGTGCGTGCTGAACGGCCGCAAAAGCGTCTATGAGATCGACGCTTTTGCCCGGATCCTGGGCCGGATCGCGGAGCTGAGCGGGAAGGCTTACGAGGAAGACGAAGCGACGACGCGAGCTTTCCGGATCATCGCCGATCATATGCGCACCTCCACCTTCATCCTCGGGGATGACCGGGGGGTCAGCCCGTCCAATACGGACCAGGGATATATTCTGCGCCGCCTGATCCGCCGCGCGGTGCGCTACGGCATGCAGCTGGGCATGCCCGAGGGCTTCACGGTCGAGATCGCGAAGGTGATTATTGACCAGTACAAGGAAGTTTATCCCGAGCTGGAGCGGAACGCCGCCTTCGTCCTGGAGCAGCTGCAGCTGGAGGAAGCCCGTTTTGCCCGGACGCTGAAGCAGGGCGAGAAGGAATTCGAGAAAGTATACAACAACGTCTGCCAGACCCGGACGATGCTGGAGAGCATCCTGGCGGCGGAGGACGGCACGGCTCTGGCCAGGGAGCTGGCGGAGAGCAAGAAGCTGAGGCCCTCCCCCGATATGATGCCGATCATTGAGGCGGCCAAGGCCGGGGACGCCGCTGCGCTGGAGACGGCGGTCAGGACACGGATGGCCGGCCTGTCCACCATGGACGGGCGCAGCGCCTTCAAGCTCTACGATACCTACGGCTTCCCGATCGAAATGACCCGGGAACTGGCGGCGGAGAAGGGGCTGTCCATCGACGAGGCGGATTTTGCCGAGCGGTTCAAAAAGCATCAGGAGCTGAGCCATCAGGGCGCGGATCAGAAATTCAAGGGCGGGCTCGCGGATCACAGCGAGCAGACGGCCCGCCTGCATACCGCGACCCATCTGCTGCACGCCGCGCTGCGGAAGGTGCTCGGGGACGAGGTGGCCCAGAAGGGCTCCAATATCACCGCGGAGCGGCTGCGGTTTGACTTCTCCTTCGGAAGGAAGATGACTCCCGAAGAGCTCGCGGAAGTGGAGCGGCTGGTGAATGCCGCGATTGACGCGAAGGTGCCGGTGGTCTGCGAGGAGATGACCGTGCCGGAGGCGAAGGCGAAGGGCGCGATCGGCCTGTTTGAGAGCAAGTACGGCGAGCGCGTGCGCACCTACAGGATGGGCGATTATTCCTTCGAAATCTGCGGCGGGCCCCACGCGGAGAACACGGGAGATCTGGGATCGTTCAAGATCCAGAAGGAAGAATCCTCCTCCGCGGGCGTGCGGCGGATCAAGGCGACCATCCAGCCCAAAGCGTAAGGGAACGCAGGCGCCGCGAAGAACGCGGCGCCTGTTTGTTTTCGCTCCCGCGGGGAACGGGGAAGCGGAACGGACAGAGCAAAGGAGAAGAACCGGGATGAACGTGAATGCGGAACATGAACTGAAAATGCTGCGGGAGAAGGGGATTTCCTCCGAGAATATATTTGACGGAACGATCCTGCATGTGCGGAAGGATCGGGTGGCCCTGCCCAACGGGGCGGAGGGAAACCGGGAGATCATCCGGCATATCGGCGCGGTCTGCGTGATTCCCGTGACGGAAAACAACGAAGTGATCGTGGAGAGGCAGTACCGGTATCCGATTGACCGGGTGATTACGGAGATCCCCGCCGGCAAGCTGGACAGCCGGGAGGAAGACCGCCTGTCCGCCGCGAAGCGGGAGCTGCGGGAGGAAACGGGCTATACCGCGGAGGAATGGATTCCGCTGGGCGATTTCCATCCCGCGCCGGCCTACAGCGACGAATATATCAGCATGTACATGGCAAGGGGACTGCACCGGGGAGAAAGGCATCTGGACGCGGACGAGTTTCTGGATGTTTTTGCCGTGCCCCTGAAGGAACTGGCGGAGGATGTGATGGCCGGCAGGATCTCAGACGCGAAGACACAGACCGCCGTGCTGAAGGCGGCCAGGATTCTGGGGGTCTGACCGGATGGACGGGCAGGCTGAAAAACGATTCCGCGAGATGGCGGAGCGCTCCTGGAGCCGGGGAATCCCATGCTGCACGGATTTCCTTGATCTGAGCGAACAGACGGCGCTGAATCAGATCCGGCGGAGCCTGCCGCAGCAGGAGATCCTGCTCTTCGGGGGCGCGGAAGGCTGCGAGCGGGTGATGGCCGGGTTCGGCCTGACGGAGGAGGAGAAGGATTCCCTTCCCATCGCCTGCGTGCGGATTTCCCCGAAGGGGGCCAGGTTTGCCGGGGACATGAGCCACCGGGACGTGCTCGGGGCGCTGATGAGCCTGGGCTTTGAACGGAGCCTGCTGGGGGATATCATCCTGCGGGATAAGGAGGCCTGGGTCTTCTGCGCGGAGCGGATCGCGGATTACCTCTGCGGAGGGCTGACCTCGGTCCGGCATACGCCCGTCCGGGCCGAGCGCACGGACGCTCCGCCTTCCGGGGAGCTGTTCCGCCTGCGCAGGGAGACGATCCAGGTTTCCTCCGAACGCATGGACGCGCTGGTTGCGCAGGCCTTCAGACTGAGCCGGGGGAATGCCCAGAGCCTGTTTTCGGCCGGGAAGGTTTTTCTGGACGGAGCGGAATGCCTGCGGACGGACGCCGAACCCCGGGAGGGGCAGATTGTCTCCGTCCGGGGGCTGGGCCGCTTCCGCTATATCGGCGCGGAATCCCGGAGCCGGAAGGGAAAATGGAACACGGTGATTGAGAGATATATATGAGACGGCGAAACCGGACGGACGAAGGCCTGAGCGAACCGGGACCGGTATCGAGAAACCATCCGCCGGAGGAAACAGACAGATGTCAGAGAAAGATTTTTACAGCCGCCAGATGTCCACCGGAACGCTGATCCGGCGGTTTGTTCCCTATTACCGCAAATATCTGCCGACCCTGCTTTTCGACCTGTTCTGCGCATGCCTGACCACCGTATGCGAGCTCGCGCTCCCGATGATCGTGCGTGAGATCACCGGCCGGGCCGCCATGGGAGGGATCGGCGAGCTGACCACCGGCTTTATCCTGCGGATCGGGGCACTTTACCTGGTCCTGCGCTGCGTCGACGCGGCGGGGAACTACTTCATGCAGTCCGTGGGGCACATCATGGGGTCCCGGCTGGAGACGGATATGCGGACAGACCTTTTCCACCACCTGCAGCAGCTGTCCTTCAGCTACTACTCCTCCACCAAGGTCGGCCAGATCATGAGCCGGATTACATCCGACCTGTTTGAGGTGACGGAATTCGCGCACCACTGCCCGGAGGAATTCCTGATCGCCGGCGTGAAAATGACCGTGGGGTTCGCGCTGCTGATCGGGATGAACGTGCCGCTGACCCTGCTGATGTTCTCCGTACTGCCCGGCATGGTCTTTTTCGCGCTGAAGTTCAACCGGAAATTCCGGCAGGCGTTCCGGAAGCGCAACCGGCAGGTGGGAGAGATCAACGCGCAGGTGGAGGACAGCCTGCTGGGAATCCGGGTGGTGAAATCCTTTGCCAATGAAGACCTGGAAGAGCGCAAATTCGACGAGGGCAACCGGAAGTTTCTGGAGTATAAGGCGGTCAGCTACCGTTACATGGCGCAGTTCGGAACGAGCAACCGGGTTTTTGACGGCCTGATGTACATCATCGTCGTGGTCGCCGGCGCCCTTTTCATCCGCGGCGGAACCCTGTCCGTAGCGGATTATACGGCGTACCTGCTCTACACCCAGGTGCTGCTTTCCTCCATCCGGCGGATCGTCGAATTTATCGAGCAGTTTCAGCGCGGCATGACCGGGATTGAGCGGTTCTATGAAATCATGGACGCGCCGGAGGAGATCCGGGACGCGCCGGACGCGGTGGAGCTTAAGGATGTCCGCGGCGCGGTGGAATTCCGGAATGTCGGGTTCCATTACGCGGACGATGAAACCGAGGTGCTGCATCACCTGAACCTGTCCGTGAAGCCGGGACAGTCCGTCGCGCTGGTGGGCCCGTCCGGCAGCGGAAAGACCACGCTGTGCAGCCTGATTCCCAGGTTTTACGATGTGACGGAAGGCAGCGTCCTGATCGACGGGCAGGACGTGAAGCATCTGACGCAGCGCAGCCTGCGCCGGGCCATCGGCATGGTGCAGCAGGACGTATATCTCTTCTCCGGCACGGTGCTGGAGAATATCCTGTACGGAAAGCCGGGAGCGGCCAGGGAGGAGGCCGTGGAAGCGGCCAGAATGGCCGGCGCCCACGAGTTTATCGAGGCGCTTCCCCAGGGCTACGATACCTACGTGGGCGAGCGGGGCGTCCGCCTTTCGGGCGGGCAGAAGCAGCGGATCTCCATCGCGCGGGTTTTCCTGAAGAATCCGCCGGTCCTCGTGCTGGATGAGGCGACCTCCGCGCTGGACAACGAGAGCGAGCGGCTGGTGCAGCAGTCCCTGGAAAAGCTGGCGCGCGGCCGCACCGTCTTCACCATCGCCCACCGGCTGACGACCATCCGCAGCGCGGACGTCATCTGGGTTCTGACGGAGCGGGGCGTCGAGGAAACGGGAACCCATGAGGAGCTGATGGCCCGCGGGGGCATTTACGCGCGGCTGTACCGGATGTATACCGAACGGCCGGAGAGGAGCGAATCCGGCCGCGGCCCGGAAGCCGCCGGACAAAATTCCTGAAACACCTTGACGGAGGACACGGACTGGGGTATGCTTCGGCTGAATACGGCAGGGCGGGATCCGGGGGGGAAGGAGAAGAGCGAAATCCGCGCTCCCGGAGGTTCCCGAATCCTGCGCGGACTAAAAACACCGGAAGGCGGGGTAAAACGAATGAAGGCTGTTTCTCTCAACGGTTCCTGGCAGATGAGATGCACGGAGGAAAAGGACTGGCACGATGCCGTGGTTCCGGGTACGGTTTACACGGATCTGCTCAGGGACGGGCTTATGGAGGACCCCTTCTGGCGGGAAAACGAGCGGAAGGCCTTTGACCTGATGCAGAAGGATTATGAATACAGGAGGACCTTTACGCTGGACGGGGATATGCTGGGCGCGGACGCGGCCATCCTGCGCTGTGAGGGACTGGATACGCTCTGCCATATTTACCTGAACGGGGAAAAGCTGGCGGACGCGGACAACATGCACCGGACGTGGGAATGGGAAGCTCTGGGCCTGCTGCGGCCGGGCGAGAATGAAATCCGCGTCCTGTTCGATTCCCCCCTGAAGTACATTGCCGCGGAGAATGAAAAACGCCCCTGCTGGCAGAGCACGGACGGAACGCCCGGATTCCCGCATATCCGGAAGACGCACTGCCAGTTCGGCTGGGACTGGGGTCCCAGGCTTCCCGACGCGGGAATCTGGCGGGATATCACCCTGCTGTTTGTCACCGGGGGCCGGGTGCCGGACGTCCTGGTCATGCAGGAACACGAGGCCGGAAAAGTGACGCTGAAGATCGCCCCCGAAATGGAACTGAAGGGGAATCTGAAGAGCGTGGAGACCCGGATCGAGGTGACCTCGCCGGATGGCAGAACCTATCCGGCGGACGAAGCCGGCACGGTGGTTATCGACGATCCGCAGCTCTGGTGGCCTTCCGGATACGGCGCGCAGCCCCTTTACACGGTATCCGTCACCCTGTGGGTGAACGGACGGGAGGAGGACCGCTGGGTCCGCCGAATCGGGCTGAGAACGATGACGGTATCCCGGGAGAAGCAGGAGGACGGCGAGGAATTCTGCCATGTTGTGAACGGCGTGAAGGTCTTCGCGATGGGCGGGGACTACATTCCGGAGGACAACCTTTTCGGAAGGCTCACGCCGGAGCGCACGCGGCGCCTGCTTGAGGACGCGAAGCTGGCCAACTTCAACGCCGTCCGCGTATGGGGAGGCGGCTACTATCCGCCGGACTGGTTCTATGACGCGTGCGACGAGCTGGGCCTGATGGTCTGGCAGGACTTCATGTTCGCCTGCGCGTACTACGATCTGACGGACAGCTTTGAGGAGAGCATCATTGCCGAGGCGTCGGACAATATCCGGCGGCTTCGCCATCACGCCTCCCTCGCGCTGCTGTGCGGAAACAACGAAATGGAGGAGTTCCACTATTTCCCGATCGCGGCGGAGTTCCGGGAGGGAAAGACCGACCGCACCCTGGCCAGGCCTTCCCATCACGCGGACTATATCAAGATGTTTGAATACATCCTGCCGAAGCTGGTCCGGGAATACGCGCCGCAGACCTATTACTGGCCAAGCTCTCCCTCCTCCGGAGGAAGCTTTGACGATCCGCAGGATCCTTCCCGGGGCGATGTCCACTACTGGGATGTATGGCACGGGGAGAAACCCTTTACGGACTACCGTACCCATCGTTTCCGCTACGTCAGCGAGTTCGGCTTCCAGTCCTTCCCCTCGCTGCCCACCGTGGAAAGCTTTACGCTGCCGGGGGACCGGAACATCTTCTCCCGGGTGATGGAGCGCCATCAGCGCAACAAATCCGCCAACGGGAAGATCCTCAGCTATGTGAGCCAGACCTATCGGTATCCGAAGGATTTCGACCACCTGCTGTACTGCTCCCAGCTGCTTCAGGCGGACGCGATCCGGTGCGGCGTCGAACACTGGCGGCGGGACCGGGAATACTGCAAAGGAACCATTATCTGGCAGCTGAACGACTGCTGGCCTGTCGCCTCCTGGGCTTCCATCGACTACTTCGGCCGGTGGAAGGCGCTGCATTATGCCGCGAAGCGCTTCTTTGCGCCGGTGCTGCTTTCATGCGAGGAACGCGGCGAAGTGGATCAGAATCCGCATATCAACGAATTCCATCCCGCGCCGATCGAATGCGGAGCCCGGCTGTGCCTGAGCAACGAAAGCCTGAACCCCGTAAGCGGAGAGGTCGTCTGGTCGCTGCGGCACGCGGACGGCTCCGTGATCCGGGAGGGACGGGAGAAGGCGGCCGCCGGGGCTCTGACGTCCATGTGGCTGGAAAACCTCATCTTCCCGGAGGCCAGCGTGACCGGAGACTATTTCAGCTACAGCTTCACTGCGGAGGACGGAAGCATTTCCTCGGGAAGCGTGCTGTTCTGTGCGCCGAAGCACTTTGAGTGGGTGAATCCCGGCCTCACGGTGCGGCGGGAGGGAGACGAGCTGATCGTGGCCGCCTCGGCCTTCGCGAAGTCCATTGAGATCCGCAGCGAGGATCCGGATCTCCTGCTGAGCGATAATTACTTCGACATGAATCCCGGAGAAAGGCGCGTTCGCATTCTGCGGGGCACGGCGGAGAATCCCTCCGTCCGGAGCGTTTACGATATGGCGGACTGAGCCGCCTGCGGCGGAGGCTGACGGGCGGACCCGGACTCCGCGGGAAAAGAAGCCGCTTTCAGGGACAAAAAAGCCTGCTTCGGATTTTTATCCGGAGCAGGCTTTTGCATATATCGGGAAGCAGACGGATCAGCCGGCGCGGGAATCAGAACCGAATGCTGATCTCCCCCGAATGAAGGAGACGGACGGAGCCGTCAGCCATGCGCACGCGCAGGGAATAGTCCGGCGCAAGCTCCAGCGCCTCGGCGGGTAGCGGCTCCTTCCCCGGCTCCAGCACGCGGATGGGACGGCCCAGCACGACGGAGCGCCGGCGGTAGGACTCGAAGAGCGCAGGATCATCCGGCCGGGCGGAATACGCCATCAGCCGGTCCAGCACGCCGGCGGCCAGCCTGTTCCGCAGATCCGGAACTGGCGCGTCGCCGAAGACGGCGCCGGCCGTATCCCGGATATCCTCCGGAAAGTCTCCCGCGGGAACCCGGGTATTGATTCCGATTCCGACAATCATATAGCTGAGGCGGCCGGATTCAAGATCCAGGCCGGCTTCGGTCAGAATGCCGCAGACCTTCCGTCCGCCGAGAAAGAGATCGTTGACCCACTTGATGCCGACCCGGACATCGGCCAGGGATTCGATGGCCTCGGCCGCGGCAACCGCGGCGCAGGCCGTGAAGCGCACCGCTTCGGAGGCCTTCAGCGACGGCCGGAGCAGCAGGCTCAGGTAGATCCCGGAGCCGGAGGGGGAATAGAAGCTGCGTCCCAGACGCCCGCGTCCCGCTGTCTGGCTGCCGGCGACCAGCGCCAGACCCTCCGGAGCATCCTCCAGCGCGAGCTGCTTCAGAACCGTATTCGTTGAGGAGATGACCGGATAAAAGCGGACATCCAGGCCGGGGCGGGTCAGGAAGCGCCGGATTCCCTCCGCGGAGAGCACGTCATGGCCGCCGTTGAGCCGGTGCCCCTTTCGGGGAACGGATTCAATCGGCCAGCCTTCCTGCCTGAGGCGGGAAACCGCCTTCCAGACGGCGGAGCGGGTCACGCCCAGCCCGGCGGCGAGATCGCCCCCGGAAATAAAATCACCGGGCGCGCGGGAAAGGGCGGCAAGAACTTCTTCCCGAATCATGGCAAAACCTCCGAAGACGCGTCGGGGAGGGAAAGGCTGCCGGGGACGTGCCTCAGATCCTGCCGTGCAGGCGGCGAGCCAGGAAAACCGCCAGGCCGGCCTTGACCGCGTCCGGAATCAGATAGGGCAGGACGCAGAGGCTGAGGGCGGTGCCCAGGGAAACGGGACCGGACGGAGCGCTGTAGACCAGCATGAACCAGACCGTTCCGAAGGCATAGCAGAGCAGGATTCCTGCCGCCATGGCCAGCAGAAGGGGAAGCCAGGAATCCTTCCATCTGCGGGCGGCCAGGCCGACCACCAGAGCGGTCAGGACAAAACCCAGAATGTACCCGCCTGTGGGACCGAGCAGGACGCCGGGACCGCCCCGGAATCCCGAAAAAACGGGAACGCCCAGGGCGCCGAGCAGAATATACGCGGCGACGGCGGCAGTACCGATCCGCGGCCCCAGCAGAGCCGCAGTCAGGCAGACCGCGAAGGTCTGCAGCGTAAAGGGGATGACCGTGGGGATAGAGATCCAGGAGCAGATCGCAATCAGCGCGATGCTGACCGCCGCCCGGGCAAGGTCACGGACAGAAAGGCCGGACAAAAAGCATTCCTCCCGAAAAAGATTTCGGGAGACAGCATAGCATCCCTGCCGGGAAATGTCAACCTGATTAAGGGAAAACGGTTGACAATTAACGGAGCCGCGCCCAACAAAGAAGGCAGGCCGCAGGACGCGGACTGCCGATTAATCAGCTTCGGAAGCGCGGCGGAAGGAATCAGAGAAGGGCGTCCAGCTCGGCCTTCCGGGCGGAAAGCTCCTCGAGCAGCGGCGTATAATCCGTATCCGTACGGGCGCGGAGAAGCTCCGTGATCTCCTGAACGGGACGGCTGAGGGGCGTCAGGGACAGGTTCGCGTAAACGCCCTTCAGCGCATGGGCCAGTTCAAAGGCCCGGTCCAGATCCTTCGCGGCGATGGCCTCCTTCAGATCCTCCACATGACGGTCTCCCTTCAGGGCGGCAAAGAGGCCCAGGTAGAAGGATTCCATGTTCATGCAGCGGCGCAGGCCGTCATCCACATCCGCGCCGAAGGCACGGAGCGCGTCGAGAGTAATCATGTTCACATACCTCCTGAATCAACCGGTCCAAAGGGCTGAAAGGGAAAGCCGGAATCATCTCCGGGCGGCAAGCTCCCGCTCGATCAGACGGTCAAACTCCTCCGGCGGAAGCGGCCTTGAGAAATAGAATCCCTGAATGATGTCGCAGCCCGCGTCCTTCAGCAGGGCGTACTGCTGCTCCGTCTCAACGCCCTCGGCAATCACCGGAACGGACAGGAAGCGGGCGATCTCCAGCATCAGCTTCACGATATGGAGATCCTTTTCGCTGGAGGCGATGTTGTGAATGAACCCCATATCCAGCTTCAGGGCATCCATCGGCAGGGAGGTGAGCATATTGAGGGAGGAATAGCCGGAGCCGAAATCGTCCATCTCCACACGGAAGCCCGCTTCGCGAAGCCTCCCTACGGTTTCAACGAGATTGAAGCGCTGATTCGTATAGGCGGATTCCGTGATTTCCAGAAGCAGGTCGGAAGGGGAAAGCCCGTTCAGGCGGAGAACCTCCTGCAGGCGGCTTTCCAGATCCGGATGGAAAAGATCCACCCGGGATACGTTGACGGAAACGGGAAGGGAAAAACCGAAGCGGTCCCGCCAGGAACGGATCTGGGCGGCGGCCTGCGTCCAGACGAAATGATCCAGCCGGGAGATGAGCCCGTTGTCCTCAAAAAGGGGAATAAACTCCGAGGGGGAAATGGCCCCGTGCACCGGATGGAACCAGCGCACCAGCGCCTCCGCGCTGGAAAGGACCGGCCGGGCGCCCTGGATGTGATACTTCGGCTGAAATACAACCCGGAACTGGCCGGAGCTCAGCGCGGAATCCATCTCCGAGAGCAGGCGGCCGTCATGCAGCTCCTTTTCGTGCAGGGCGTTGTCATAATAGGCGCACTCCGTGGCATACCTTCCCCGAAGCCGCCCGCAGGCCGCGCCGGCCCGGTCGAAGCGCTGCTCCAGGGAAACGGAGGAATCCACCTGCGGATAGATGCCCACCCGGACGGTGATTTTCTTGCTTCCCAGGCGTTCCCCCAGCGAGGCGAGGGCGGGCAGGAGGGAGGACTCATAATCCTCCCGGTGATGCAGATAAAGGCAGAAATTATCGGAACCGCTGCGGCAGGCCAGGCCCTCCTTCTCCCCCTGGAAGCGGCCGATGACATCCGCGACGGAGCGGAGCAGGCGGTCGCCCAGGGACCGGCCGTAGAGCTCGTTGATCAGATGGAAACGGTTGATATTGATGACCACGGCATCCATGGACTGCCCGGATTCGTAGCGGTCCCGGAGGCGGGCGTACTGCAGAAAGAAATCATGCGTATACAGCCCGGTCAGGGCATCGCGCTCCGTCTCCCGGATGATCTGCCTGTCCTCGGCCAGCTCGATGGCCCGGTTGACCCGGGCAGCGACGACCTCCGGCACATAGGGCTTGGGAATGAAATCGACGGCGCCAAGCTGCAGGCTTTCCACCTCCGCCACATTCTCCGAGGTCAGAACGATCACGGGAATGCGGCGGAGCAACGGATCCGCCTGCAGGGTGCGAAGCACCTCATAGCCGCCCATGACCGGCATCAGCAGGTCCAGCAGCACCAGGCTTAGACGCTGCCCGTGGTCGCGGAGGACATCCAGGGCCTCCTGGCCGTTGGACGCGTGAAAAACATCATGATCCCTTCCGATAATATTGGCCATGATCTGCCGGCTGACCTGATCGTCATCCACGAGCAGGACATTCCGCCGCATTCCCTGGCCGCGCCTGTATACTTCCTGCATGATCCATTGCTCCTTATCAGAGACGGGAGAGGGATACTTCCGCGGGCTGCGGGTCAGAACCGCATTCTCTCCTCGATCCAGCCGCGGACATCCTTCAGCGGGATGCGGACCTGCTCCATGGTATCCCGGTCCCGGATGGTGACGGACTGCGTTTCCTCGGTTTCAAAATCCACGCAGATGGAGAAGGGCGTGCCGATTTCATCCTGACGGCGGTACCGCTTGCCGATGGAGCCCGTTTCGTCGTATTCGACCGGGAAATATTTCGTCAGTTCGGCGTGAATTTCGGACGCCAGGGCGCCCAGCTTGTTCTTCTGCAGGGGAAGCACCGCGGCCTTGTAGGGCGCGAGGGCGGGGTGCAGATGCAGCACATTGCGGACATCTCCGCCCTCCAGCTCCTGCTCCTCATAGGCGTTGCAGAGGAAGGCGAGCAGCATTCTGTCCACCCCGAGGGAGGGCTCGATGCAGTAGGGGATATATTTTTCATTGGTCACGGGATCCAGGTATTCCATGGTTTTTCCGGAATGATTCTGATGCTGGGTCAGGTCATAATCCGTCCGGTCCGCCACGCCCCAGAGCTCGCCCCAGCCGAAGGGGAAGAGGAACTCGAAATCCGTGGTGGCCTTGGAATAGAAAGCCAGCTTTTCGGGCTCGTGATCCCGGAGGCGGAGGCTTTCCTCCTTGATGCCCAGGGAGAGAAGCCAGTCCCGGCAGAAGGAGCGCCAGTAGTTGAACCACTCCAGGTCCTCCCCGGGCTTGCAGAAGAATTCAAGCTCCATCTGCTCAAACTCGCGGACGCGGAAGATAAAGTTGCCGGGGGTGATCTCATTGCGGAAGGATTTTCCGATCTGCGCAATGCCGGCGGGAAGCTTTTTCCGCGTCGTGCGCATCACGTTCTGGAAGTTGACGAAGATGCCCTGCGCCGTCTCCGGCCGGAGATAGATCTCATTGGCGGAGTCCTCGTTTACCCCCGCAAAGGTTTTGAACATCAGATTAAACTGACGGATGCCCGTAAAATCCTTTTTCCCGCAGACGGGGCAGACAATGTCGTGGGACTGGATGAAGGATTCGAGCTCCGCGTTCGTCCAGCCGTCCCCGGTTTCCTCACCCTTGGTGAAGTCCTCGATCAGCTTGTCCGCACGGAAGCGGGCCTTGCAGGCGCGGCAGTCCATCAGCGGATCATTGAACCCGCCCACATGGCCGCTGGCGACCCAGACCTCCCGGTTCATCAGGATGGCCGAATCCAGCCCGGTATTGTACTTGCTTTCCTGGACGAACTTCTGCCACCAGGCCTTCTTGATATTGTTCTTCAGCTCCACGCCCAGCGGGCCGTAATCCCACGTGTTCGCCAGTCCGCCGTATATCTCCGAGCCGGCGAAAATAAATCCTCTGCCCTTGCAGAGCGCCACCAGCTTATCCATCGTCAGTTCCGCCATACTGCCATCCTCCCTGAAGCGTCTGAAATCAGTTTTTTCCATATGGTATCTTAAAAGGGGGGCGTTTGTTTGTCAAGGAGAAGATTGGCGGACAGAGAGGAACGCTGCCCGGAGGAAACGGGGAGATGATTGAAAGCGGGGGCGGTTTATGATAAGATCAACGGCGGCGGTTTTCCGCGCGAAGAGGCGGCGGCCGCGGAGAAATCCGGTTCAAAATCGCAGACGACGGGGGAGATGAACACGGTGAGCGACGAAAAGAAAAGGAAAGGCCTTTTTGCGCGGCTGCGCGAGGGGCTGAGCAAAACCCGGGGCAGCATGACCGAGAAAGTGGACGAGATGGTCCGGGACCGGCGCAGGGTGGACGAGGATTTCTACGAAGAGCTGGAGGATATCCTGGTCATGGCGGACTGCGGCATGAAAGCCACGACCGTCATCATCGGCGAGCTGAGGAAGCGGGTTGAGCAGCGCAGGGTGAAGGACGCGGCGGAAGCCCGGGAAATCCTGAAGGAAATCATGATCGAACAGATGGACGTCCCGCGGCCGCCGCTCCGGTGGCCGATGGTGATGCTGATGGTCGGGGTGAACGGCGTCGGAAAGACGACCACCATCGGGAAGCTGGCGCTGCGGTTCCAGAGCATCGGACGCCGCGTCATGCTGTGCGCGGGGGATACGTTCCGCGCCGCGGCGGCCGAGCAGCTGACCGTCTGGGCGGAGCGGGCGCGGGTGCCCATCGTGAAGCATGAGGAGGGGGCCGACCCCGCGGCCGTGGTATTTGACGCCATCCGGAGCGCAAAGGCACAGGGCGCTGATCTGCTGATCGTTGATACAGCCGGCAGGCTGCATAACAAGAAAAACCTGATGGACGAGCTGAACAAGATACGCAGGGTGATTGACCGGGAGTATCCGGAAGCGGATACCCGCTGCATCCTCGTGCTGGACGCCACCACGGGACAGAACGGGCTGCAGCAGGCGCGCGCCTTCAAGGAAACGGCGGAGATCGGAGGCATCATCCTGACCAAGCTGGACGGAACCGCTCGCGGCGGCATCGCGCTGGCCATCCGGCAGGAGCTGGAGGTGCCGGTCTGGTATGTCGGCGTGGGAGAAGGAATCGACGATCTGCAGCCCTTCCAGGCGAAGGATTTCGTGAACGCGCTGTTCGGCGACGGAGAAGACTGAGGCAGCCGGATAAAACCTTGACTTCTTTCGATCCGAAGGCTATAATCATTTCATTGCGTTTACACAAAGGAGGATGTGTCTGCGATGAAATCCCAGAAAAAGCGCGGCAGCCGGAAGGGCTCCATTGCCGCGCTGTGCATTGTGCTGGTATGCACAGTCGTGCTGGGCATCCTGGGCGCCTGCGGCTGGAGCATTCCGCCGCGCGGGCTGTACAGGGTCATGCCCTGGCTCCCCACCACGAATATGGACCGCTGGCCCCAGGTGCTTTCCCTGGGCCTGGATCTGCGGGGAGGCATGTATGTCGAGTATTCCACGAAGGCTCCGGAGGGGTCCGAAGCGGATTTCGGCAGCCTGATGAACGGAACGATTTCCATTATCCAGCAGCGCCTGGCCGACAAGGGCTACACGGAAGCGAACGTCCAGCAGATCGGCGGGGACGGGATCCGCGTGGAAATCCCGGACGTGCAGGATGACACCGTGCTGGATCTGATCGGCGCGGCGGCGAAGCTGGAGTTCCGGAATCCCGACGGCGAGGTCTTTATGACCGGCGACATGGTGAAGACCGCCACCTACTATTATGCCGAGGGCGACCACCAGGTGGCCTTTACCCTGACGGACGAAGGAGCGAAGCTCTTCGGCGACGTGACCAGCCAGAATATCGGCCGGCAGATCGCCATCTATCTCGACGGCGAGGAACTGATTTCCCCCACCGTGCAGAGTGCCATCACCAACGGCTCCGGCGTGATTAACGGCATGGGCAGCGCGGACCGCGCAACGACCATCGCCGCGAAGATTCAAAGCGGCGCCCTGCCGCTGGAGCTGACCCAGCAGAAGGTGGACAAGGTTTCCGCCACGCTGGGGCGCGACGCGCTGAGCTCCTCCGTGCTGGCGGCGATCATCGGCATTCTGCTGGTTATGGCCCTGATGATTGTCCGCTACCGCCTCAACGGCGTGGTGGCTTCCTGGGCCCTGACGATCTATACGATCGTGCTGTTCATGCTCATCGCCGTGTTCCACATTCAGCTGACGCTGCCGGGCCTGGCCGGCGTCGTGCTGGGTATCGGCATGGCGGTGGACGCCAACGTCATCATCTTTGAGCGCTTCAACGAGGAAGTCCGCGCGGGACGGAACATCCGGACCGCCGTGCGCACCGGATTCAAGAACGCCATGAGCGCGATCCTTGACTCCAATATCACGACGCTGATTGCGGGCGTTGTGCTGCTGATCTACGGCACCGGCTCCATCCAGGGCTTCGCGAAGACCCTGCTGCTCGGCGTAGTGGTGTCCATGTTCTCCGCGATTCTGGTGACCCGCTTCCTGATGAACCGGCTGGTGAACGCCGGATGCGTGAAGGAGAGCCTGTACACCAGGGTGCCCGCGGAAAAGGAGGTGGAAGCGTGATGAAAATGAAAATTCAGAACCGCTCCAAAACCTGCCTGATCGTCTCCGGCGCCATTATCGCCCTGGCCCTGATCCTGACCATTTTCGGCCGCGGGATCAATCTGGGGATTGATTTCGAAGGCGGACTTTCCATGGAGTACGACCTGAAGCAGACGGCCGTGAAGGGCGATCTGGAAGGCATCCTCGGAGAGATGGGCGTCAAGTCCAGCACCGTGACCTATCAGGGCGCCGGGGAGAACGAGGCCGTCATCCGCATCAAGGACGTGGCGGAGGACGACATTCAGAACATTCAGTCCCAGTTTGAGGAAAAGGTGAAGGAGAAGTATCCGGAAGCCGTATCCGTGGGCGACGTCAACTACGTGGGTCCCGTGGCCGGCGCCACGCTGGTCCGCAACGCGGTCATTTCCGTACTGCTCGCGGCTGCGCTGATGCTGGTCTACATCGCGATCCGCTTCGACCTGAACAGCGGCCTGAGCGCGGTGTTCGGCCTGCTGCATGACGTGCTGATCATGCTCAGCTTCATGGTCATCTTCCGCAGCGTGATTCAGATGAATTCCTCCTTTATTGCCGCTGCGCTGACCATCGTGGGATACTCCATCAACAATACCATCGTGATCTTCGACAGAATCCGCGAAAACGCGAAGAAGTATCCCGCCATGGCCCGGGCCGAGGTGACGAACATCTCCATTCAGGAGAGCCTCGGCCGGACGCTGACCACGACGGCCACGACCCTGATCACCATTGTGGCGCTCTGCATTCTGGGCGTTGCCAGCATCCGCGAGTTTGCGCTGCCGATCATCGTCGGCATTCTGAGCGGCGTCTACAGCGCGAACATGATCAACGGCTATGTGTGGGCTTTCCTCGAGGAACGCCGCCGCAGCCGCAAGGCGAAATAAGACCGGAGAAGTCTGCAGGGAGGCCGCGGCAGCGGCCTCCCGTTCTCTTTCAGGAGGAAGACCGGAACATGGCGATGCAGGAATACAGGAAGCGGTACACCGGGCCGGTCAGAAAGCTGCCGGGCCTTCCCGACTGGGAGAGCGAACTGCTCTGCGCGCGGGGAATCGATTCCCCCGAAAAGGCGGAAAAGTATCTGAACCCCTGCCTGGAGGACCTTCATGATCCGCTCCGGATGCAGGATATGGACAAGGCGCTGAAGCTGATCTGGGAAGCCGCGGACACCGGAGAGCGCGTCATGGTTTACGGCGATTACGACGTGGACGGGATCAGCGCGGTCACCATCCTGCTGGAGACGCTGCGGGAAGCCGGGGTGCAGGCGGACTTCAGAATCCCGCTCCGGCACAGCGAGGGCTACGGGCTGAACGCGCAGGCCGTAAGGGAGATCGCGGAGAACTACCGGATGCTGATTACCGTGGACTGCGGAATCGCCAATGCGGAGGAGGTCAGGCTGGCCAGGGAGCTGGGAATGCGGGTGATCGTGACGGACCACCATGAGGTTCCGCAGCAGCTGCCACCGGCGGATGCCGTCCTGAATCCGCTGCTGGGGGATTATCCCTTCCGAAGGCTCTGCGGAGCCGGCGTCGCACTGAAAATCTGCCAGGCGCTGCGCGGCCGGGAAAGCATGGAGCGCAGGCTGGAGGTTGCAGCGCTGGCGACCGTGGCGGACATCGTGCCGCTGACGGATGAGAACCGGGTTATCGTCCGGGAAGGGATGCGCCGCATGGAGGGAAGCGCCAGGCCGGGCCTGCAGGCGCTGATGCAGAAGGCACAGATCAGGCCCCCGGTCCGGTCGGAGGATATCGCCTTCCGGCTCGCACCAAGGCTGAACGCCGCCGGAAGGCTCGGCGATGCCGCGCTGGGCGTCCGGCTGCTGATGACCGAGGATCCGGCGGAGGCGCTGGAGATCGCGGAAAAGCTTGAGCAGAGCAACCGGGAGCGGCAGGAACAGGAGCGGCAGATTCTGAAGGAGGCGGAAACGCTGCTGCCGGAGCAGGCGGACCTGAGCAGGGACCGGATTATCATCCTGGAGGGAAAGGAATGGAATACCGGGCTGATCGGCCTGGCGGCGGGAAAGCTGTGCGAAAAATACCACCATCCGGCCATCGTCCTGAGCAGGCAGGGAGAGAAGGCAGTCGGCAGCTGCCGGTCCATACCCGGGATCAACATCTGGGAGATGCTGAACGCGTGCGATGACGGCCGCGGCGGAGAGAGCTTCTTCGTCCGCTTCGGCGGGCACGCGCAGGCGGCCGGGCTGACGATTCAGGCGGAGCGGATTCCCGAGCTGCGGGAGAGGCTGAACGACGCGATCCGGACGCGATGCGACGACCGCTGCTTCCTGCCGGTACGGGAATACGACACGGAGCTGGAGCTGGAGCGGGTCAGCCTGGAGCTGATCCGGAACCTTGAAGCGCTTGAGCCGACGGGCTGCGGAAACCCGGAACCGGTTTTCCGGTGCCGCGGCGCCGCCGTACAGGAATGCCGCCCGGTGGGAAAGGACGGGAGCCATCTGAAGCTGAAGCTGCTGGAGGGAACGGCGCTGCTGGACGGGATCGGCTTCGGGCTCGGAGCGGAGGCGGAACGGACGGGAGAACGGCTGGATGTGCTCTATCAGCCTGCGCGGAATGAATTCAACGGGAAGGTGACGGCCCAGCTGCAGGTCAGGGCGGTCCGGCCCGCGGGAAAGAACGGCGGGGAACCGGGAAACGAGCGGGATTTTTTCCTGGACTGCGTGCAGGAAATGGGCGCGCTTTCAGCGAAAAAAACAGATCATATTCCGACGGGCCTGCGGCCGGAGCACCTGCTGAAGGAACGGCTGGACAGGGTGGACGCCTCCCGCGAAGCGATCGGAAAGGTCTGGAAGGCCATGGCCGCCGCGCCGGACGCGGGCCCGGCCGTCCTGGCGGAGCTGACCGGCATGCCCGAGGAGGAGATCCTCTTCGCGCTGGCTGTCTTTGAACAGCTGGGACTGATCCGGTGGGACCGGGCTGCCGGCCGCGCGGAACGACTGCCGTCCGCCCGAAAGACGGAGCTGGATGCCAGCCCGGCGGTCCGATATATCATTAACCTGCGGAGGAACAGGGCCGGGGAGGACACGCCGGATTCCGGACGGACCTGAGGGTCCGGAAGCGATGAAAATACAGAACCCGGCAATCTGAAAGGGGGGAATAAGATGAGCTTTGCATCCTACGAAGCGATGCCGCTGAGCACCATGACCGCGCGGATTCAGAAGTATGATCCCGGAGAGGGATACCGGCTTGTGGAGAAAGCCTGGAGCTTTGCGGAGAAGGCTCATGAGGGACAGGTGCGCAAGAGCGGCGAGCCTTACTTTATTCACCCCTGCTTCGTCGCCAGCATCCTGACGGACCTGATGATTGATCCGCCCACCATCGCCGCGGGACTGCTGCATGATACGGTGGAGGACTGCGAAGGGATCACGCTGGACACGATCCGGACGGAATTCGGCGACGAGGTGGCCGAGCTGGTGGACGGCGTGACCAAGCTGAACCGGCTGGATTTTGCCAACCGCGAGGAGGCGCAGGCCGAGAGCGTCCGGAAGATGATCCTCGCCATGGGCAGGGATATCCGCGTCGTTCTGATCAAGCTGGCGGACCGGCTGCACAATATGTATACGCTGAGATATCAGCCCCAGGACAGGCAGAAGGCCATCGCCCGGGAAACGCTGGATATTTACGCGCCGCTGGCGCACAGGCTGGGCGTATACGCCCTGAAGCAGGACCTGGAGGACCTGAGCCTGAAGTATCTGGATCCGGACGGGTACAACAACATCGTCCACCTGGTGGGCATGAAACGGGCTGAGCGCGAGGAGAGCATCCGCCTGGTGATTGACGAGCTGAGCGCGAAGCTGGATGAACAGCATATTCACTTCGACATCGACGGAAGATCCAAGCATTTCTATTCGATCTACCGCAAGATGGTGCTTCAGCACAAGACCTTCGACCAGATCTATGACCTGATTGCCATCCGCGTGATCGTGGACACGGTGCCGGACTGCTATGCCGTGCTCGGAATCGTGCATACGCTGTGGAACCAGGTGCCGGGACGCTTCAAGGATTATATCTCCGTGCCCAAGGCCAACATGTACCAGAGCCTGCATACCACGGTCATGGGCGGCCGGAAGATGCCCTTCCCGTTCGAGGTGCAGATCCGCACCTGGGAAATGCACCGGATCGCGGAGTACGGCATCGCGGCCCACTGGCGGTATAAGGAAGGCAAGACCAAGGGCGACGAGCTGGACCACAAGCTGACATGGGTCCGGCAGATCCTGGACTGGTCCAGCGATACGCGGGACAGCAGGGAATTCATCGACACGCTGAAAACGGATCTGTTTGACGACGAGGTCTTCCTTTTCACGCCCAAGGGTGACGTGATCTCCATGCCGAAGGGGTCCACCCCGCTGGATTTCGCCTATCGGATTCATTCCGCTGTCGGCAACAAGTGCACGGGGGCGAAGGTGAACGGCAAGCTGGTGCCCCTTGAAACGGAGCTGGCGACCGGCGACCGGGTCGAAATCATGACGTCCGCGTCCAGCAAGGGCCCGTCCTCCGACTGGATCCGCATCTGCAAGACGCCCCAGGCCAAGGCGAAGATCCGGCAGTATCTGAAGAAGGAGCTCCGGCAGGAGAACCTGGTGCTGGGCAGGGAGATGATCGAGCACGAATGCGCGCGGCGCGGCGTCCGGCTCGGCGAGATCGCCCGGCCCGAGACCTATGAATCCATGCTGAAGAAATACGGCTTCAGCGAATTTGACGATATCTGCTGCGCGGTGGGATATGGCGGCATGGCCGCCCAGTACGTGGTCAGCAGGCTGATTGACGAACAGCGGGGCCGGGAGGCGCCCGCGGCGCCGGAAATTCCCGAGGAGATTCCGGATGAGGTCAGCGAGAAGCAGCTGACGCAGCGCAGGGCCAACCACGGCATCGTGATGTCGGGCAATGAGGACCTGGATATACCGATCCGGTTCGCCCGCTGCTGCAGCCCCGTGCCAGGGGACGAAATCGTCGGATATATCACGCGGGGCAGGGGCGTCACCATTCACAAGGCGGAATGCCCCAACGCCGCCAGCGCGGAGCCGGAACGCCGGATTTCCGTGGAATGGGCGACGGAAAGCGGCGGATCCTTCTATGCCTCGATCAAGATCCTGGTTTACGACCGCGTGAACATGCTGGGAGAGATCGCCTCCATCATCGGCGAGATGAACGTTTCCATCAAGGCGGCCCAGGTGCAGACGGATGACAAGACCCGGATATCCACGCTGAAGCTGACGCTGGACGTCGCGTCCCGGGAGCAGATGGACCGGGTGATTCAGGCGGTCCGCAACAAGGCGGACGTTCTGGATGTATACCGGGTGACCGGATAAGAGAGAGACGGCCGCCGGACAGGGCTGGGCTGACTCCGGGGCCTGGAGTAACAAGATGAGCGCTTTGGAACAATATCTGGAGACGATTCAGCCGGAGCTGATCAATACAGCCCGGCTTTTTGGCATGGCGGACGATATGGGCCGGTTCCGGATCCGCGCGGAGGAATCGGACGGATGCTATCGGATTACGGTATCGGCGGGGGAGGAGAGCGCGGTCCGGTCCGCGCCCGTTCCCGAGGCGGAGGAGGAACGTACGAGGGAACTGCACCGGAAGAGGGCGGCCAGGCGGCTGTGCAGGCAGACGCTGTACGACCTGTGCAGGAAAATGACGGGAATCCGGCCGCCCTGGGGCAGCCTGACCGGGGTGCGCCCGACGCATCTGATGCTGGAGGCTCTCGAGGAGGGACTGACTCCGGAGGAAAGCATCCGGCGGCTTGAAAGGGATTTTGACGTCACCCCGGAAAAAGCGGAGCTTCTGGCGCGGATCGCCGAAGTGCAGCGGGAGCTTCCGCCGCCCGGAGATGCGTGGATGGATGTTTACATCGGAATTCCGTTCTGTACGACCCGGTGCGCCTACTGCTCCTTTTCCTCGGGCGAGCTCGGCGACGGAAGGCTTGTGGCGCCCTATATGAACGCGCTGGAGAGGGAGATGCGGGCGGGGGCGGAGATCCTGGAGGCGAGCGGGCGAAGGCTCCGGGCGGTCTATGTCGGGGGCGGGACGCCGACCGCGCTGCCGGAAGAGGCTTTCGCGCGGCTGATCGGGGACATCCGGACGCTTTTCCCCGGAGCCATGGAGGTCACGGTGGAGGCGGGACGCCCGGACACCCTGACGCGGGGAAAGCTTCAGGCTGTCCGCCGGGCAGGGATCGGGCGGATCTCCATCAATCCGCAGACCATGAACGACCGGACACTGAGGGCGATCGGGCGCGCGCATACGGCGCAGCAGGTGCGGGATGCCTATCAGATGGCCCGGGAGGAGCATATTCCGCATATCAACATGGATGTGATCGCAGGCCTGCCGGGGGAGGAGCCCCGGGATTTTGCCCATACGATGGAGGAGGCGCTGGCGCTCCGGCCGGAAAGCCTTACCGTGCATACGCTGGCAATCAAACGGTCCTCCGCCTGGGGAAACAGGCTCCTGAATCCCGGCGCGGACCCCTCCGCGGGAAACAGGCCGGAAAAGGAAGGCGGCGAAAAGGAAAAGCACCTTCTCCTACCCTCCGGGGAAACGGCGACTGAGATGGTGCGGATGGGCCGTGAAACGGCGGGCAACATGGGGATGAGGCCCTATTACCTGTACAAGCAGAAGTACATGGCGGGGAACCTTGAAAACACAGGGTATGCCCTGCCGGGACATGAATGCGTCTACAATGTTGATATCATGGAGGAAACCTCCCACATCCTGGCCATGGGGGCGGGCGGAATCTCCAAAAGAATCTATCCGGACGAAGGGCACATCGGACGGGCGCCGAACGTCAGCGAGATCGAGACCTATATCGACCGGCTGGAGGAAATGATCCGGCGGAAGCGCGCCCTTTTTCTGGAAGGATAATACAGGGAACCCGGCGAGAAGAGGCGGCGGGGAGGGAAAAGGGACGCGTCAGAAAAGCTTTTCCGAATCCAGCAGGATGGTGACCGGGCCCTCATTGACGAGAGAAACCTGCATCTCCGTGCGAAAGCGGCCGGTTTCCACATGCACGCCGGCTTCCCGCCAGAAGTCGATCAGACGGAGATACATCTCGCTGGCCATCTCCGGCTTTGCCGCGCGGATATAGCTCGGCCTGCGGCCGCCGCGGGCATCGCCGTAGAGCGTGAACTGGCTGACGGCGAGAATGGAGCCGTTTGTGTCCAGAACCGACCTGTTCATGACACCGTTCTCATCGTCGAAAATACGGAGATGAAGTACCTTCTCCGCAATATATTTCAGATCTGCCGGGCCGTCCGTCGCGGACACGCCCAGGAGGACCATCATTCCGGGACCGATGGCCCCGGCCGTTTCGCCGGAAACTTTTACGGAAGCGGAAGAAACCCGCTGGACCACAGCGCGCATGGCAAAAACATCCTTTCCCCAAACAAATCCCGGGAGGCGGAATCCGGGCGCCTCAGCGGCCGGGAATGCCCGGGAGCGCCGGGAATGGCTGCCGGGCAGCGGCCTGAGGCCGGGAACATCATACCGAAAGAACGGAAAAAGCGCAAGCCCGGCGGCGGACGTCACCGGGAAGGAAAACGGGCTCAGGCTGCCGGAGGAAGGCGCGGAAAAACCGTGAAGCGCAAAGGCGTGTTCCGGCCCTGAGCCGCGGGAAATTATGCTTGTGGGAGGCCGGATGATCGTGATATAATTCCTGAAAAGGCAGATCCCGGAAAGAAGCATAGAAGGAGGAAAGACAGATGGCGGCAAAGAAAGTGGGCGTGCTGGTCAAGGAAGCCCGGACCGCGGCAGGGCTGACGCAGGAAAAGCTGGCCAGGACGGCCGGGGAAAAGCTGACGGCGGCGGATATCAGCAAATGCGAGAGAGGCGAGGCGGATCTGACGGCAGCGCAGCTGAAAAAGATCGCTGTGGCCTGCAAAGTGACCCAGGCGTCCCTGGTGAACGCGCCGAAGAATCTGAGCGCGGCAGCGGCCCGGAAAGCGGCGGCCGCGAAGAACGCCGAAACCGCGAAGAAGGCGGCTTCCCCGAAGGGCGCTGCCGACAAAAAGGCATCTGCGTCCACGACGGCCGCGAAATCTTCCCAGGCCGCGAAGAAGACTCAGGCGGCAAAGCCTTCCGCGGCTGCGGCGAAAAAGCCCGCGGGCGCCCAGAGCGCCCCGGCGGCCTCCACCAGGAAGACGGCGGCGAAAAAGCCGGCCGTACCGGCGAACGCCAATACTTCCATGAAGGTGACGGCAGCGGAACAGAAGCTGATCCAGGCCTACCGGGGAGCGACGGGAGACCGGAAAAAGGCGGCGCTGAAGCTGCTGAACGGCGAATACGGGGATACGGTGGACAAGCTCCTTTCCGTCACCAACGGGACGGCTGCTTCCTCATCCTCTTCCGGACCGGACCTGCTGGGAGATATGCTGGGCGGCGTGCTGGGAAATCTGTTTGGCGGCAAATAAGCCCTCCCTGGGAGAACATTTGAATCCGTTTTCAGAGGCTGCCGCCTGTCGGCGGCCTCCTTGCCTGTAAGAAGGAGGATATCCCGGATGAATAAAGTTTACGGATGCTTTCCCGGAGGGAAGCATAAGGCGCTGACCATGAGCTATGACGACGGGCGGGTGCAGGACCGGAAACTGGTGGAGATTTTCAACCGCTGCGGGATCCGCGGAACATTTCACCTGAACAGCGGGCTGATGGACCAGGAAAACAGGATCTCCCCCGACGAGATTCCCGCCCTGTACGCGGGGCATGAGGTCGCCTGCCATACGGTGACACATCCGACCATTGCCCGCTGTCCACTGCCGGAGACCGCAGAGGAGGTTCTGGAGGACAGAAGGAGGCTGGAGGCCTGGACGGGCTGTCCGGTCCGGGGAATGAGCTATCCCAACGGATCCGTAAGCCGGGAGATCGAGCAGCTGCTGCCTGCGTGCGGCATCAGGTACAGCCGGATCACCGGCTCCAGCGAAAGCTTTGCGCTGCCCGAGAATCCTTACAGATGGCAGGCCACCTGCCACCACAACCACAAGCTGCTTGAGCTTGGCAAGGAATTCCTGGCGCTTTACAAGAAGCAGTATCTGTACCTGATGTATGTCTGGGGACACAGCTACGAATTTGACGACCGCGGAAACTGGAACCTGATGGAGGAATTCTGTCGCATGATGGGCGGACAGGAGGATATCTGGTACTGCACCAATATCGAATTCATGGACTGCATGGACGATTTCAGGCGCCTGCAGTTTGCAGCGGATAATTCTTTCGTGTATAATCCCTCCGTACGGGACTGCTGGATCACCGTGAACGACGGAATCCCGGTACGCGTCCCCGGCGGGAGCCAGATTTCGCTCTGAACCGACCTGTTCCGTGAGGACGAAAGTTCGGGAACGAAGCATCATATTGAATCATCCGGAAGGAGCAACGGCCCATGAAAATGACATTTCGGTGGTACGGCAGGAAGACGGATCCGATTCCCCTGAAGTATATCAGACAGATTCCCGGCGTGAGCGGGCTGATGGGCCTGCTTGAAAAACCTGCGGGGGAGGACTGGCCGGAGGATGAATTTGCCGCGCTGAAGAGGGAAGTGAACGAAGCGGGGCTGGAAATCGAAGTCATCGAATCCGTGAACGTCCACGAGGATATCAAGACAGGACTTCCGTCCCGGGACAAGTATATCGAAAACTACATCTCCACGGTCAGAATGCTGGCCCGGCACGGCGTGAAGGTGATCATCTACAACTTCATGCCCGTTTTTGACTGGCTGAGGACAGACCTGGCCCGGGTCATTCCTGAGGACGGCAGCAACAGCCTCTACTTCGACGAGCGGGATCTGGGCGCCATGGGCCCGCTTGAAATCGTCCGAAAAACCGCGGAAGGCAGCAGAGGTTTCACCCTGCCGGGCTGGGAACCGGAAAGGCTTGCCCTGCTGGAAACCACGCTGAAGCAGTACGAAGGCATGACCGGCGACGACCTGCGGAAGAACTACAGATATTTCCTGGACGCCGTGATCACGGTCTGCGAGGAGAACGGCGTGCGTATGGCCTGCCACCCGGATGATCCTGCATGGCCGATCTTCGGCCTGCCGCGGATTGCGCACAGCCGGGAGGATTTCGACCGGATCGTGGCGCTGCATGACAGCCCGGCGAATACGGTGTGCCTCTGCACAGGATCACTGGGCAGCAATCCGGACAACGATATTCCGGCGATCATCCGGCATTTCGGCAGCATGAACCGGATCGGCGCCATGCATGTCCGCAACGTGAAGTATCTGGGCTATCATCATTTCCGCGAAGCCGCCCACCTGAGCTCGGAAGGAGATCTGGATCTGTACGAGATCATGAAAGCGGTCCATGAAACCTGTCCCGATACGTACATCCGCCCGGATCACGGGCGGATGATCTGGGACGAAAAAGGGCGCCCGGGATACGGCCTTTACGACAGGGCGCTCGGCGCGGCCTACCTGAACGGCCTGTGGGAAGCGCTGGAGAAGAATGGATAACGAATCGGACAGCCGGGCGCTGATTCCGGGAAAGGAAGGATAATATGCGGCATTTAGGATGGGCAGCGATTGCAGCCGCCCTGATGCTGACGGCGACCTCCGCGGCCTGCGCGGAAACCAAGCCCGTGACAGCCGGGGAAATCGATCAATTGACAGAACAGGTCAGGACGATGATGGTCCAGGAAAAACCGCTGAACAATCCCCTGGCGGAGGAGGCCTTTTCGGAGGACGGCTATGCCTGGCAGTTCGATTTCGGCGTCGTTTATACCGAACGGAGCAGCGACGCCGCAACGGCCGGCATCAATGCCTACCAGCTTATGGACAGCGAAACAGCCGGCCCCCGGGGGATCAGCCTGGACTGGGAAGTGAACCAGGTGATGGAAGCGGTTCCCTGCGATAACGAAGAGATGAAAGGAACCTTTCAGGAGGCTTTGCTGTATCTGGAAGGAAGCCCGGAGGAAGCCTTCTGCTACGGGCGGGTCCTGCGGGACGGGCAGCGGATTGCCGCCATCGAATACGGCTCGGTGGACGCGAAGTCGGGCAGGAGAACCGCGATGATTCTGGGAATCAGCGGCGACGGCGTGGCCTCCATCCGGGTAGAGAATTCCCCGGAGGTCCTGAGCGCGGAGGATATCGCCGAACGCTACGGGGAGATGGAAGCGCTTTCCCGGGAATATCGGTATTCCCGCGTGCCCAGGAGCCGGAACGGCGCGGATCTGGAAATGTTCCACGAAGGGGACCTGGATTTTACCGCGCTGAGCTATCGGACAGCGGAACCCGAAATCATGGGCGAGAACGTGGAGGATATGCTGATCGACAACGATGACGGGACCTGGCTCCGCCGGGTGGACGGGGACGGATTTGAGGCTGTTTTCACCTGCGACAGCAGGGGGAAGAATGCCCGCCTGGTCAGCTACGCGATCCTGAGCCCGGATCTGGAAGGCCCGCGGGGCGTCCGGCTGGGAGATCAGTTCTATGAGGATTTCACCCGTTTCCGCAGCGGGGAAGGCGAACTGGATCAGCAGGGACTGACGGAAGTGCTGTACGGGCAGGTCGGAACCGCCCCCTACGGACTGGCGGAATACGGAGACGGCACAGAGATGGCGCTGCGCTATGTGACGCCGACGCTGGGAGGGCCTGACGTGGAGCTGCTGCTCAGATATCATGACACGGTGCTGTCGGAAATCATTCTGCATACGCTGGAAGAGGATGAATCGTAATGTGGATCGACCTGAGCTGCCCGGCGGAGGTCATCGGGACGGAACTGGTGCCGGAGGAGAACCTTGTCCGCCTGATCCTGATGGATCTGACGGACCGGGGAATTGACTCGTGCGAGGCAACGGTCCGGATACTGGACCGCGGGGAAGAGGAGACCGGCCGGGCCGTACACAGAGCCAGAGCGCTGAAGGGACGGCCTCACAGCGTTTTTTCCATGACGGTGCCGTTTGAACTGACGGAAAAGGCATTCCGCGCCGAAGCCAGGCTGGACAAGGTGTGGTTCGACGACAACGACGTATGGCGGAGAAACCCTTCCAGAGAAATCGAATACGAATCCAACGCGCTTGAGCCGGGAAACGACCTGAACGCGCTGAAATTCGTCGCGGGAAACACTGCGGTGGGCTTTCCCAGCCAGCAGGCGGAGCTCTGGATCTGCGTATGCGGACGTCCCAACGCGAACTCGGAGGCCTTCTGCGGCCGCTGCCAGAGGCAGCGGGAGATGATTTTCCGCCAGTTTCAGCGCGGAGAGGTGCTGCGCCAGGTCAGCCAGAGAGAGCGCCAGCTGGAGCTGCAGACCCGGGGAGCCCGGGAGGAAACGGCGCAGATGCAGCGCCTTCGCGAGGAGGAATATAACCGGAAGCAGGTCGTCCGAAAGAGAAGGAAGGCGCTGCTGACCTTCCTGGCCGCAGCGCTTGCGCTGACAGCAGCCGTATTCTGGGGCGCTGAGCCCGGCCTGCGGCTCTGGAGCGCAGAAAAAGCACTGCGGGAAGACCGCCTGGAAGACGCCAGGGCGACGCTGGATTCGCTGGGGCAGTTTCCCGGCGCACCGGGCCTTCGGAGGGAGACGGAGATCAGGATTGCCCGCAGGGACGGAGAAGCCGCGGCGGCCGATGAATCGGCTTTCCCGGAGGAACGGATGGCGGAAACCGTCTCCGCGCTTCGGGAGAAAGGCGACGGAGAGGATGACAGCAATCTGGCGGACCGGGTGGAGCTCTCGATGGCCAGGGCGCTGCTGAAGGCAGGAAAGGCCGACCGGGCGGAGGATATCGCGAAACGCCTTCCGGAAACGACGGAGGGGCGGGACACCCTGCTTCGTGACTGCACTTTCTTCCGGGGAGAGCAGGCGCTGCGGGAGAACCGCTACGGGGACGCGAGAACCTTTTTTCTGAGTCTTGAGAATGACCCTGATGCCGCCCTGAAGGCAGAGGAGGCGCTCTACGAGGACGGGCTGGCCCGCATGGAGGCGGGCGAATACGACGCGGCGATTGAATGCTTTACAGAGCTGGGGAATTACCAGGACAGCCCGGGCATGATTTCCAAGAGCATGTATCTGAAAGCCTCCGTCCTGGAAAGCCAGGGAAAGATGGAGGAGGCCCGGCAGGCTTATCTGGCGGCAGGGAACTGGGAGGATGCGGAGGAGCGCGCCCAGAGCATCCGCTGGAACCAGGCGGAAGGCTTCCTGGAGGCAAAGGATTACGCTTCGGCGCTGCCGATCTATCAGGAGATGGACGGCTACGAGGACGCCCGGGATAAGTGGATCCTCTGCGCCACGGAGGTTGCCCGGACGGCGTACCGCCAGCGGGAATACCTGATGGCCGCGGGCTATCTGGAAAACCTTCCCGAACAGACGCGGGAGGCGAAGCAGATCCTGACCCGAGCCCTGTATCTGGGCGCCAAGGCAGCGGCGGACAGGGGAGAGCTGGAAGAAGCGGTCTCCCTGATGGAACGCGTTTCCACTTACGGAGACGCGCAGAAAAACATCCGCAACTGGCGGATGGAGATCGCCCAGCAGCGGATGGACGAGGGAAAGTATGAGGAAGCGAAGGCCGTCCTGCAGCCGGTCGCGGATCAGTATCAGGCCCAGAAGCTGCTGAAAGAGATCGAGAAGATGCTGGCTCCGGAAGAGTAATCAGCGAAAGGACTGCCTATGGAGAAAAAATGGATTCCGGAGCTGGACGGCCTTCGGGTGCTGATGATCCTGATCGTCAGCTGGTACCACATCTGGCAGCAGAGCTGGCTTACCCCTGTCATCGGAGGCTATTCGCTGGACTACCTGCTGCGAAGCGGGTACCTGTGGGTGGACGGAACCGTGCTTCTGAGCGCTTTTCTGCTGTATCTTCCCTATGCGGGCGTATCCGTCCGGGGAATGCAGATGCCTGACATACGGATCTTCTACCGGAGAAGGGCGCGCAGGATCCTGCCGGGATATTATACGATCCTCCTTCTGACCTTCTTTGGGATCTGCATACCTTTCGGACTGTATACAAGCCCCCAGTACATGGTGAAGGATGCAGTCACCCACCTGACCTTTACCTTCCCGTTTTTCAGGGATACATACATCAGCACACCGCTTGGAGCGGCCTGCTGGACGCTGGCGATCGAGACGCAGGCCTACATTCTGTTTCCCTGGATGGCCCGCGCCTCGCTGAAGCATCCGGTAAAAACCTTCGGATGGATGCTTGCGGCCTGCTTCGGATTCCGGCTCTGGTGTCTGTGGAGCCTGAGCGATTTCAATATGGTGGTTAACCAGCTGCTCAATTTTCTGGATCTGTATGTGCTGGGATGCCTGATGGCGCTGGGATATGAGAGGCTCCGCATGCGCGAAGCACGGAGGGGGGAGATCGCGAAGGGAAGCAGGTGGATTGCTACCGGCCTGTTCCTGCTGGCCTTCTGGGGCCTGCTGCGTATGGCGAGGATCCAGGCGGCGTCCAGCGTATACAGCGCGGAGCAGGGCATCGCGGGATGGATCGGAAGACTGCTCGGTATGGGACCCTTCAACAGCAACTATCCCATTATTCAGCGGAATCAGATGCTGTACAGGCCGGTGTTCGGCGTTCTCTTCGGAACGCTGATCCTTTCCGCCCCCTTCAGCCTGAAGCCGCTGCGGAAGATTCTGGGAAACAGGCTGACGCATTTCCTGGCCGGAATCAGCATGAACTACTATTTGGCGCATCAGACGGTGATCGTTCATATGCGCCGGGTGGGATTTCCGCCCAGCGAGCACGAATTTCCAAACCAGGCGGGAGAACAGCCGTGGCAGACGCAGTATGTGGCGCTGGCCTTCCTGCTTTCCCTGGCGGCGGCTGCGGCTGTGACCTGGCTGGCTGAAAAGCCGATTCAGAGGTGGATCGACCGCCGGGAAAGCGCCCCGGGGAGGACCGGCGGGACAGCGGAGGAAAGCCCGGGTAAAACGGAACACGGAGGAAAGCCCGGATAAGACGGAACAGCGGAGAGAGAATGAAAAAACAGTCCTCCCTGAAGGGAGAACTGCCAAATCGTTTGATCCGGATGGAGAGAAAGCTGTTTATTTTTTCTCTTTCCGGGTGACGCCGCGGATGGTGGCATTCGGATCAGAGGCCTGCTTCATGAAGGCGCTGGGACTGATCCCGACGATGTTCTTGAACTGCTTGGAGAAATGGTAGGGATCCTGCATGCCGACCTCAATGCCGGCCTGGCGGACAGAGTAATTCTGATCCCTCAGCAACTCCTTGGCGCGTTCCATCTTGCAGTGCAGCACATAGCTGAGCGGGGGCATGCCGACCTCGGCCACAAAACGTTTGCGGAAGGTTTCCATCGGCATGCGGGAGATGGCGGCCATTTCGGCCAGGGAATAATTATCCCGGTACTGATTGGCCCGCAGCGCATCCACGACCTTGGCAATTTCATGGCTCAGCATCGCATCCATCGCGACCGGCTGGCCCCAGTGGCTGGCAATCATCCCATAGAGCAGATGCTGCAGCTGATAGGTCGCGTCAGAGCTTCCGGAATGGCGGACGATCACCTGAACGATCTGGGAAGCCAGATACAGCTGGCTGGGAAGAGCGCCCTGCCGAAGGGGCATATGCAGGAGGGCTCCCATCTTCCGTACGACGAGCGGACTCAGCGGTCCCTCAAGCGCGATCCAGAGGCAGTGCCCATGGCCTTCCGTTTCCAGGGATGCGGGCCTGTCCCCTCCGGGAAGGAAGCAGGTTGAGCCGGCCTTGAGAGAGAGCTCGTGCTGATCCCACCGCAGCAGAACATCGCCGGATTCCACCGCGAGCCAAATCCACTGCTCATGCTCGCGGAGCGGATAGACCCCCTTTTCGAGCACGAAGCTGCCGGCCGCGTGAATCCAGGCGCCGCTGGCCAGCGTCAGACTGCCTGGCTTGTGAAATCCTTCAACAGCCAGAGAAGCAAGCTCCTCCGGAATAATCTGCAAAAAGAAGGAATCCATGGCTTTCCCTCCGTCCTATGTGACCATATTATACAAATTCACGTTCAGTATACATTTGTCGGTTCCGAATGTCAATGGGTCGCGAAAAATATATCCGGAAGAAAATGATCAGAATCAGGAGCGAATCATGATGAGCAGGTGGCAGAGATTCAGGGAATATGCGGAGACGCACGGCATTCAGTATACGCTTTACCGCTGCGGCGAGAAGCTGGGGCAGGCGGCGCTGGGGACTTGGGACCGCAAATGGCGAAAGGAAAAGGCTTCGGAGGAAACGCTGCGCCTGCAGAGGGAGAATCCGCCGAAGGCCGGGCTGATCAGCGTCGTGATTCCGGTATATAATACGAAGCCCGTATTTCTGAAGGAGCTGCTGGAAAGCCTGACCGCTCAGAGCTATCCGGAGTGGGAGGCCATCCTGTATGACGGCGGAAGCACGAGGCGCGAGACGGTTTCCCTGCTGGACAGGGCCGCAGAAGAAGAAAAGCGCTTCCATGTCGTTCACGCCGCGGAAAACCTGGGAATTGCCGGGAACACCAACGAAGCCATCCGAAGGGCTTCGGGGGAGTATATCGCGCTGTGCGATCATGACGATATCCTGACGCCGGACGCGCTGTGGCGCATGGCGGAAGCGATCGAAAAGGACGATCCGGATCTGCTTTATTCGGACGAGGACATGATCACGGAAAACGGAAAGAGGCATATGGATCCGCATCGGAAACCGGGCTATCAGCCTGAAACGCTGGCCGCGGAAAATTATATGAGCCATCTGGGCGTTATCCGGGCCCGGACGCTCCGGGAGGTCGGCGGCCTGCGCGAGGGATACGACGGCAGCCAGGACCATGAGCTCTATCTCCGCATCGCTGCCCATACACGGAGAATCGTACACGTTCCCTACATCCTGTACAGCTGGCGGAAGGTGAAGTCCTCGATGAGCAGAACGCATCTGGATCAGTGCCTGGCGGCGGGCTGCAGGGCCAACGAGGATCTGTCGGCGATTCCGGTTACGGCAGTGCCGGTGGACCGGAAAATCCGGCTGTGGTATGACTTCCCCCGGGGAAAGATCACGGAAGCGGTCATCTTCAGCAGCACGGAAGAAGCCTGCAGGGCAGCGCTGGAGGATCTGGAACAGGCGGCGCCATGGCCGGGCCTGACTGCGACGCTGGCAGTGACGGATCTGGAAGGGCTGTACGAAGCCCTGAACCAGGCGGCGGAGGAGAGCACGGCGGATTATCTGCTTTTCCTGGATGCGGCGGGAATGGTGGAAACCCGTCATTTCTTCCGCGAACTGCTGATGTATGCGCAGATGGACGGCGTGGGCGGCGTGACGCCCGTGCTGATTGACCGGAAGAACAGGATTACCTTTGGGGGATGGGTAAAGGGGCAGAATGATCAGGCGGGACTGAAAAACGGGGCAGGCGGTCCGCGGGACCGCATGAATAAGGTCCATAATGTTGACGGAGTATCCCCGTGCTGCATGATGGTCCGGCGGGATCAGTTTGTCCCCTTCGGGACGGAGAATCCCGGGAGAAGATATGTCTATACGCCCCATGCGGTATTTCTCTGCGAGGACGAGGAGGTCCTGAAGCTTTCCCCGACGGTTCCTGTTCCATAAGGAGCGGGGGAGGACGTCGGATCGGCTTTCTTCGTACCGCTGATTGCACGGAAAATGAATAAAACCCAGAAAAAGCGCTTCCCGGTTTGGTCCGGGAAGCGCTTCCTGTCGGATTGGGATTATTTGTGCCCGTTGGGGGCGTTTTCATAGGCGACGTTGATCGCTTCAGTATGCAGGCTGTCCACCTTCTTGCTGCCGTGCGTCCAGCTGTTGGTGAAGTGGATGCACAGGACGCCGTTGAAATCATTGGTCCTGATGGTCTGGTCCTTCGCGTCATGCGGAATGCCGTAAAGCGAGCAGGCGAAGGTCCGGTTGCCGATCGTGATCAGGCATGGACGGCGCTGATAGAGGTTCTTGCTGGCAATTTCAGAAGAAGCATTTACGCCGTAGGCCTTGCAGAGACGCGCGGTATCCGCCGCGGTCAGGGGTTCGGCGTCCACGTGGTAGCCGCCGCTCCAGCGGTGCGCCCACCAGACGATGCCGGTCTTGACATCATAGACCTTATAGTTCTTACCCTTTTCCCACAGGGAATTGATGCCGCCGGTCCACCAGTCGATCTTTTCGGCCGGATAAAGCGTCATGGACAGATTGCTGGAATCTCCGGCGCCTACAGGAACGGTTCCGTAAAGAGAATGCTGCGTGGCCGGACCCGCAATGCCGTCTACGGAGAGCTTCTTGGCCTTCTGATAGTTTTTGACGGCTTTTTCCACCGCGGAGGTATATTTGCTGGTAACGCTGCCGGTGAAATAGCCCTGGTCCTTCAGCGCCTGAACAAGCCGCTGGACCGCGCTTCCGGTGGAGCCCAGCTTCAGGGTGGGATAGGAGGCCTCCACCTGGGAACCTCCGCTGCCGGTAATGACAGCGCCGGTAGGCGCCTCGGTGGGAACCGGGGTCGGGGTGGAAGAACCGTCCGAGTTAACGATGCTGATATAGCTGGCGTGAATATATCCGGACCCCAGGGTATTGTGCTTGACGTGGTACCAGGCGACACCGTTCACGGTGGTCGGGGAACCGTAATACGGCATGACAACGCCCTTGTCCACTCTGCCGATCATCGCGGAATAACCCGCCTTGGTGCGCAGGTTGACCGCGCTGGCCGTGGTCTTGACATATCCGGTTGCGGAGGAGTCCGTAACAACAGGAGCGGAAACCTCCGTATCTTCTGAACCGGAGCCGGAGCCGCCGCTGGAAGAGACCTTTACGACATCGCTGCGCAGATAACCGCGGCTGCCTTCATATTCAACATAATACCAGGTGTAGCCGCTCTTCTGAATGGGCGATGAATAATAGGGAAGGGTCCTTCCCTTTCCGACCTGCCTGACGGTTGTGCCGGCCGGCGTGGAACGAAGGTTGCAGCCCCCTTTGGTGGTGGTGATATATCCCCGCGCGCCTGACGCGGAGGAAGACCCTGAGGAGGAAGCTGCGGGAGCGGGAGCGGAGGCGCCGGTGCTGGTGTTGATCAGCCGGACACAGTCCTCCCGGACATAATACGTTTTTCCACCTTTGGAAACAGGATACCAGGTATAACCGCCCGCCGTTTCGGCAGAGCCCGCGAGAGGCAGGGATGTGCCTGATTCCTCCCAGTCATAATCCCTGTCAAAGGTGCCGTTGGGGGAATTCCTCATATGGCAGGAGGAAAGGATCAGCTGAACGGCATTATAGCCCTTTGTCGCATTCGAATTTGAGGAGCTGGGAGAAGGCGTGGCCGTCGGACTGACCGTGACGGAAGCGGCATTGCCGCCGCTGAGCACCCGGATGAATTCGCTGTTGACGTAACCCTTCTGGTTGTCATAGCTGACACCGTACCAGTAATCTTCTCCGACGTCCCCCGGGATGCTGGTAATACTGACCACTGTGCCGCGGTCAAACTTCATGAGGCTGCGATATTTCTTTCCGGGTCCTTCCCGGAAGTTCGTTCCGCCGCTGGTAATGGAACCGGTTGTTCCGCTGGCTGCCTCAGTGGAGCCATCTGACTCGGCGATGGCCCGGGAAACAGAAAGATGATCCGGAATCAAAGAGATCCCGATACAAGCAGCCAGGATAAGGGCCAGGATACGGCCGGACTTCTTCGTCATCGTGAATCACCTCGGTAAATAGCATTTCACAGGCTTATTTTATTGCAAAATTGTTACGGTGTCAACAGAATAATTAAGAAAAATTGAAAATTTTAAATTGAAAATCGCAAATAAAAAAGCGGATGCTTCAGCGGCATCCGCTTGTGAGAGCCTGTAATTATTTTACAACAATATTAACAATTCGTCCCTTGACATAGATTTCCTTCACGACGGTTTTCCCACCCATGGCTGTCTGAACATTTTTGACGGCATGGGCTTTTTCCAGAACGGAAGCCTGATCCTCATCCACCGCGATCTCTACGGTCGCGCGGACTTTCCCGTTCACCTGGACAGGGATCTGAATGGTATCCTCTTTGATCTTTTCCTCATCCCATGCAGGCCAGGCTTCCAGGGCGAGGCTTTCCGAATGGCCGAAGATCTGCCAGATTTCCTCTCCGATGTGAGGGCAGACGCAGGAGATCATTTTGATAAAGCTCTCGGCGTATTCTTTGGGGCAGGAACCGTTTTTATAACACGCGTTCACGAAAATCATCATCTGGCTGATCGCCGTATTGAAGCCGAGCGACTCATAATCCTGCGTGACCTTCTTAACCGTCTGATGGTAGACCCGCTCCAGGCTTCCGTCATTTTCGGCGGAAAGATTCTCTTCGTTTGTGAAGAAAGCCCAGACCCGGTTCAGGAAGCGGCGTGCGCCCTCCACACCCTGCTTGCTCCAGGGCTTGGATACTTCGAGCGGCCCCATAAACATCTCGTACAGGCGAAGGGTATCCGCGCCGTAGTCCCGTACGATATCGCTGGGGTTGACAACGAATTCGGGGAAACGCTTGCCCATCTTGATGCCGTTTTCCCCAAGAATCATCCCCTGGTGAACCAGCTTTTGGAACGGCTCCTTAACCGGGCTGATCCCCTTGTCATAAAGGTAGCGGTTCCAGATCCGGCTGTACATCAGGTGACCGACCGCGTGCTCGGGGCCGCCGATGTAAAGATCCACCGGAAGCCAGTGCTTCAGGAGCTCGGGATCAGCAAGGGCCTGGTCGTTCTGAGGATCAATATAGCGCATATAGTACCAGCTGGAGCCGGCGGAACCGGGCATGGTTGAGGTTTCCCGGGTTCCCCGGACGCCGTTGCGGTCGTACTTTTTCCACTCCACGGCGTTTTCGAGAGGCGCTTTACCGTTCTTGCTCTTGTAATCTTCCAGTTCAGGCAGAACGAGCGGAAGCTCATCATCCGGGAGAGGGTACAGACCGCCGTCTTCAGTATGCACGATCGGAACGGGCTCGCCCCAGTAACGCTGGCGTGCAAAGATCCATTCCCGGAAATGATAGTTAACGGTACGCCTGGCGACGCCCATCTTTTCCAGCTTGGCTGTGATAGCTTCCTTGGCTTCCTCGACGGTAAGGCCGTTGAATTCGCCGGAATTGATCAGTGTGCAGCCCTTCCCGAGATAATCCTGCTTTTCGAAGGCGTGCTCTGTGCAGTCCCTTCCGGAAATGACCTGAATCATGGGAATGTGATGCGCCTGCGCGTACTCAAAGTCGCGCTGGTCGTGGCTGGGGACGGCCATGACTGCGCCGGTTCCGTAACTGGCGAGGACGAAATCGCCGATAAAGAGCTCCGCTTCCTTGCCGTTTACGGGATTGATGCAGGTGACACCCTCCAGACGGCAGCCGCTTTTGCCTTTATTCAGTTCCGTCCGGTCCATATCGTTTTTTCTGCGGGTTTCTTCAATATAAGCTTTGACTTCTTCCTGATTTCTGATTCGGGGCATCAGATCCTGGACCAGCTGACCGTCCGGAGCCAGGACCATGAAGGTGATCCCGAAAATCGTCTCGATACAGGTGGTGAAGATGCTGAACTCGCCGCCGCCTACAATCTGGAATTTAACCTCGACGCCTTCGGATTTGCCGATCCAGTGGCGCTGCATGTCTTTCGTGCTCTCGGGCCAGTCAATGGTTTCCAGCCCCTCAAGTAGCTTTTCCGCAAAAGCCGGCTGATTAATCACCCACTGCTTCATGTTTTTCCGGATGACCGGATATCCGCCCCGCTCACTTTTGCCGTCGATGACTTCATCATTGGAAAGAACGGTACCCAGCTCCTCGCACCAGTTCACCGGCATATCGATATACTGCGCATAACCATCCAGAAACAGCTGCTTGAAAATCCATTGCGTCCATTTATAAAACCTGGGATCGCTTGTGGCGACCATTTTGGACCAGTCGTAGTCAAAACCCAGTTCTTTCAGCTGGCGGCTGAAGGTTTCGATATTATGCGCAGTAAATCCCTCGGGATGGTTTCCCGTGCTGATCGCGTACTGTTCAGCGGGCAAACCAAAGCTGTCGTATCCCATGGGATGGAGCACGTTATAGCCCTGCATCCGCTTCATCCGGCTGACGATATCTGTAGCGGTATAGCCTTCCGGATGCCCGGCGTGGAGACCGACGCCGCTGGGATAGGGGAACATATCCAGCGCATAGAATTTCGGCCTGGAGAAATCCCATACGTCCGTGCGGAAGGTCTGATGCTCCTCCCAATATTTTTGCCATTTGGGTTCGATTACTTTGGGTTCATAAATCCGTTCCATAACGCCTCTTCCGATCCTTTCCGAAACAGTGGAACGAGTATAACATAAAGAGGAAGCAAACTTCAAGAGCAGATGATTGACGGGAAGCGGCATCCTGTCAGGCATATCGCCGCAAAAACATCGTAAAAATCGAACCTTTCTCAAAAAAAGAGTGGACAAAAGGGAAATACTTTGCTATAATCTCCGTTGCTGGTTGTGCCGATGTGGCTCAGTTGGTAGAGCAGCCGATTCGTAATCAGCAGGTCAGGGGTTCGAGTCCCCTCATCGGCTCCAGCTTCGAGGTGTAGCGCAGTTTGGTAGCGCGTTTGGTTCGGGACCAAAAGGCCGCGGGTTCGAATCCCGCCACTTCGACAGAAATCCCCCTGTGAAATCAACGTTCACAGGGGGTTTCTTATGCCATTGTACCCCAACCGTACCCCAACCAAGTTTTTTAGCTGTTGACAGCCTTTATGAATTTCTGCATCCGGTCAGCAGAATTGGCTTTCATTTCTTCTGTAACATGACTATAAACATCAAGGGTAAATGCAACGGTTGCATGCCCGAGATTTTCGGATACAGTTTTTATATCATCTCCATTCTGAATTGATAGGGTTGCGTATGTATGCCGCAAATCATGAAACCGGATATTTCCCAATCCAATTTTTTCAAGTATCAGCTTTACATGATTGTAGACTGTTCTGCTGCTTACGTGTTCACCGATTTCATTGGTAAAGACAAGGTTGTCTTTATTCTCAAAACCATATTTAAGGCGGTTTTTTGCCTGTTCTGCCCGTTCTTTTTTCAATGCATCCATAACAAGGGGAGCAGGCTTAATGAGCCTGAATTTACCATTTTTAGGGCTTGAGAACGTATAATTTCCTCTGCCTTGCATACGGTCATTCCGTAATTGCTTTTCAACCTTGATGATACCCTTGTCAAAGTCCACACAATCCCAAGTCAGACCTATAATTTCACCTTGCCGAAGTCCGGTGAACAGATCAATAAAATACAGGTTTTCGAATGTATCGCCCTTGATTGCTTGCAAGAATAAGGTGATATTGTCGCCCTGTATGACATTCATTTCTTTCTTTTCAACACGGGGAAGAATACAGGAATCGCAAGGATTTGTTTTGATATATCCAGATAATACCGCCTGTGCAAAACACTTGTGAAGCACACCATGCAGGTTTTTAACGGATTTAGCAGACAGCCCGGAACAATTCAAAATCCGCTTTTTATCATTTTCAACAATGGTAATGGCATGCGGTTTCTGACTTTCATTGTAAAACCGCTGAATCAACGGAGCATTGACTTTCTGAAGCTTATAACTTCCAAGAAACGGCTTAATATGGATTTTTCCAAGATATCCATACTGTTCTTTTGTGGAAGGTTTTACATCTGACAGATATTCCGTTTTCCATGCATCAAACCATTCAGCAACAGTAATTGTTTCGGGTTTGACATATATTCCATTGTCCAGATCAAAGGTAACAGATGACAGCTTTTTCCTGACTTCTGCTTGAGTTTTTCCATAAACCGACCGCCTGACTGTCTGACCGTTTTCAACAACTGAATACCTGCCTTCCCAACTTCCGTTTGCACGTTTCCTGATGTTTCCTTCTCCGTTCGCGCGTTTCTTGGCCATGTCATCAATCCCCCGTTTCTTCTTTTCTTTCCTTCATGATTCTTTTTCGTATGCCGTCCAACTTGGCATCGACTATGCTTTTCATTGCGTAGAATAACAACTCAGGCTCGATCAAAGTCTGATGGTTCTTATCTTGCAGGATCACGTCAAACGCATAAATTGGAAACAATGCCTTTTCTGTTTGATAATCTGGAGAACGTACGGACAGCCAACTATTTATTTCGTCTATGAACAAGTAAGCGTACATCATTGAAATCAGTTCGCGCCCTTCTGTGCGAGATAGTAGCCAATTGATCAATCGAAGAAACTCTGCGGGATAGATCGATTCAACATTGTAATCTCCATTAAAATTCTTTGCCGGGCTGGTTCCGTACAATTCTTCTCCCGGGGCGTATCCGTCAACCCATCTAATAGGAAAAGGCTTATCTCCCTCCGCCGCTGCGAGTGCTTTCAAGAACTCAAGAGATTCGTTTGTAAGACCGAGGTCAGCTACAACTTGATTTGTTGAATCAATTCCCGTGAGCAACCACATCTTGTCAATTTCCAAAACCTCGCAAATCTCGTCCACATATTTCATGTAGCTTTTTTTCGATTCATTCTCCCATTCAGATATGACAGAACGAGGCACTTGTCCCAATTTCTCGGCAAATTCAACTTGTGAGAATCCTTTTTTCTTTCTGGCCTGTCGTATCCTTCTTCCAACCGTTTCCGTCTCCATTTTTTGTCATCCCCCTTTGTGATTCGTCATTTGTCGCGCATTGCGACTCTATATTTATTCTGTCGCGTTCGTATGATATAATAACTGCATGGGAATGTCAATATGATATTTCCCGAACGCAAGAGACGGAGGAACAAAAAATGGAAACAACGACAACAAACAACCTCAAAGCAACCCTGACAGTACCAGAATCCGCCGCGTTCTTGGGAATTGGCAAGACGTTCGCTTATCAGCTCATCCATGAGCCTGGCTTCCCTGCTTTCAAGATCGGCGGCAAGATTCTCGTGGATCGAGCGCGTCTGGAGCAGTGGAAGGAAGAGAGGCTGCGGGAGGGGATTTGATGACGGAGAAGCAACGACTGCACTTCAAGCCATCAGAGCTTGTCGCTCTCGAGGTTTTGTTACAAGCAGAAACCGAGCGTCCCAATCTGGATTTGGATGAAGCAAAAAACCTTCTGCACTGTTTGCTGAAAGTCCAACGGGCGGAGGCGCGATATGCTACAGAGCGGGTCAAATGGGCGGAGGCTGTTGCGAGTCTGGCAGAACAGTCTGTGAGCGTGACCGAAAAGCGGTTGCAAGAAATAGAGCGGGGGTAGAGAGTTGGCAAGCATTGTGGCTGAATATGCCAACCATGCATTTAGGGTGTACTTTTCGCCGTGGCGCGAAAGAGTAGAGCGACCAGCAGACAAGGCAAACGTTACGGCTTGCGAAGCCGCTTTATCCGGCCTGTCCGATTCTGACCGGAAAATGCTGGAGATGGTTTATACAAGCGGCTACAAATCAATCAATCAGGCCGTGAAAGCGGTTTCCGTGGAGACGGGAACACCAGAGGTCAGGCTTTGGCAACTGATCAGGAAGGCAACACGTGGTTTTGCTACCGCGCGGGGGCTGTGAGGAACAGCCTACCAAACATGGGCAACCGCACAAACGCTGTGCGGAAACTTTCAGAGGGGAAAAATGGCAGAAGTTTTAAAAGGCGGACAAGCTCAACAGCTTGACAAGGCCGAAAAAATCCTTGGCGGGACAGTCAATCAAGCTGTCAAACAACAACAGCCAGAGAAGCAACATAAAGCTGTTCCGAAACTAAAGCCGCATAAGGCGGAGGACTTCAACGGAAAAGAAATCGCGGAAGTCATGCCGATTATAGGTGATGGTCTTCTTTATCCGGGGCTTGCATTGTTGGCATCTCCGCCCAAAATGGGCAAGTCATATCTCGCGCTTGACTTGGCTGTTTGTGTGGCATCCGGTCAACCATTTCTTTCACGTCAGGTTTGCCGCTCTGGTTCGGTTTTGTATGTAGATCTCGAAGGGAAATTGAACCGGACACAATTACGATTGCGGGAAATGGGCGTGGACTCTGTCCCTGACAAGCTTGAAATCGTTTTTTCAGACAGAGAAAACGATATCCGGAGAGTTGATAGCGGATTTTTGGAGCAGTTAGAACAGTGGCTCTCTGAGCATCCTGACGCGGTGCTTGTTGTCGTGGATATGTTTCGCTCCATTGATGGCAGAACTGGCCTCAAAGAAAACGATTATGAAGCAAAGTCGCGCTCATTGGGACTGTTGCAAAACCTTGCTCTTAACAGAGATATTTCCATCCTGTGTCTGATGCACACGCGCAAGGGGAACGGCTTCAATTCGGAGCCACAAGACGTCTTTGAGCAGATTATCGGGTCTGTTGGCCAGTTCGCTACAGCCGATTGCGCGTGGATGATTACTGGCAAACGGAAGGAGCAACGGAAAACATTCTCCGTCTTGTGCCGGGACAGCTCGCGCGGGGAGGAAACGTATGAAATTGCGTTTTCTAATTTTCACTATCGAATGCTTGGAACAAAAGATGAATGCGAGGAAGACGACAAACGCAAGCAGTATGAAACAGACAGTGTCGTTTTCACCATCAAAAAGTTATTAGAGACAGATCGTTCATGGAGCGGCACTGCGTCCGAACTGTCTGAAGAAGTCCTAAAGCTGACGGGGGAATATATCGGTGACTCGAAAAAAGCTGGTAATCAAATCCGGAACAGGCAATTCATGTTGCTTAAAAACGATGGGATTGAGACGATTTTCCCAGGCAGGAATGGCGGAAGGGGTCGTGTATTTACGTTCAAACGGTCAAGAACGCCAAAACAAGAGCGGATTGATTTGTGATTGTGACGAAAAGTGACGAATCCAGCAAAGCAATTTTCGCCACAAAATCGGCATTACTAAAACGTTTTGTTGAATTCGTCACTTTCGTCACTGAATCCCCGTAAAAGCCTTGTGTTATAAGGGGTTTTGGGGTGTGACGAATCTTTAAAAGAGGGGTTGATTTTCGTCACAAGATTGACGAATGTGACGATTGTGACGATTGTGACAAATTGACGAAAAAGACAAATGTGACAAAAAATTTTTATATATTCTTTATGTAAGGACTGGAAGAAGAAATAGAGACCAGCTTTACACGATAAAAAGAAAGGAGATATGCTTGCAGAAAACCGATTTCTTGGATGACTTCAACTGGCCTGACGGTAAATCTCCGGGCTGTATAGTCGAACTTGAGAGAAAGCTACGGCGGAGGTTAAAGCGGTCAGGGCTGGGATTGGTGTCAGATCGAACTGCCTTCATTGATCCGCATTATTGTGGAGGGTATGCGATCTGTTCGGAAGACTGCTTTCTTGCCGGGAGAAATTTCAATCTTACTATTCCCGAGGTTGAGGAATGGATAGAAACTCACTGCAGGGGGCCGGATGTATAAGTTTTGGCTATGCATAATTGCCGAAAAAGTAATGCATAAGTCATGTATATTTGGAGAGATATACACGAACTTTTGCATAATATTAATGGCAAGTATGCTATGGTTTGAATTGTTACCATATTTAACAGAAATGGCTGTTTTAAGGCTTTTCAACTCTTCGTGAAACAATAGTTTTACGAATAGTTGAAGCATGACGGCCTTGTATGCATACCAGAAATGACAAATGTTCTGTCAGTATATTGTGTCTGCGTGATCCAAGCACCAGAGAATACAGATTGTCGAGAGCAACAGCAGCTTTCCCGACAAAGGCAATCCTGTGGATTGCCGCTGACAGTCCGTCCTGCTTTCCTGCGGCTGTGGTGTGGTGCTTCCCGAATACTTACCCCAACCCGTGGGAATACTGGCAAGCAGTTTGAATGCAGATGAGACATCTGAGCTGACCGAATTTGCAAAAAGAGAAAAAGGAGGAACACATGATAAACAACGATTGGAACGCTTTTCTGGAGCGGGTTTTACGTGAATTTAGAGCAAGAGCGAAAGACGATGTCGCCGAATGCATCCGTAAGCATCTTCCGCTCAGTTACTGCATTGACTGTCTGCAAGGCAAAAAGGATGTGATAATACGGGAAATCGGCAAGTATATAGACATGGAAAGAACGGATGCCGCAATGATCGAGAAAGCCTTTGCTTGTCCTGAGGGAACAGCTGCAAGGCAATGGGCGGAGTTGATGCTTGATGCGTATGCGGCGGGAGAAGCAGAGGAGGATGATGATTCCTGATGGAGATGCGACGGGAAGCGGGAAGAACAGCAGACGACATGTCGGAGGAGCTGATACGGACAAGATCTCGGAAGATGTATCCTGCTTCGAATGAGAGCAATGTAAGCCGCGAGGATTACTTCCAAAGTTTGATCCATGATAGCATTGAAACAGTCCAGGCTTCCTTTCCTGAGTTTTGCAGGGAAGAAGGAATCACTGTCAGAGCGGGGAAGGTCAACCTTTCCGACTTTGATGCAGTTGCAAAAGCTGCTTTCCGGTTCGTATCAGCATGTGAGAAAGCGAGTCGACCGCCGACGTTTAGCCTGCTGTGTGCGTCGCTTGGGCTAAGTAGACAGCGAGTTTACGAGGTCATGCGGACACGGCGCGACCGGACGACCGAGTTTCTGTCTGTACTACAGACTGTTTTCGCTGGACTGATGGAAACGGCTTTGCTTGATCGAAGAGTTTCAGAAGCTGGAGCAATTTTCGGCTTGAAAAACAGTGGTCAGGGGTATGCTGACCGTACAGAGCTGTTTGTCGATAATGGCTTGCGAGCGGATGTCTACGAGAGCGGAGATCCTGAGGAGATTGCCCGGAGGTATTTGTCCGGGATGGCACAACCAACAGAAGGAAAGGAGTAAAGAAAATGGAAAAAAATTGGAGCGAAGAAATCAAAGCATTGAGGCGGGAGATTGATTGTATGGATATTGCAAGGAAGGCTGTGCAGTTTGGTTTTGACTCTGCCTCCGCTGGCAAGATCGCAAAATGGATGGTAGGTGCTGCGGATCCTGAAGGTGCATTGCAAGCAATATCAACAATCTGGATGCAGCGTGAAAGGGATCTCAAAAAACAACTGATGGATGGCGTTCCTCGTAAGACGGTGTCTTCTTCTCCGTCTGTCTCCAAGGAGCAGCTCGACGGGATGAGCTACAGAGAGCGGGTTGACTTTGCGGAAGCCAATCCAGAGCAGTATGAGCGGTTGATGGGAAGAGCATAAAAAGAACCGGGGCGGTTATTCGCTCCGGTTCTCTTCTTGTGTGCCGGGCATGGCACAATTCTAGCGGGTGAAAGTCCCGTCACGGGTAGTTACCGCCAAGTGTAGCGAACCGCAAGCTGCTGTCAGCAATGGCAGGAGGGGAAGAAGCGGTGTAGCAAAGCCGAGGAGCCTACGAACAGAAACCGGTGAGGACATCTCCAAGGTGGCCAACTCCAGATTGGGCCTGTACCGCAGATGCGGTATGAATGTAGTCAACTATCTGCTGAGCCAGAAAGTTCTTTCCTTGCCAAATAAGAAAGAGAAACGACCTGGACTGGTCGATCCTCTCGCTTATTACCTGAGAAATACTTGAACCCATGTTACGATGTAGCGCCGTATACCAGACCGGTATGTACGGTGCAATGGGAGGGGCGAGGGCTAATACCCTCCCTCTACCCTATTCCATTCCTCGTTAGAAAGCCCCATTTCGGACCTGATTAGCCGTTGAATCATCCCATTTACTGTTTCCCCGTTTTTATCCGCAAACGCCTTTATTTGACCCTTCCGGCCCCTTGGAACCGTGATGTAAATTCGTTCCAAATGCTTCTCGTTCCAGCATCGTGACCAATCGGTTTGATTTTTACCCATCTGATCCACCCCACAAAAGGAATCCGGGAATAAAATATCACACTTTCCGCAGAGCAAACTATAGTTTTTAAAATGTAAGACTTCTGTCACCAAAACGAAAAACGCAAGTGCTATATTTTTTATGGCTACTAACGTTAGTAGTTAATTAAAAAGAAAAGGGGAAAAGAAAATGGATATCAGAGCGGAGCTGATGGGGCTTGAAGCAGACCTGACACGAGTTGTGCATTATGTTTATAGGGCGCACATTTTGATATCGAAGGCCACTGAAGAAACCGTCATTTTCCCTTGGGAACGAAGAAAACAAACAACAGCAGAAGCAATGCAGACGCAACAAATAAAAGAATCGTGCGTCAAAGATGTTTTGATCGAAGCAGCGGATGAAGGTCTGGCAATAGCAAACGACTTTGCCGAAGATTTATTTGATCGATTTGAAACATTGATTGAAGCATTGAATGAATCAGAATCTGTAAAAGAAACCTGAAAGCGCAAGCAACAGGGGGAGACGTAAAGCCGTTTCCCCCTTTATTTTTCAAGCTTTCTGCTGGATTTTTTTTATACCCCAACCTTACCCCAACAAGCTTGTTACAGCATGGGAAAGCGTGATACTTGGCATAAAACCAAAAAGCTGAGAAACATTGATTTTTCAAGCTCTACGATATTAGATGGCATAACCTGATATTATGCGGAAAAGCCGTTCGGATAATTCGAATCCCGCCACTTCGACTCCCCGGGACATTGAAGATCAATGCTCCCGGGGTTTTGCTTTTCCTGCGGATTTTCCGATTCTTTCCGGTTTGCAACCTACCGGGTTGCAGCGGGGCGATGAGGCACTTTGCGGCGAACCTGAAAATGCCTTTTCCGTAAATTTCCGGAAATGACTGTTTTTTTCTTCAGCGGAAATGTCCTATTTAAAAAATCTGCGGCCTGGGGTATGATAACAATGTGGTTTTCTTCAGGAGCTTTCCGCAGGAATGAGCAATAATCTCTGAAACGGGAGGAAAAGAAAGTGAAACACACCAGATGGGGGATATCGTTAGCCGCAGATGCTTTTGCTCCGCGCAAGGCCTGATAAAGGACGAAACCTGCACGGAGCGATCGGGACCTTTTCGTCCGATCAGGCTTTGCGCTGCATGAAAATATCAACATGTAAGGAGCAAAGCCATGAATAAACATTCTTTTAAACAACTTCACAGTTTTCTTTTGCTGTGGGGATCACAGACCGTATTCCAGCTTGGGACGGCCATGACGGATTATGCGGTGATTATCTGGGTATACAGCAGGAAAGGAACCGCGTCCAGCGTGACCCTGCTGACGGTATGCACTTTTCTGCCGACGATCTTCTTCCGCTTTCTGGCCGGAAGCGTGGTGGACCGGCAGAACAAAAAGCGCATTATGCTGACGGCGGACCTGCTGGCAGCTTACGGGACGCTGGCAGTGTTTTTGCTGCATTCCACGGATGTCCTACAGATCTGGCACCTGTATGTGATCAACTTCCTGCTCAGTTTTATGAACGCCTTCCAGGAGCCAGCCTCCTTTGTCGCTGTCAGCCTGCTGGTTCCGAAGGAGCGCTATGCCCGGGCCGGCGGCCTGCAGGGGTTCGGCGGGGCGGCGGTATCCATTCTGGCACCGGCGCTGGGAGCACTGCTGCTTGCAGCCGGCGGACTGAACCTGGTGCTGATTGTCGACCTGGCAACTTTTGCTGTCGCCTTCCTGGTGCTGCTGTTCCTGATCCGGATTCCGGAGCCGGAACGGCAGGCAACGGAAGAGGAACCATTTTCAAAGACCTGCCTGGCAGGAATCCGTTATCTGAAGGAACATACGGCTATCCTGCGGATAACCCTGTTCCTTGCGGTGATCAATTTTTTGGCGAAACTGGGCAACGACGGGATGCTTTCTCCCTTTATCCTGGGCCGGACGGGTAATAACCAGTCCGTGCTGGGCATGGTGGAAAGCTTTACGGCCATGGGCGTGCTGCCCGGGAGTCTGCTGGCAACCCTGATGAAGCCGGCGAAAAAACGGACCCGGTTAATCTTTATTGCCACAGGCCTGGTTTTTTCCGGAAACATTATCCAGGGCCTGACATTCCGCCCGTGGCTGTGGTGCGCCGCGGCGTTCGGAAGCTATCTGATGGCGGCCGTAATGAACGTAAACATGGATATCCTGATGCGGGAAAAGGTCCCCATGGAGATGCAGGGACGGGTGTTCT
>CAMVFE010000011.1 GCA_947166705.1 uncultured Clostridia bacterium
GCTCCCAAAGCACGCGCGCTAGCCAGACTGCGCTACACCCCGGTGCAACCTTCCCACGGTCTCCCCCGCAGGCGACTCGATTAATATACACGATCCATTTCAGTTTGTCAACCCATTTCCCATAAAATTTTCTTCTCTGTTTGAGAGAAATTTACGGAGTAATTCGCGTTTTCCCGGCAACCCTGAAATTCCCCGGAATACGCGAAAAGGGACTTCCGGGTTTACCGCATGCCCTGTATGCCGGAACGGGCCGCCCGTTTCGGGCGGCCCGTCTCTGAACATCGGTTTTGAATTCTTGTTTTCCCTGCCGGCTGCCTTACTGCTTTCTTTCCCTGATCTTGGCGAAAATGGCCTGCAGCATAATGAACGCGAACAGCAGGAAGGCGGATACGACGTTGGGCACCGTGCCGCCCAGCCGGGTCAGGTCAGCGTTGAAGCTGACGATACTGTTGATCGTACCGTTGATCAGGACGCCGAAGAAGGAGCCGAACACATTTCCGACGCCGCCCGTAAGCAGCGTTCCGCCGATGACCGCGGATGAAATCGCCTTCATTTCCAGGCCCAGCGCCTGTGTGGTCGTTCCGCACATGGTGTTCATGCAGTAGCAGACTCCGCCGATCGAGCACAGGAAGGACGACAGCATGTAGGTGATCATCTTCGTGCGCCGCGTATTCAGTCCCATCAGCGTGGCGCTCTGCTGGTTTCCGCCCACGGCGTACATGCTGCGTCCGGTGCGGGTATAGCGCAGCATCAGGAACACCAGGACCACGATCACCAGCGCGATCAGAACGGGGATGTTGATATAGGGCACCATCTTCACGCCGCGCTTGTTCACGACGGCGCCGAGCTCGAAGGGCATGTAGACCTTGATGCCCGCGACTTCCTTGAACCAGTTCTGCACGGTGATGTTGACCTGATCCGTGCAGATCATGGCCGTCATGCCGCGCGCGAAGAACATGCCCGCCATCGTCACGATAAAGGGCTGGATATCCAGGTATCCGATCAGGAATCCCTGCACTGCGCCGAACACGATCCCGATCAGCAGCACCAGCGGAACAAGCAGCGTGGGTGAAATCCCGTTGTTTTCCATTCCCACGCTCAGGATCATGCAGTCCATGGCGACCAGGGAACCCACGGAAATATCAATCCCGCCTGTGAGCATGACGCAGGTCATTCCGCACGCGATACAGATCAGAGCGGCATTGGTCCTGAAAATGTCCAGGAATGTCTGGAGCTTTTCAAAGCCCTTGGCGTTCTCGCCAAATCCGTACATGAAGTAGCCCGCCGCATACAGCAGGATAAACAGGCCGATCGTGATCAGCAGCAGTATCGTATGGCTGTTGATGTTCTTTTTCTTCATTCCGATCAACTCCTTCCCGCAACCGCGTAGGCCTGCAGCTTCTGCGCCCTGCGCCGTGCGAAGAACGCTTTCACCACGGGAGACTGTACCACCACGATCAGAATGACGATGATGGCCTTGTACACAGGCGCCTGCGCCTTGGCCACGCCCAGCGCGTACATGGTCGTCGTAATCGCCTGGATGGTATAGGCTCCGATAATCGATCCGGCCAGGTTGAACCGCCCGCCGCCCAGGCTGTTCCCGCCCAGCGCCACTGCCAGGATCGCGTCCAGCTCGAGGTTGAGGCCGATATTATTGGAATCCGCGGAGTAAATCCTGGAGGTTGCCACAATACCTGCCACGCCGGAGAACAGGCCGCAGATCACGTAGCAGAGCAGGATGATAGCGGTGGAGTTGATGCCCGCGATCCGGGAAGCCCTCGGGTTGATGCCGACGGACTGCACGTACATGCCCAGCGACGTGGTCTTCAGGATCAGAACCATGATCAGGATACACGCCGCCGCGATCACCGTCGGCGTGGGGAAGATCCACAGCTTGCCGCCGAACACCTTGAACTCGTCCAGGTGGATGTAGACCATCTTGTTGTTGGTCAGCAGCAGCCCGATCGCGCGGCCCGCCGTGAAGAAGATCAGGGTCGCCACCATCGGCTGGATTTTCATTTTCGCGACCAGGAAGCCGTTGAACAGGCCGCACAGGCTGGCGACCGCGATTCCCGCGAGCACGCCGACGAAGATCGGCATCTGCAGGTCTCCGATTTCGCGCACGTGCGTGACGCCGAATCCGGCCAGCAGCATGCAGCACAGGCTGCCGGCCAGGCTCATCACGGAGCCGACGGATATGTCCGTGCCCGCGGAGGAGGAAACAACCAGCGTCATACCGATGGCGAGGATGGCCGCCTCGCTGCCGCGGTTCAGGATATCGATGATCCGGCCGTACAGGGCGCCTTCCTTCAGCTCCAGCCTGAAGAATTCCAGTGCGTAATTCCCCTGTACCGCATCATAGACCACATTGATGATCAGCACCAGAAAAACGCTGAACAGCGGCAAAAACAACCGCATTCCGGTGATTTTTTTCAGCCATGCCATTCCGTTTTTCAACTCCGCTCACCTCCGGCAATAACCTTCATCACGGATTCCTGGGTCAGGTTCTCGGTCAGTTCGCCCACCTTTTCGCCGTCGCGCAGAACCGCGAGACGGTTGCAGGTGCGCAGCATCTCCTCGATCTCGGAGGAAATGAAAATCACGCTCTTCCCCTGGCGGGCCAGCTGGACAACCAGCTTCTGGATCTCCGTCTTGGTTCCGACGTCAATTCCGCGGGTGGGCTCGTCCAGGATCAGGAAATCCGGGTCCGTCGCCAGCCATCTGGCGATGATGACCTTCTGCTGGTTTCCGCCGGACAGCTGTTTGACAAGTGTCTCGGTGCTGGGTGTCTTGATTTCAAGCAGATCGATGTAGTGCTTTGTAATCTCCATCTGTTTTTCCATGGGAATGCGCTTCACAACACCCGCGAGCGACTGCATTCCCAGCATGATATTCTCCCGGACAGACAGATCCTCGACGATTCCCTCCGCCTTCCGGTCGTCCGGAAGCAGGCCCATTCCCAGACGCATCGCGTCGATCGGAGCATTGATCCTGACTTCCTTTCCCTTGACCTTCATGTGTCCGGTCTGAGCCCTGTCCGCTCCGTAGATGCAGCGCGCCAGCTCGCTGCGGCCGCTGCCCAGCAGCCCCGTCAGGCCGACGACCTCTCCTCTGTGGATATCCAGATCGAAGGGCTTGATCTTCCTCGCGTGGCTCAGCCCGCGCGCCTCGATCAGTTTTTCATCCGAAACCTGCTCGTCCTCCTTGGACTTGATGGACTGCAGGTCGTCGAAATCCTTGCCCATCATCGCCGCGACCAGCCTGAGCCGGGGAAGGTCCGCGATTTCGTACTCGCCGACAAGCTGGCCGTTGCGCAGGACGGTTATCCGGTCGCAGACCGCGTAAACCTGCTCCAGGAAATGCGTCACGAAAATGATGCCGATCCCCTCATCCCGCAGGGACCGCATCAGCGTAAAGAGCTTTTCAACTTCCTTGTCATCCAGGGAGGAGGTGGGCTCGTCCAGGATCAGTACCTTGCAATCCATATCCACCGCGCGGGCAATGGCAATCATCTGCTGCATCGCGATGGAGTAGTTTTCCAGCGTCTGGGTCACATCCACCTGGATGTCCAGCTTTTTCATCAGTTCCCTCGCCCGGCTGATCATGCCCTTCCGGTTGATGGTTCCGAACCTGGTGAGTGGCTCGCGGCCGATAAACAGGTTCTCCGCCACGCTCAGGTTCGGACACAGGTTCACCTCCTGGTAAACGGTGGAAATGCCGTTCTTCTGAGCGTCCAGCGTGGAATGGTTCCGGATCGGATGCTGATCCTTCCCGAAAAAAATCTCCCCTTTTTCGAAATCATTGACGCCCGTCAGGCACTTGATCAGGGTGGATTTCCCGGCGCCGTTCTCCCCCATCAGCGCATGAATCTCCCCTTCCCGCAGCGTGAAATCCACGTTGTTCAGCGCTTTCACGCCCGGGAAAGTCATGCAGATGCCACGCATACTGAGGACTACTTCTTTGTCCATGACCATATTCCCCTTCGCAAGTTTTTACGCGGAACCTCCTGCTTCTCTTCCCTCCCCGGGAAAGCCGCTCCGGATCGGCTTTCGCCCCGGGGCCGCTCTCCCGGAAAGGGTTCGGAAACAGGTGAAAAAAGAAGCAGCGAAAGGAACCTTCCGGTTCCTTTCGCCGTTTGTCAAAGAACTCTCAGCAGAACCGGCTGCTGACCGGGGCTGGATTAATACTTCCGGCCGGCCAGAACTTCGTCGGTCATCGTGGTCACGATGGCGCTTTCAATGCCGGGAGCGCAGAATCCTTCGTCGGGCACCAGGGTGAACTTCTCGACGGTCTCGCCGGCCTGCAGGGCCTTGATAACGTTCATAACGATCACAGCCTGGATGGGGTTGCATTCCACGTCGCACAGGATCTGGCCGTCCAGCGTCCGCTTCAGGCCTTCATTGGTGGCGTCGAAGGAGATGATGATCTTCTCGCCCACGCCGTACTTGATGCCGGCAGCATCCATGGCGTCCATGGCGCCGTAGGCTTCGTTATCGTTGTGGCACACAACCACGTCGAATTCCGGGAAGCGCTTGATGAAGTCTTCCATAACGGCCTGGCCGCCATTCTGGGTGAAATCGCCGTCCTGGCTCGCCAGGATTTCCCACTCGGGATGATTCGCGGCAACCTTGTTGAAGCCTTCGGCACGGCCGATCGCGGCAGAGGAACCGGTGGAGCCTTCGATCACCAGGATCTTGGCTTCCTTGCCAGCCAGGTACTCTTCCAGCCACTTGCCGGCGGTCTCGCCTTCAGCGGTCATGTCGGTACCCACGGCGGTGGTGTACAGATCAGGAGAGGCATCCACGGAACGGTCGGCGATGATGCAGGGGATTCCGGCATCCTGGACTTCCTTCAGGACGTCGTCCCAGCCGGCGGTCTGGATGGGGTCGATAACGATGTAGTCGAAGTCCTTCTGAACGAACTCACGGACCTTGGACAGCTGCAGCGCGTGGTCGTTGTCGCAGTCGATCAGCTCAAGGTCGAATCCAGCTTCCTTGGTGAACACGTCGAAGTAGTTCTGGGTGTTGGCCATACGCCAGTCAGACTCGTGACCGACCTGGACGTAACCGATCTTCAGCAGGTCTCCCTCGGCGTTCGCGGTCACGAACAGGCCGCAGGCCATAACCAAGGCACATACCAGGGCAAGGATTTTCTTCATGTTTGTTTCCTCCTTCGATTTTGCTTTTGGCATTCCTGCCTTCTGCGATTATTTTACAAAAAAGAGGCGTCGCGGAAAATGCAGAGGATTTTGTTTTTGGTACAATTTTTTCCTTTTTTTCGGGATGGCCGGGGAGAAAAGTTCAGAATTTTTGGATCCGGGTTCATTTTTTTCTTCCCCCTGCTCCCTGCGGTATTCCCCGCGCGTCATCCCTGCGCTGCGTTTGAACACGAAGTCGTCATATCCGCAAAGGATCACCCTTCTCCTCCCAGGGGAAGGAATTCCGCAGACCCTCGCGGATGGCGATCTCGTCATCTGCCGGAAAGACCTTCGTCACGGTCAATCTCCTCCTTCGTCCGGATCGGAATCACAAAGGAAACCTCTGTTCCCCCCGGGCCGGACTGAATCATCAGCCCGACCTTCTTCCGGTAATACAGCCGGATCCTCATATTCACGTTCCGCAGGCCGAAGCCGAAATGCCCGGGCTCCTGCGCGGACTGGACGGTGATGTCCTCCTCCTCCAGCATCCTCCGGAGCTTCTCCAGCGTCTCAGGCGGCATGCCCTTTCCCGTATCCGACACGGTAAACTGCATCAGGCGCCCCTCCGTCCGGATCTGTACGGTGATCTTGCCCCCGCCCCGCTTCTCCTTGATGCCGTGATAGAGCGCGTTCTCCACCAGCGGCTGCAGGAGCAGCTTCAGCATATAGATGTTCTCCATGCCCTCCGGGGATTCGACTTCGTAGTGGAGGATATCCCGGTACCGGGTCTGCTGGATGCTCAGATAGGCGGACACATGCTTCAGCTCCTGGGACACCGGGATCCAGTCCGCCCCGGAGGAAAGGGAAATCCGGAAAAAATCGCTCAGGCTCCGGGTCAGCCGGACGACTTCCTCTCCCCTGTCCGCTTCCGCCTGCCAGACGATGGCGTCCAGCGTGTTGTACAGAAAATGCGGATTGATCTGCGCCTGCAGCGTGCGCAGCTCCGCCTTTTTCAAATCCCGCTCGGCCTCAACCTGCTGCCGCATCATTTCTTCCAGGTTGTCCGCCATGATGTTGACCTTTCCGGTCAGGTTCCAGAACTCCTGTACCTGCGGAAGCGGGATCCGCGCGCTCATGTCCCCGTCGGCCAGCCGGGAGGTGACCCGCTCCAGCTTGGCCACCGGTTCCTGGACGAACTGGGCCGTCTTTTTCCTGAACCGGGCCGTCATCGCAAGGGCCAGCAGCAGGATCGCGATTTCGGCCGTTCCTCCGATGTAAGCAATCCGCGTGATGCCGGCGACCATGCGCACCTCGGCCTCGATCGACCCCGTAATATAGTCGTTCAGCATGCTGACCACCAGCGCTGCCACGTCCCGGATCTCCGCCAGCACAGCCTCGTTCTCCACCACGGGGCGGCCCGCTTCCAGGTTTTCCCGGATTTTCCCCACATACTGGCTCAGCGTGTCCATGGTCCGCCTGGCCACGGTCAGCTCCAGCTTCCTGGCCTCCCCGGTCCGCGCGGTAATCCGGTCGATCGTTTCGTTGACTTCCTGAATCCGTTTCTCCACCCCGCTGTCCGCCATGGTGGCCCGTCCGCTGACCACCGTCCATACGGTTTCGGGAATTTCCGTCTCAATCACCGGCTTCAGTCCGGCAATGACGCTCATTCTGGAGTTGCTCTGGGCGTACTGGCTTGCGATCACGGCCGTCATGATCAGCGAAGCGATCACGGGAAGTCCGAGCATGAACATCAGCGTATAGGTCATGCTGTTGATCCGCCCGACGATGCTGGGATTTCTCCCTTTTCTTCTCATCACCTTAATATCCTCTCGGCTCCAGCGCGTCCAGGTCGTCGTAATCGCTGAAGGTTCGCTCCTCCGGATGGATCTCCCGCTCCACGGTTTCCCCGGCGGCCAGCTTCAGCGCGGTCTCCATCAGCATGGCGCCCAGCTTCGGCGTGCATTCCACGATGCAGTTGATCCGCCCCTCCTTCAGAATATCGATGGCCTCCTGTCCCCCGTCGATGGAAATCAGCAGGATATCCCGGCCGGGTACATAGCCTGCCTTTTCAATCTCGGGCAGCGCGCCGATCGTCATCTCATCATTGTGGCTGAAGACCACATCCACCTGATCCCCGTACTTTTCCAGCAGTTCGCGCATGCATTCCGCTCCGCGGCTCCGCAGGAAATCTCCGTTCACGCTGTCCAGAATCTGCATCCTCGGATCCCCTGCTATCGCGTCCCTGAAGCCTTCGCGGCGCTGCTTCATGGGGGTGGAATCCTCCGTGCCGCGGATTTCCACGATGTTCAGATGATCCCGTCCCAGATCGTTCGCCTTCCGGATCAGGTACTCCCCGGCCATCCTGCCTTCCCGGTAAAAATCGGCGCCGATCATGGAGGCATACAGCCCTTCCTTCTCCGTCCGGATCGCCCGGTCCACCAACACGACGGGGATCCCGGCCTCCTTAGCCTCCGTCAGCACCGCGTCCCATCCGTCCTCCACGATGGGGGAAAAGGCGATCACATCCACCCGGTACGCGATGAAGCTCCGGATGGCCGCGATCTGGTTTTCCTGCTTCTGGTTCGCGTTCTCCATCATCAGGCTGATGCCGTATTTCCGGGCGTTCTCCTCCGTATCCCTGGTCGCCCCGATCCGGAATGCGCTTTCCGAGCCCAGCTGGCTGTAGCCGAGCAGCAGCTTCGGCGCATCCTTCGTGCCGGTCTCCTGCCGGTTTTCGCAGGCTGTCAGCCCCAGCAGCATCAGCGCCGCCAGGGCGCAGATCCATTTTTTCTTCATTCCGCGGCCCCCATTTCTCCGTCGGGCCGGTTCACTCCGCCGGCCCGGAACTCGCCCGGCGTCATCCCGACATTCTTTTTGAACAGGTAGCTGAAATAATGGCTGTCGTTATATCCGACCTCCAGCGCGATCTGGCTGCTTCGCCGGTCCGTGGTCAGCAGCAGCTCCTTGGCCTTCTCGATGCGCAGCCAGGTCAGGTATTCCGTGAAGGTCTTCCCGCTTTCCTGGGCGAACACCGTTGAAAACCGGCTGTTGCTCATGCCGACGGCTGCCGCCGCGTCCTGAAGCATCAGGCTGCCGTTCTGATAATGCTCCGCCAGGTACATCTTGGCTTTGGCGGCGATCACCGCGGCGCCTCGTTCTCCGCCGCCCTCGCTGAAATCCCGCACGCCCACGATCCTGGGTTCCGCGGTCTCCCCTCCGCCCAGCACATGGCGGATATGCCTGGCGCTCCGGAGGCTCTGATAGATCTTTTCCGGCCCGTCCACAATCTCCCCGATGCTGATCCGGATCCCGGTGCATCCGCTGCGTTCCAGCTCCAGCTCAAGGGAGGATGCGAAGGCGTAGGCCCTGTCCTCCGTATCATTTTCCGTATCCCCAAGCACCAGCGCCCGCCCGCCGGTCCGGTTCGCCGTCGCGTGGACCGTTCCGCCGCTGCTTTCCGCCAGGTCGGAGAGGATCTGGAATCCCTCGGCGAGGGGGGTAAACGCCGCGTCGATCACAGCATACCGGGCCGCCGCGATATTCGCGCCCATGCCCCGGAGCTGTCCCACCACGCCCTGGATGTCCTCTTCCCGGATATCCTCCCGGTAGAGCGAATCCAGCATCCGCTCCCGAAGGAAGCGCTCGTTGGAGTTCACATTCCGCGCGTTCCGCTCCCGCCGTTCGTTCCGCATGGCTTCGGATACGCGGTCCAGCGCCTGCTTGAGCTCCTCAGAAGTCACCGGCTTGAGCATATACTCCCGGACGCCCAGCTGAATCCCTTTCCGCGCGTAGTCGAATTCATCGTAGCCGCTCAGAATGATAATGCCGATCCACGGCATCTGGCTGCGAACCGCCTGGCACAGCGCGATTCCGTCCATAAAGGGCATGCGGATATCCGTAATCAGGATATCCGGCCGCATATCCCGGATCATCGGAAGCGCCATCTCCCCGTCCGGGGCTTCACCCACCAGCACGTATTCCGTTTCATCCCAGGGAAAGGATGTGCGGATTCCCTCCCGGATGACGATTTCATCATCCACCAGAAAAACTTTCAGCATGGCCACGCTCCTCTATAGACGGTTCTGTTGGAAATAATATATCGCAGAATGCCTTTTTTCGCAAATTTCCGGTATGAAAAAACAGGGGCCGCGCGCGGCCCCTGTTTTCCTTCCCGCGGCGCTCCCGGAGCGCCGCCCTCTTCAGTTCATGACATAGCCTTTCCCGTAAACGGTGCGGATGGCTCCGCTGCCGATTTTCGTCCGCAGCCGCCTTACGCACATATCCACGGACCGGGTGTCCGCCTCCGCGGGGAATCCCCATACATTTCTCAGCAGCGCGTCCCGGGAGACCACCGCGCCGCGGTGCAGCCGCAGCCACCGGTAAAGATCGTATTCCGTCCTGGTCAGCCGGCAGCTCCGTCCCTCAATCCGAATTTCTTTTCCGCCTGCCTTCATGGCGGGTTCCTCCCTTCCCAACAGTTTTCCGTCATTTCAGCATCACCTGGTAGTCCCTGCTCCAGACCCCTTCGATCTCCGGCAGCCGGGCGAGCGTCTCCGGATCTTCCGGATCAAAGCTCCCGTCCTCCATGCTGTCGCGAAGCTCGTCCAGCGCGTATACCTGAACCCGCAGCTCCGGGTTTTCCGGCCACTGGAACATGCGCTCCGCGCCGCTGCTGACCCGGCTCATCCAGTCCCGGACCTCATCCGTCGATTCCGCCCGGCGCCAGTCCTTCAGGCGCGTTTCTCCTTCCCCGGTCTCTTCGTATTCGCAGAGGAAGACCGCAACCCGATCGCTCGCGGCAAACCCGCCCTGCGCGTAGTCGATCCATTTGTCCGCGTCCGCACCCAGGATCAGCGCCAGCGTATTCCGGTCGTCCGGCTTGATCGCAAAATCCTCCTCACTGTATTCGTAGATGCCGTTCTCCGGGTTCACCCCTTCAAAGCTGATCCGGATCAGCGTGGGCTCCTGCAGCGTTTCCAGCGTCCGGGCCTGCAGGTCCTTCCGCAGCGCCTCCCGGAGCTCCTTCGCGTTCACCGCCCGGCTGCCGCCCGTTTCCAGGGAAAAGCCGAACGCCTCGCGGAATTCCTCTCCGTAGATTCCGAAAGAGCTCAGCGCCGGATACCAGCTGGCCCTCGGCAGTTCCGGCAGGGTTTCGCTCATCTGCCTCCCCCTGGTTTTCGCGATCACCCTCAGCGCCGGCAGCACAGCGGCCTGGTCCTCCGGGTAGCCATACTGCCGGGTGACGGTGCTTCCGTCCTTTCCTTCGCAGAAGACCAGCGCATCCGGATAGACTCCCGTCCGGAAAGGCGCTTCCCGCCTGCTTTCCTGCCCTTCCTTCCGGATCTGCGCCATCCAGGCCAGGCCGGCCTCAATCTCCTCAGGGCTTTCCAGGCGGATCTCGCCCGGGCCGAAATCCCGCCGGATCCGGACCGCCGCGAGGTTCTCCGCGGCGGGAGCATACGTTTCATACCCTGCCGGGTCGGCGCGCAGCAGCAGCAGCGCGCAGACCATCGCGGCCGCCGCGGCCGCGGGCGCCTTCCAGCTCCGGAAATCCGGCCGGATCCGCTGGTTCACCAGCATCCCGGCAAGAATCCAGGCCAGCAGCGCGCCGAAGGCCAGCCCGATGTACAGGACGGCTTCCTGTCCCTGATACAGCGCCATTACCGCGGCGCAGGCCGTACCGCCGAGCACGACCGCCCAGGCCAGAACCGCCGGCTCAAGGCTCCTGTGATTCAGCGCGTGGCCGGCCCGCTCCGGCAGGGCCCGCCTGTACGCCAGGAAGGCGAGGACTCCGAACAGAGCCGCCGCCAGCACGCCCGGCAGGATGCAGACCCGCTCCGGAAGATAAAAATTCTTATACTGCGTATACGCCGGGAAGAAGCGCGCGGCGTTCCGGATTGTCCCGGACGGATACATCGTATGCAGATACCATCCGGCCATGGCTATCCAGCCGTACATGACCGCTTCCCCGGAAACCGCCAGGACCGCGCCGCTCAGCGTCGCGGACCATACCGTGCTGAACAGCGCGGCGCTCAGGGCCCCGACGGCATAGCCGTACAGGTTGATCAGCAGCGTGCTTCCCGCCCGCATGGCATATACCGCCGGATCGAACAGGCTCCAGAGGCCGTAGGCCCTCACCGCGGCGGGATAGATCGCGAGGCAGAAGGCCAGCGGCAGCTGCACCATCAGGAGGTACACCCCCGTCCGCAGCAGGAAATCCCTTCCCCGGGTTATGGGAAGGCCCGCGGCCAGCATCGCCTGCTTCCGGCTGAACAGGTGCCGGAACAGCACCAGCGCTGCGCCGAATCCCACGGTGCCGAAAAGGGCGCAGAGCGTCTCCAGGTTCAGCGGGGAATAGACAAAATCAAGCGTCAGCTCCTTCATGTAGTACTGGCGGGTGACGACGGAAAGCTGCCCGTCCCTCGTCTCCATCTCCCTGGCCGCGGACAGCACCCGCATCATCCCCTGCATGGGAAAGACCGCGAAGGCGATCAGGAATACCGCCACCAGCAGGAAGAGATTCCGCTTCAGCATCCACCGGAAAGGGGATGCCTTCATGTCTTTATTTCGCATAGCCCTGTTCCTCCATCTCCAGAATAAAGACCTCCTCCAGGGAAAGGGGAAGCGTTTCACAGAATTCGGGCTCCAGCGCCTGAACCGATTTCAGGACGGACTCCCGCTCCCCGCGCACCGTCAGCACGCACAGCCTTCCCTGGCGCTGCACCCGCAGCGGGTGAAGCTCCGCCAGCTTCTCCCCGGGAATTTCCTCCCGTCCGGCAAACTGGACCCGGATCATCCCGCTTACCACCGTGTCCATATCCCCCGCGGTCAGCAGCCTGCCCTCATGCAGGAAGCCCACCTGATCGCAGATATCCTCCATCTCCTGCAGGCTGTGGCCCGCCAGCACCGTCACCATCCCCCGGTCCCAGGTTTCCTCGCTGATGGTCCGCCGGAAAGCCTCGCGCATCACCGGATCCAGGCCGTCGAAGGTCTCGTCGCACAGCAGCACCCGGGGCCTTCTCGCCAGCGCCAGGCAGACCTGCACGCGCTTCTGGGTTCCCTTGGAAAGGCTGCTGATCCTTTCATCCATGGGCAGGTTGAACCTTTCGCAGAGCTCGCTGAGCCGCTTTCCGTCATGGGTGGGATACCAGGCCCGCTGGAATGCGCCCATCTCCCGGATCGTCGCGGCGTTCAGGAACGCCGGATCATCGCTCAGGTAGCAGATCTGCGCCTTGGTCTCCGGGTTCTCCCAGACCGGCCGGTCGTCCAGGCATATTTCGCCCCGGTCCGCCCGCAGGATTCCCGCCGCCATTCTCATCAGGGTGGATTTCCCGGCGCCGTTGGTCCCCAGCAGCCCGAAGATATGCCCCTCCTCCAGCTGCAGCCCGATATCATGGAGCACCTCTCTGCTCCCGAAGCTTTTCCCCGCCTCCGTGATTCTCAGCATGTTCCGTCCTCCTCCGGCCGCGCCGGTTCCTTCTCAGGTTTCGTCCGCGCCGCCGTATACTTTCCGAACCAGCTCCGCCATGTCTTCCCGGCTGATTCCCATATCCTTTGCCTTCCTGATCTCCCGCTCCAGCAGGGCCGCCTGGCTTTCCTGCTGCCGTTTCCGCTGCTCCCCTGTCTTCGGCGTCACGAAGCTTCCGCGTCCGGGCCGGGAGTAGATCAGTCCCTCCTGCTCCATCTCGCGGTAGGCCTTCTGGATCGTGTTCGGATTGATCCCCAGCTCCGCGCTCAGCGTCCTCACGGACGGCAGCGGCTCTTCCGGAGCCAGGAATCCCATGGTGATCTGCCACCTCAGCTGCTCCCGCAGCTGCTCATAGATCGGAGCCTTGCTCCGCGGATCAATCACAAACAAATACCATCGCTCCTGTTCTCTGCCGGTCTGTTTCCCGCCGGCCGTCCTGCCGGCGCTGCCGCTCCCGCCGTTTCCCGCCGCCGCGGGTCGTTCCATCTGTACTATCACAATTAGTACAGTTGCATCATACGCTTCCCTTTTCCGTCTGTCAACCGTCCGCCGCGTTTTGTTACATTCTTCCCATCACGCTTCTGGCTGGCCGGCCAAAAAAAACAGCGGCCCGGAAGCATCCGCTTCCGGGCCGCCGGCCTTCATTTGCTTCTGTGTTTCTTTACTGGGCAATGGCGTCCACAATCGCCAGGTTCAGCTTCAGGTCAACGTACTCGCCGTCCTCCGGCAGTTTCTCCGCCTTGGACAGATCCACGCCCGTACGGAAGACCTTCAGGCTGACCTCATCGCCTTCCTTCAGCTCCCCGACGATCCCCGTCAGCTCGCTGGCCGTCGTGATCACCTGGCCGTTCGCCTCCACGATGATGTCGTAGGGCTGGACGCCCGCCGCCTCGGCGGGGCTTCCGGATTCCACCTCGATGACATACACGCCGCGGGGCAGCACGCCGCTCTGTACGGCGCTCCCGGAAAGCGTGGTGATGGTCACGCCCATGCGCGGCTTTCCGCTCAGCCCGTTCTGGGTGCCGGCGCCCGCGCTCTGATTCTCCGTCCCGCTGCCGTTCTGGCCGAAGGAGGACACGTCCGCGTTCAGGGCCTTGTCGATCACGGTCTTCGCGTCATTCACCGGAATGCACATGCCGATGGATTCCACGGTGGCGGAGGAAGAATAGCGGCTGCCCGTATACTTCAGGGTCGGAATGCCCATCAGCTGGCCCTTCAGGTTGAACATGCCGCCGCCGCTGTTGCCGACGTTGATGGCGGCGTCCGTCTGGATCATCGTGTTGACCACGCTGGTGGTCCGGCCGTAGCGGTCCGTGGAGGTGCCGGTGTTGATCTCCCGGTTCAGCCCGGAGACGATGCCCGCGGTCACCGTATTGTTGAAGCCGATGGGGTTGCCGACGTTGAACACGAAGTCGCCCACCTGCAGGCTGTCGCTGTCGCCCAGCTCCACGGGTTCCAGCTGCAGGCCGGGTACGTACAGCACCGCAACGTCCAGGTCAGGATCGGACGCGGCGACCGTCGCCTTCAGCAGTTCGGGATCTTCCTGTCCTTCCTTGTTGATGGCAACCTCCACGCTGCTCGCGTTTTCCACCACATGGTAGTTCGTCATGACATATTCCTTGGCGACGACGACGCCGGATCCGCTTCCGTACTTGACCTCGCGGTCGGGCTCCTGGTTGTTGCCGTTGCCGTAGCCGTAACCGTAGCCGAAGAAATCACCCCACGGGAAGGGACTGCCGTAGCCGTAGCCGTTTCCGTAGCGGTTCGAGACCAGCTGATAGTTGTTCACGCCGACCACGCTGTCCTTCACCTTGGCGATCGCTTCCACAAAGGGCGATTCCGCGCTCTCCGTTCCCATCACGGAATTTGCGGCCTTCGCCGGCTGGCCGGCCATCAGGCCGGAGCCGATCATCAGGCACGCCACTGCCAGCGCCATATATCCAAGCATCTTCCTGTTCAGAATCTTCTTTAACATCTTCAAAATCCTCCTTTCCGGATTTCGTGGTCAGTATAGAACATCATTTTGTCCTGAGTATGAACGGAATGTTAACGTTTTTCCCCCCTTCCGCGCAAGCGTTTTTTTCCATTCTCCGGGCCGAAATGTGCGTTTCCGCCTTGAAAAAAGCCAAATTGCCCCCTTCTCAATTCCCATTTTTTCCGTTATAATACCAGTGTCACCTACTCCGAGGGACGCAGCGGGAGGTTACGCATGACGGATTTCGTGAGCACGTGGAATACCGAATCCTTTCTGACCTATCCGGTCGGCCCTCTGGGGCTTATCGCCATGCCCGGGACGGAACCCATGGGCGAAAAAGTGAACAGCTGGCTGAAAAAGTGGCGGGACCATACGGAGGAATCCCTCGGGGATGACAGCCGTACGACCCCCGGCTTCGAGCGCGATGATTTTCTGATCAGCGTGTCCTGTCCCCGTTTCGGAAACGGGGAGGGCAAGGGCCTGATCAAGGAATCCATCCGCGGCTATGACCTTTTCATCCTCTGCGATCCCGGCGCCTATAACCAGACCTACAAGCTCTACGGCATGGACGTTCCCCTCAGCCCGGATGATCATTTCGCCAATCTCCGGCGGATCATCGCCGCCACCAGCGGCAAGGCCAAGCGGATCACCGTGATCATGCCGATGCTCTACGAAGGTCGGCAGCACCGCCGTTCCAGCCGTGAAAGCCTGGACTGCGCCATCATGCTCCAGGATCTGGAGCGCATGGGCGTCAGCAACATCATCACCTTCGACGCCCACGATCCCCGCGTGCAGAACGCGATTCCTGCCCTGGGGTTCGAGAGCTTCATGCCCAGCTATCAGGTCTTCAAGGCCCTGCTGAAGCGGGAAAAGACCCTGCAGATCGACAAGGATCACCTGATGATCGTCTCCCCGGACGAGGGCGCTATCGACCGCAACATCTTCTACGCGTCCGTCCTGGGGCTGGACATGGGCATGTTTTACAAGCGGCGGGACTATACCCGCATTGTCAACGGGCGCAATCCCATCGTGGCCCACGAATACATGGGCAACCTGGTTGAGGGCAAGGATGTTTTCGTCGCGGACGATATCATCTCCAGCGGCGAAAGCGTGATCGAGCTGGCCCGGGAGCTCAAGAAGCGAAACGCCGGCCGCATCTTTGCCGCCGCCACCTTCGCGCTCTTTACCAACGGCCTGGAAGCCTATGACCAGGCGTATAAGGAAGGCATCATCGACCGGGTCATCTCCACGAACCTGACCTATCACCGTCCCGAGATCAACGACCGGGAATGGTTCATCGAAGCAGATATGAGCAAATATATTTCCTTCATCATCGCCACGCTGAACCACGACCGCAGCCTCTCCCGCCTGCTGAATCCCTACGACAGGATCCGCGGCCTGCTCCGCCGCTATGAGCGGGAGCAGCAGGAAGCCGGCATCCGCCTGGTGTAATCCGCCGCGTCCTTCATTCCGTTGTTTTTTCAGCCCTCAGTTGATCTGCGGGCTTTTTCTGACCCTTTCAAAGCAGGAGGAAATCAGGGATGCTGATTCAGAACGCGCTTGTATTCGACGGGCAGGACTTTCGGACGGGCCGGTCCGTCCGCCTGGAGGAAGAACTGATCTCGGCCGTCGGGGAGGATCTGTCCCCGGCGCCCGGCGAGGAGGTCCTGGACCTGGAGGGCAGCTTTCTGCTCCCGGGCTTCGTGGATGTGCATATCCACGCCTTCCGGGGGCATGACGTGATGCAGGGCGAGGACGCCGTCCGGGCGATGAGCCGGGATCTGGCGCTCCTCGGGGTGGCAGCCTTCTGTCCCACGACGATGAGCGCCTCTCCGGAGGAGACCCGCCGCGCCCTGCGGGGAATCCGCCAGGTCATGCTCCATCCGGAAAGGGGCGGCGCCCGCGTCCTCGGCGCCCATATGGAGGCCCCTTTCCTGCAGAGCGCGAAGGCCGGCGCCCAGCGCGTTGAATTCTTTCGGAATCCGGACTGGGATGCCTTCCTCGGCATGACGGACGGGCATCCGGAGGCGGTCCGGCTGATCACCCTTGCGCCGGAGCTGCCCTCGGCCGAAGCCTTCGTCCGGAAGGCCGCGAAGGCGGGGATCCATGTTTCCGTCGGTCACACCGCCGCCTCCGCGGAAGCCGTCCACGCGGCCGCGGACTGGGGGGCGGACCACGTGACGCACACCTTCAACGCCCAGACACCCCTCCATCACCGCCTTCCGGGCGTTCCGGGCGCGGCGCTGACGGACGACCGCCTGTGCTGCGAAATGATCTGCGACGGGATCCATCTGCACGGGGATATCGTCCGGCTCATCGTCCGCGCCAAGGGAGCGGAGCGGGCGCTCGCCGTAACCGACGCCATGGAGGCGGCCGGCATGTCTGAGGGCGAGTACGCTCTCGGCGGCCAGAAGGTTTTCGTCCGGGGCGGCGAGGCGCGCCTGGCGGACGGGACGCTGGCCGGTTCCGTCCTGACCATGCCCGCCGCCCTGAGCAATCTGATCCTCCGCTTCGGGATTCCGCCGCGGGAAGCCTGCGCCGTGTGCACTTCTTCCCCCGCCCGCTCCGTCGGCGAGCCCCTGGCCGGCAGGATCCTTCCCGGTTCTCCGGCCGTGCTGACCCGCTGGTCCCCCGGCTGGGACCGTTTTTCCGTCGTCTGAACCGGGGCGGCTTATTCAGCCGCCCCGTTGTCCGTACCGTTTCCCAGGTTCAGCACAGGGACCGTCGCGGCGCCCTCCCCCGCCATGTAGACGGGAAGCTTGCCGTCCCAGGTCCGGATTTCATTGAAGCGGATGAGGTTCTCCGTCAGAGATTCGGCGATTTTGCGGTTCGCCTCCGCCTCCGCCTCGCTGCGGACCTTCATGGCGTAGGCTTCCGCGTCCGCGTTGATCTTCGCGACGTTGGATTCCGCCTCGGCATTGATCCGCTTGCGTTCCGCCTGCTGCTGGGTTTCCATGGTCATCTGGCCCTGCTCGATCTCCGCCTGCAGCTTTTTCTGGGCGGCCACCTGCTTCGCTTCGACCGCGTCGGTGAACGCGTCCGTGAAGTCCAGGTTCTCGATGCTCACGCTGATCACGTTGATCCCGTACTCGTTCAGTTCCCCGTGCAGTCCCTCCCGGATGGCCTCGCTCAGCTGCTGCCGGTTGGCGACCAGGTTCTCCGCGGTATACTTGCTGAACACGCCCTTGGTAATCTCAAGCATCCGGGGATACACGAGCTTGTTGAAATAGTCGGTGCCCACCTCCTTGAACAGGTTCATCGCCGTGCTCTTGTTGATCGCGTAGTTGATGGATCCGGTGATGTTCACCTGCTGAATATCGCTGGAGAAGGCTTCCGTGGTAAAGGAGCTCTTCTGCTCCCGGTTGTCCATGGCGATAATGCGCTGGAAGGGGCTCTTCAGGTGAAGGCCGGCTTCAAGCGTCCTGTCCTCCACCCGTCCGAACGTGGTCACAATTCCGGTATATCCCGTCTGCACCGTGGCCGTGCAGGTCAGCGCCGCCGCCGCGGCCAGAACCACCGCGGCCGCCGCAATAATCATGCCTTTCTTTTTCATCTCTCCGTTCCTCCTTCGTTCCGGTTCCTTCTGTCCGGCGAAAGCCTGTCCTCCGCCGCATGCAGAATATATCATAAAGGCGCTGTCCGGGTAAATGCTTCTTTCAGCAATTTACCGCCCGCTATTTTGCCCTCCGGGCCTGAACGTGCTATACTCAGCCTGTCCGCCGGGACCGGCGTCCGGAATTCCTCCGGGTGTTTTCTCCGTCTCCGGGCGGAACACCGCATTGCGTTCGGGAGGAAGCATGAAGAAAATCAGCTGGCGCAGAGTCGCCATGTCCCTTTTCGGCGTCATCGTCTGCGCCGTCGCCGTCGGCTTTTTCAAGAAGGCAGCTCTCGGGGTGGACCCGTTCCAGAGCCTGATGAGCGGCCTCGACCGGCTCGTGCCCATCCCCTTCGGCACGCTGTATGTCATCGTCAACGTGGTTCTGCTGACCTTCAGCCTGGTTTTCAACCGGCACAACATCGGCATTGCTACCTTCATCAACCTCTTTCTGCTGGGCTATATCGCGCAGTATTCGCTGGCGCTGCTCGATGTGCTGGTTCCGGAGCCCGGCCTCGCGCTGCGCGTTCTGTTCCTCGCCTTCGGAATTCTGGTCATGTGCGTCGGCGCGGCGCTGTATATGACGGCCAACCTGGGCGTCTCTACCTATGACTCCATCGCCATCACCCTCGCGAACAAATGGCACCTGGGGAAATTCCAGTACATCCGGATCGCGACGGACATCATCTGCGTGCTCCTGGGCGCGGCGCTCTTCCTGCTCGGCGGCGGTTCCTGGGCGCAGGTCCCGGAGATCATCGGAATCGGCACCATCATCACGGCCTTCTTCATGGGCCCGCTGATCGAGTTCTTCAATGTCCGCATCGCCCGGCCGCTCCTGAAGGCCGAATAAGCTCCCCTGCCGCCGGCGGCCGTGCTCTCCTTGCCGGAAAGGGTCTGGAAAGGGCGCCTCTCCGGGAGGGCTGAAAGCGGCGCCCGCCGCGATGTCCGAAATCATCCGGCGGACAGTAGAATTCTCTCTGTGAACATGTTAAAATGAAAGATACCCAGCGGGGCGGAAGGCTCTCCGAAACCATTCAGTAAGGCCTGCTTGAAGGCCGGGAGGTAAAGCGAAATGAAAAAGTCAGACGTTTTCTTTACTGATTTCAGGACCCGGATCGGGGTCAGCCAGTGCGCCAAGCTGCAGAAGCTCTGCCGGGCCGCGGGCATCGCCGGCATTGATTTTCAGGACAAGTTTACCGCCATCAAGATGCATTTCGGTGAGCTCGGCAACTGCGCCTATCTCCGGCCGAACTACGTGAAGGCTGTAGCGGATCTGGTCCGGGAGCTGGGCGGCGTTCCCTTCCTGACGGACTGCAACACCCTCTACCCCGGAAGCCGGAAGAACGCCGTCGACCATCTCACCTGCGCGGAGGTCAACGGCTTCAATACCGTGACCACCGGATGCCACGTGATCATCGCCGACGGGCTCCGGGGCACGGACGATGTGGAGGTGCCGGTTGTCAACGGCGAATACTGCACGACCGCGCTGATCGGCAGGGCCCTCATGGATGCGGATATCCTGATCTCCCTTTCCCATTTCAAGGGGCATGAGGCGACCGGCTTCGGCGGCGCCCTGAAGAACATCGGCATGGGCGGCGGCAGCCGGGCCGGAAAAATGCAGCAGCACAACGAGGGGACCCCCATCGTCGAAAAGGATCTCTGCCGGGGCTGCCGGCGCTGCGCGAAGGAATGCGGCAGCGACGCCATCCGCTACGGGGAGGACGGGAAGGCCTTCATCGACCCTGAGATCTGCCGGGGCTGCGGCCGCTGCATCGGCGCCTGCGCCTTCGACGCGATTCACAATATCAACGACAGCGCCAATGAGCTCCTGTGCTGCAAGATTGCGGAATATACCCAGGCCGTCTGCTTCGGCAGGCCCTGCTTCCACATCAGCCTGATCATGGATGTTTCCCCCAACTGTGACTGCCACGATGAGAACGACGCGCCGATCCTGCCGAACATCGGCATGCTTGCCTCCTTCGATCCCGTGGCACTGGATCAGGCCTGCGTCGATCTCTGCCAGCAGGCCGTCCCCGTCCGCAACAGCCAGCTGGGCGATCATCTCGCGGATCCGAACTGGCATCACCATCATGATCATTTCCTGGACAGCAACCCGAATGTCCGCTGGAAGGAAACCCTTGCCCACGCGGAAAAGATCGGCCTGGGCACCCGGAATTACGAGCTGCACGTCGTCCGCTGAAAATCCGTCTCCGATCTGAGCAAAGGAGTCCCCGCCCCATGCGACTGAAAAGCTGGCTTTCCCTGCTTCTGGCCCTGATGTTTCTCCTTCCTGCCGGCGCGCCGGCGGAGTCGTCGGTGAACTGGCTGTATTCCTTCTCCGCCGGGGAGGTCCTGTCCGGCCGGGAGATGAACGGTATCCGGGATTTTCTGGATGCGGTTCAGCTCTCCCTGACCTCCCGGCAGGCGGAAGGCCTCACATCAGGCCGGGCTGAGCTTCTCTCCCGGGGAAAGCCCGTCTTTTTCCTTCAGGCCGCGCTCTCCGATTCCGGGGAAATGGGGCTCGCCTGCTCCCTGACCGGAAACTGTACGCTGATGTGCCGCCAGGATCAGATCGGCGATTTTCTGGGAACCATCGTCCGTATGCTCGCGGAGCGCTCCATCCTGAAGGAAAGCGCGCTGGACCAGGCGGACATGCTGGCAGAAACTGCGGGAAACGCCCTGATCGCGCTGATCAGGAACAGCGCCGGCAGGGATTTCCGGATCGGTATCAATCCGGACGCTTACCTGAACCGGATCAGCGCCGTGGCCGCCGAAGCGGAGGTACGGGAGCTGGACGGGCAGGATCCGGAATGCCCCGGCGCCCTGCTGAAACGGACCTGGATCCTCAGCGAGGCGGAGCTGAACGCGCTGGCGGATACGGGGATCCGCAGGCTGAAGCAGATCCCGATTCTCAGCGACGAATTTGAAAAGGGCTCCATCCGCATCGGTAAACAGCGGATTACGGAGCCCTTCCTTCGGGAGCTTTTTGCTTCCATGCACGGGGAAACCGTCCTGGAGGCTTATCAGGATCCGGACGGCCAGGTCCTGCTGATGCGGCTGCTGACCCCGGAGCTTTCGGATTTTCAGGAGGATCCCCTTTTCAGCCGGATCCGGGGCATTGCGTTCTCCGTCTCCCGTTCCGGGAGCCTGGATGAAGGCGTTCAGGAAAGCCTGACGGAAATGCGCCTGATCGGCCTGGAGGGATCCGTCCTGGCGATCCGGATGCAAAAAGGTCCCGGGAGCGATATTCCCCCGCTTCCTTCCGGGAAGGTCTATCAGGTGGGGGACATGGACTCCCGGGAGCTGTGGGATCTCATCGGCAGCCTGCGCCTGACCATTGCGGCCAACGCCGTCGGCCTGATCCTGGATCTGCCGCGGATCGTTTTCGATACCCTGGTGGACAGGATCTTCTGACCGGAGCCGTCCGGCCGGAATCCGGTCCCTTTCCGGGACGCCGGAGTCTGTCAGTCCTTCTTCTCCGCGCAATTGCAGAGCATCCACACAAACCCGCCAGACGGAATCGCCACGGCGGATTTGTTGATTTTCGCGCCGGTCAGCAGATCGGTGTATTCTCCCGGCTCGTCCACCGCCGCCGTCCTTTCCGTTTCGGCGAAGTTGAACAGGGCGGCCAGCTTCTCCTCCCCGCCGGAGCGGAGGATGCCCAGCAGGCTGTCGTCCCCCGTTTCGATCAGGCGGACCTCTTCGCCGCCGGCAAAGACGCCGTGAGCCCCGCGGATCTTTTCCAGCCTTCGCAGTCCCTGGAACAGCCGTCCCTCCGGGGTATCCGGGTCCTTTCTCAGGTCCGCCGCATCCCAGTTCATGTCCCCCCTGTGAAGCCATCGGCTGTCGTCCGCCTTCAGGGGATCGTGGTGATAGCCGTAATCATTCTCCTGCGCGACCTCGTCTCCGCTGTAGAGGACGGGAATCCCGCTCAGCGTGAATACATAGGCATGCAGCATCAGGTCCAGCCGCAGCGCCCATTCCAGCTTGGCCTCGTCCCGTTCGTAGCGGGCCGCCTCGATTCCGCACAGGGAGGCGGTCGTTCCGCACAGCCGCGCGTCCCCCAGCCGGGGATCGTCATTGTACAGTTCTCCGCGGGCCGGGCTTCCGGCCCATTTCCCGGTCAGATAGTCGTTCAGGAATTTCTTGTGGCTGACCTCTCCCATGCCGAACCTGCCGAGGAAATCATAATCCAGCCCCCAGCCGATATCGTCGTGGCAGCGCAGGTAGTTCAGGAAGGTGTATTCCTTCGGCAGGGAAAAAACCTGCCGCAGCTGGTGCTTCAGCAGGCGCGTGTCCTTCGTCGCGACGGTGTGCCAGGTGCTGGCCATGGTGGTCACGTTGTAGAGCAGATGGCACTCCGGCCGGTCCACGCTGCCGAAATACGGCACCACCCTGCTGGGTTCCATGACCACCTCCCCCAGCAGCAGCGTGCCCGGGCACACGATCTCGCAGGCCAGGCGCATCATCCGCACCAGCGTATGCACCTGCGGAAGGTTGCGGCAGTTCGTTCCCTGTTCCTTCCAGATATACGGCACCGCGTCCAGGCGGATCACGTCCACCCCCTGATTGCACAGGAACAGCATATTTTCCGTCATATCGTTGAACACGGTGGGATTGGCGTAGTTCAGGTCCCACTGGTACGGATAGAAGGTGGTCATCACCACCTTGCCCGCCTCCCCGCACCAGGAGAAATTCCCCGGTGCGGTCGTCGGGAACACCTGCGGAACCGTCTTCTCAAATTCGCGGGGAATGTCCCAGCTGTCATAGAAAAAGTAGCGGCTCTGCGCCTCCGCGTCGCCCGCTCGGGCCGCCCTGGCCCAGGCGTGGTCCTCGCTGGTGTGATTCATCACAAAGTCCAGGCAGACGGTGATACCGCGCCGATGGCATTCCTCCGCCAGCGCGGCGAGGTCGTCCATCGTGCCCAGCTCCGGCTGGACCCTGCGGAAATCCGACACGGCGTATCCGCCGTCGCTCCGCCCCTCGGGGGATTCCAGCAGGGGCATCAGGTGAAGATAGTTGACGCCGCAGTCCTCCAGATAATCCAGCCGCTCCCGCACCCCGTTCAGCGTCCGGGCAAAGGCCTTCACATACAGAAGCATGCCGAGCAGCCCGTTGCCCGCGTACCACCCGGGATTCGCCGCGCGCTTCCCGTCCAGCGCGCGCAGCGCTTCGGCGCGGGCCTCATGGCTGCCTCGCAGCATCGAGATAAAGCTGTCATAGGCCTGGGTATTTCCGTGATATAAATCGAGATACAGTTCCCGCAGCTCGCCGCCGAAGCGGGCCAGCCGGGTTTCGAATTCCTGATTCCGCATACCGTTTCCTCCGCGAAGTCGTCTTTCCCCCGGGCGTGCGATCCCTCAGGCTCCGCTCCGGCTGTCGGCCGGGCGCGCAGGACCGTTCGCAGCGTCAGATAATGAATTCGATTCTCCGCCGCGGATTCCCTGCTTCCCTCTTCTTCACTCCGGGTCGCCCAGGAGGACATTGCGAAGAATACTCCGAACGCAATATCAGATCTGCACCTGCGTCCTGACCCGCTCGTCCAGGCAGGAACCGCCGGCGTAGATCTCATAGGTTCCCGGCTCCGGGATCTTCCGGCCTTCCTTTTCCATGTAGATCGCCAGGTCGCAGGGATGCACGGTGAACTCCGCCGTTCTGTGCTCGCCGGGCTGAAGGTCGTGCAGCCGCTCGAAGCCGATCAGGCGGCGGAGCGGATGCACCGTACCGGAGGGGGAAACGCGGCGGATATAAAGCTGGGCCGCCTCGTCCCCCGCCGTTTTGCCCGTGTTCGTGACATCGACGGAAACCTTCAGGTTTTCGCCTTCCCGTTCCGCCTTCAGGCCGCTGTATCCGAACGTGGTATAGGACAGGCCGTAGCCGAAGGGATACAGTACCGGCCTGTCAAAATACCGGTAGGTTCTCGGATGGGCGATAAGGTCGTAATCCTCCATCGGCGGCAGGTCCGCGTCGCTGAGATACCAGGTCATCGGAAGGCGTCCGGCGGGATTCGTGTCCCCGAAAATCGCCGCGGCAAGGCCGTTTCCCATGTCCTGGGAGCCGGTCGCGTTCATCAGGATGGCCGGCACATGCGCCTGCATCCAGCGGATGTCATAGGGATAATTGGTGATCAGGACCACCGCGGTGTTCGGGTTCGCCGCATGGACGGCCTCGACCAGCTTTTCCTGCATCGGGATCATCCCGATGGTCTTCCGGTCGATTTCCTCCTTGGCGTTCATCACCGGGTTGCAGCCGACGGCGACGATCACCTTCTTCGCCTTTTTCGCCAGGGCCCTGGCGCGCTCGATCCCGTCGGACACGATCTCCACCGTCAGGGTGGAGGCTTCCCTTTCGGAGCCGGCCCAGGCCTCGACGATGTTTCCGCCCTCCTTGGTGTTGCTCTCCGGCTACCTGCGGATCAGGCGGTCCGTCTTCAGCTTTCCGTCCTCCAGGTAGACGTTCCTGTTTCCGTAGCAGTAGAGCTTCACGTCGCACGCTTCGTCGTTCCAGTATTCCGAAAGCTCGACGCAGTTGGCGTTCCGGGGCTCCGGCAGCCGCACGGCGTCCGCCTTTCCGATGGTGAAGTTCTCGAAGATCATGAAGGTGAAGGGTTCGTCGGAGGCCAGGCTGATCTTTCCGTCCGTATCCACGGTCGCGTATTTCCGGTAGGCCGGGGCATAAAGGAAGTTGCTTCCCTCGCCCCAGTTCAGCTGCTCAAAGACAACCGCATCCTCGGCCCGGTCCACCAGCACAAGCTCCGCAGGTTCCGGATGGAAGGGGAAGCGGTCCGGCATCGGCGGCCGGCTCGCGCCGATGTATTTTCCCCCGGCCCGGAAGCGGAACAGGGTCTGCCCGCTTTCATAGGGAATCTCCCGGCGCGTCTTCTTTTCCAGCCCCGCCTTCAGCGTCACCCTGTACAGGGGCTTGCCCCCGTACCAGTCCATATACCAGCTGTTGCCGACGAAGCCGATCAGGGCGATATCGTCATCCCTGCTGAAGGGAAGAAAGCCGTTCTCATTCTTCAGGAGGACGTTGGATTCCTCGCTCATCCTGAGGGAGATCCGTTTGGCCTCGTCCGTCCCGACGTCCGCCATGTCCAGATCCGCGTAGGGATCCTCCGCGTCAAAGGCGCCCTGGCGGATCAGCTCCATGATCGTGCAGCGAATGGACTTGTCCATTTCAGCCTCGGTGATCAGGCCGCGCTCAAAGGCTTCGCGGGCAGCCTTCTTCACCTCTTCCGGATTGTCGAGCATCGCGTCCACGCCGGCCCTGACGCCCTCGGCCAGGGTTTCCGCGTGGGTTTCGTAGTAGCGGTGGAAGTTCACGGTCTGCAGGAAGTCCCCGCCGTCCGTCATCGCGTATCGGATCCCCCACCGGTCCTTCAGGAAGTCCTGCACCTCGTGGTTCAGCATGGCCGGCAGGTGGTTGATCTCGTTGTACGAGGTCATGACGCCCTCCGCGTGTCCTTCCTCGGCGCAGTAGCGGAAGGATTCCAGCTCGTAGTCGTATTTCACCTTGTCGGAAATATCGAAGCTGTCGTAGGCTCTGCGGTACTCCTGATTGTTGGCGTAGAAATGCTTGAGCACGGCGCCGGTCCGGATCCTGTCCCCGCGCCCGCCCTCTGCCACCGGACTTCCGTCGCGGTTGTGCTCGTCCTGCATGCCCCGGATATACGCGGAAGCCATCTTTCCGGTCAGATACGGATCCTCGCCGTAGCCCTCCTCGTTCCGTCCCCATCGGGGGTCCCGGCACAGGTCCACCGTGGGCGCCAGGCGGCAGTGTCCGCCTTTTCCGACCGCGTTTTCAAATGCGCGGGCTTCCTTTCCCGTCACGTCGCCGGCCTTCCGGATCAGCTCCCGGTCAAAGGTCGCGGCCATACCGATCGGCTGGGTGAAGGAGGTCGTCGGGGTCGGGGGATAGGCCTCACCCTGCCCGGCCCTCGCCTGGACGCCGTGGGCTCCCTCTCCTCCGCAGGTGGAAACCTGCAGCCCCAGCCGGTCGTTTCGGATCCGGAGCGTAAACCATTCGTATTTTTCCTCCAGGGTCAGCTGGGACAGAAGGTATTCGGCGCGCTCCCGGTCCGACAGGCCGGAATCATAAAGAGGTGTGTTGCAGTTCATGCTGCGGGCCCTCCGTTTCGCTTCCCTGCAGAGTCATTTTCGGAACATTTCTCTTCAGAATTTCTGTGAAAAGTATACGTTGCTTTGCGAAGGATATCAAGAGCAAAGTATTTTTATAAACAGATTACGCTTCCCCTGCGGAATGGGAGATCTTAAGAAAGCGCCAATCTTATTCTTCAGACTGACCGCCGGGATGAACATGGCATTGCCGATGAATCGTGCCGTTCTTCCCGGTCTTCGGTCTGATATCGCGGGTCAGGTTGTGCACCTGCTTCTGGAAGCAGCTGATCCGTCCCGCGGGTTCATCAGCCGGAGTATCTTCCTGCTCTGCTGTGACCGGCCAAGGTCAGTAACCTGCCGGTTGTACGCATCCGCCAGCCGCATCTCGGTGTTGATGTCACCCTTCAGGGCGGCCATTCGATATTGATCTTGTCGTTGCCCTTGGGATCCATCTTCTCCTTAATTCTCCTGACGAAATCCAGGTTATTCTTATGATCTGGTCCTACTGTAATATTCGCCAGAACAACATCTTCCTCCCCGAACTTGCTTTCCAGTGTGCAAAGCGTCTTTGACCAGATCGACTATTGCTGTTCGTTCCGTTCGTGTTTACAATCTGATCTGTGACGTTGCCACTTGACTGCTCGATAAGCGAGCCCTTCCTGTTCAGGAATTCGGTCAGTGCTTCGTCTCTATTTATGTCCATAACATCATAAAAAAGCTGATTCCGGTATAGTTCCGGTACAAAAGCAAAAGAAAAATCGTAGGAGTGTTGAAATTCCTACGATTCATTGAGCGGAGAAGCCGGGATTTGAACCCGGGCTGCGGTCACCCGCACTACTCCCTTAGCAGGGGAGCCCCTTCGGCCACTTGGGTACTTCTCCAAAGCCGGTGAGCGGAGCGAGAGGGATTCGAACCCCCGGTACCTTTCGGTATCACTGGTTTTCAAGACCAGCGCCTTCAACCGCTCGGCCATCGCTCCAGGTTCAACCAGCGACAAGTATCTTATCATGAGCGGCTGTTTCCGTCAAGCCCCATTTTGACTGCCGCGGATTTCCGCAGGGCTTTTTCGTTTTGCTGCCGGCTTTCCGGATACGCCGTGCCGGCAGCCCCGGTATGCTCTCAGGTCCTCCTGCCCTCCGGCTTTCGCGAATCCGCGTACCGGTTTCCTGCCGGGTCCTTTTAAAGGATCCTCTCCATATACGTTTTCCTCGGCGTGAAACCCATCCTGCGGTAGAAGGCTTCAGCCGCGTCGTTCCCCGCCCACACGTTCAGCGTCACGTCATAGCAGCCCTTTTCCCGGGCGTAGGCTATGGCGTAATCGCACAGCATCTTCCCGACCTTCTGCCCGCGGGACTTTTCATCCACGCAGAAATCATCGATATACATGGACCGGGATTCCCGCAGATTGTTGGAATGGGTCACTGTCTCCAGCACGCAGAAGCAGTAGCCAATCACGTTTCCTTCCGCATCCTCCGCCACAAACACGGGCCGGTTCTCATCCTGAAAGATGGTCTGGAGCTCATCCGCCGTATATTTCCGGGTTCCGGAGACAAAAAGGTCGGGCCGGATCACCGCGTGGATCTCGAGCACCTGGCTCAGCAGATCCAGCACCCGCTGGGTATCCTTGGCTTCCGCTCTGCGAATATTCAGCACGTTCATTTCCTCCGCTTCATTCGTCTGAAAAGCCGTACCTTTCTGTGAGGTACGGCTTCTTCAGTTCAGTTTGCCGCAGCAATCCGGGCGTTGATCGCTTCCACCACGGGAGCGGGATCAAACCCATGCACCATGCAGGCTTCCTCCAGGCTCTCCGCCTGACTGGCCGGGCAGCCCAGGCAGTGCATCCCGATGGACATCAGCACCTCGACCGCTTCCGGATGCTTCATGACGATTTCGCCGATCAGGGTTTTCTCATTAATTTCCATGGTCTGAAAAACTCCTCTCCGTTTCCGGAAATCACCTGTTCCTTCAACACCGCCATTGTATCACGGGTATCCGAGCTTTGCAACCGTTCCGGAGGCTCTTCCGGCCGTCCTTTCCGCTCCGGCGTCCTGCCGGTTCCGGGGCCGTTCTTTTCGGCCCGGAGGTGTCTTTGCCCCGGATTTCATCCGGGCTGCGGTTGAAAACATGCTTCGTTTATATTATGATGAAGGCGCCTGAAAATACAAAGAGAGGATCATCGCCATGAAAGAACTGGAAATCTTTACGCTGGAAGAAGCCGGTCTCCGCCTTGTGTTCGGCATTACCCCGCAGCGCAGGATCCGCCTGCTCTACTTTGGTACGGAAGCCTGGGAACCTTCCAGGGATCCCAATCTCTGCTCTTCAGATCCTGAGCGGTGGCTGGAGGACGGATATCTTTTCTCCCAGATCCAGCTCGCCGGCATGAATTCTCCCTATGAGAAGCAGGGAACCATGTATGTCGCCACCATGCCCGGCTGTTCCCTGGAATACGTCTCCCGCTCCGTTGAGGAAAACGAACGGGGCCGTCTTCTCACGATCGTCCAGGAGGACGCGGCCGCCGGAATCCGGCTGACCAGTTTCTTTCAGTTCTTTTCCGGCCTTCCCCTGGTCCGGATGACGCACCGCGCGGAGAATACCGGCGCCGACGCCCGGGTGCTCACCTATCTGGGCTCCTTCTCCTGCCTGGGCTGGGAGCTGGGCGGAGAATCCTCCGCAGATCGGAAGATCCGCGTGCACATCCCGCATAACGGCTGGCAGAAGGAGCTGAGCTGGCGGGACTACGGCCTGCCCGATCTCGGCCTGGCGGAAACGCAGCCCCATGTGATGCGCCGGACCTCCAAAACCTTCGAGCTCACGAATACGGGCAACTGGTCCAGCAAGCACTTCCTTCCCATGGGCCTGCTGGAGAATACCGAGGCCGGCTCCGTGCTCTTCTTCCAGATCGAGCATAACGGCTCCTGGCACTGGGAGATCGGGCTGCAGAGCAACCATTACTTCCTGAACATCTCCGGTCCTACCTGCACCCAGTCCGATTTTGCCGTCAGGCTGGCCTCCGGGGAGAGCTTCACTTCCGTCCCGGTCTGCGTCGGCGCAGTCCGCGGCGGGATCAGCGAGGCCGTCTCCGGGCTGGTTCAGTACCGGCGCCTGATCCGCCGCCCAAACCCGGACAACGAGAAGCTTCCGGTCATCTTCAATGATTACATGAACTGCCTTTTCGGCGATCCGACCACGGAGAAGGAGCTTCCGCTGATCGAGGCCGCGCAAAAGGCCGGCTGCGAATACTATGTCATCGACGCGGGCTGGTACGCGGACGGGTTCTGGTGGGACGGCGTCGGGGAATGGAAGGAAAGCCGGAAGCGCTTCCCCGGCGGCCTGCGGGAACTGACGGACATCATCCGTTCCCGCGGCATGGTTCCCGGCCTCTGGCTGGAGCTGGAGGTCATGGGCATCCGCTGCCCGCTGGTCCCGGATCTGCCGAAGAACTGGTTCTTCCGGCGTTTCGGGGAGCCCGTGTATGACCGCAGCCGCATGCAGCTCGATTTCCGGAATCCGGAGGTGCGCGCCTTCGCGGACCGGATCATCGACCGGCTTGTGCGGGAATACGGCGCGGGATATATCAAGATGGATTATAATATCGAGCCCGGCGTCGGAACGGACGAAGGGGCCTTTACGCCCGGGGAAGGGCTCTACAGGCATGAACAGGCCTATCTGAGCTGGCTTGACGGCGTGTTTGCCCGCTATCCGGATCTGGTGATTGAAAACTGCTCCAGCGGCGGCATGCGCATGGATTACGCGATGCTTTCCCGCTATTCGATCCAGTCCACCAGCGATCAGGAGGACTTTGTCCATTACGCGACGATCGCCTGCAATGCGCCCTCCGGGGTCAACAGCGAGCAGAGCGCGGTCTGGTCCTATCCGCAGCGGGATTCGGACGACGAAACGACCGTCTATAATATGATCAACGCCATGACCGGCCGCGTTCATCAGTCCGGGCACCTGGCGGAGCTGGAGCCCTCGCCGCTCTCGCTGGTCCGGGAGGGGCTGGACCTGTACCGGCAGATGCGGAAAATGATTCCGCGCAGCCTCCCCTTCTGGCCGCTGGGCTTCGCCCATGCCGAGGAACCCTTTGCCTGCCTCGTACTCCGGGGCGGGGAAGAATGCTTCCTGGCCCTCTGGCACCAGACCCGCAGCCGGGAAGGGCTTCCGCGGACGATCAGCATCCCGCTGTCCGCCATGCCGGAAGCCGCGCGGCTTCTGGAGCCCGAAATCTTCTATCCCCGGAAGGAAAGCCTCCGGGAAGCTGTTTCCCATTCCTGGGACCCGGAGCGCGGGATCCTGTCCGTCACGTTCCGGGAAGCTCCCTGCGCCCGGCTTTTCCGGTTTCCGCTTCGGAAGGAAAGCCTGAAAGGCTGATCCTCCGCGGAGCGGACAGCTGATTTTACCTCAGCCGGCTTCCGGTTTCGGAAGGCCGGCTTTCTTTCTCTGTCCGAACGGAGGGCACAGAACCCATCCCGTCAGGAAAAGTACGGTGCCCCATCTCAGGACGCCGCTCCAGAAAAGAATCTCCGCCATTTCGGGAGTCCGGAAGCGCAGCGGCCGGGACGCCTCCGCCGTCAGCTCCCGGAAGCGCCGGATCAGCGCCTCGGGATCCACGAGGGAATCCGGAACCCATTCCGGGAAGGCCGTCATCGGCTGCGCGGCCCAGACCACCAGCGCCGCGCAGGCCACGCCAAGCGCTGCCCACAGGAGGGCCGTCCGAAGGGCCTGCCAGGTCAGCCAGCCCGCGATCTGCCGCGGATAGCGGCTTTTCAGCTTTTCTCTGATCTCCCCGGCGCGGCGGCGCGTGTATTTCATCAGCAGCCTGACGCAGAGGCCCAGCAGGCGTACCGCGCCCAGCAGCAGCGCCGCGCGTGGCAGGATGGTGCCCCGCATTCTCTCCTTAGCCAGAAAGAAGGCCTGTCCCTCGCCGCAGATTTCCCGCGCTCCCGTTTCGAAAACCGACCGGAGGGCGTCCGCGGCGCGTCCGCCCGCGGACAGCGTCAGAACCGTAACCGCGGGCGCGCCGGAGGCGCCCAGCGGAATCCAGGCGAAGCAGGCGCCGCCGTCGCCGATCCGGCGGACCTGCGCCGCGACTCCCACCACCTCGTATTTTTTCTCCGCCAGGGTCACTGTTTTCCCCAGCGGATCCTCATCTCCGAAAAGCCCGAAGGCCAGCCGCTCATCCAGCACGATGACCGCCCGTCCCCGGTCCCCCCGCGTCAGGGGGCGGCCTGAGACAAACCTGCGGGGATAAATCTCAAAATAGCCTCCCGCCGTTTCGGTCAGGATCAGCTCATCCCGGGCAGCCTGTTCGGTGGAAACGGACGTTTTTTCCGCTGTTCCGTGCAGGGAGAGCGTCGGGAATTCGTTTCCCCACTTGTCCTCCGCCCTGCTCAGAAGCTCCGCGGGATCCTTTCCCCCCGCCGGAAAAGCGTACTGGCTGATTTCCGGCCCGCTGTACAGGCCGATCACGCCGGCCAGCGCCAGCAGCAGACCCAGCGCCGTCAGCCAGGAAATCCTTCTTCGCCTGCTCATTTATCCTGATCCTTTGCGTATTCCATCACCGCGCCGCCCTCGGTCAGGGCGCGGTCCTCCATATACAGTACCTTCTGGTAGGTCAGGTCCTCGGCGACGGAGACCGTGGAGCCGCTCTCCGCCAGCACCGTCACATCCGTTTTCCGGGCCTTCATACGGCTTCCGCCGAAGGCCGAGCTGTCCGTCTCCGCCACATAGACGTATCGGTTTTTTCCGCTTCCCCGGACGGCGGAAGCGGGCAGAAGGCAGGTTGACTCCCGGCTCCGCGTGACCAGCTTGGCCTTGATTTCATTTTTCATCAGGGTCGATACGCTTCCCAGCGCGTACAGGACGTCCTGCGTGATCTCGGCATCCGCGTAGGGCCTGCCCTCCAGCGTCAGCCCGGTCTGGATGACCTGGACGGCCGGCTGGCTCCAGCCGTCGCTCTCCAGGATCACCGTCGTTCCGGGATTCACTTCCTGCTTCACATCCGCCAGGCTCAGCCGGATTACCGGCTGCGATCCCTCCGCGGTCATCTTCATGACAACCGTATCCCCGTCCACGGTGGATCCCTTTTCCACGCCGACCTCTGTCACATAGGCCGCCCGGGGCGCCGTGATCTTTTCCGCCGTCCTGATCATCACCTGCGTCGCCGTCAGCTGCTCCTCGAGGGCGGCCGTTTTATCCTCCTGGGCTTTCAGCTGCTGCAGCAGCGTCCAGGTGCTCTCCGGAATCGCGTAGCGCTCCAGCGCGGTCAGCTCTCCGGCACTTTCCGTTCTTTCCTGCTCCGCCTGCCGCCAGGCCTGCCAGAGCGTTTCGATCTCCTCTCCGGCCCCTTCCGGAAGCCGGTCCCCTTCCATTTCCAGGCCCGCGCGGCGCAGCGCGGAAAACAGGCCGATCCGGGCTTCCTGCGCGGCCGCCGCCGCCGCGGCGTCGCGTTCCCAGGCTTCCCGCCATTTCTGCTCTCCGCGGTTCAGGCGGATATCCGCGGTCTTCTTCTGCAGCTCGCGCAGCTCCTTCTGCGCCGTCAGCAGATCCTTCCGCAGGGTTTCCAGCGTCTTTTCCCCATCCGTGACCCTCGCGCTCAGAAGCGGGTCTCCTGCCTTGACCCGTGCTCCGGCTTCCGCCTGTACGCGCGTGACCGTCAGGGTCATCCCCTCCGGAACGGGCAGGGTGAACTCCACGGTCTCCGGAAATACGACCTGGCCCTTCAGCTCCGTTTCCACTTCCATCTTTCCCATTCTCGCCTGGGCAAAGCGGACCTTCGGGGTCGTCAGGTTCCGGACCGTTCCGGAAAAAAAGATGCACAGGGCAACCGCCGCCGCCAGCACAATCATGCCCCTCAGGGCGAATTTCTTCATCTTCATTTTAACTCCGTCAATTGAATTCCGCTGAGGATATCCTCCTGGAAGAACAGATATACGAACAGCGCCGGCAGGATATACAGCGCCGCTCCCGCGAACTCAAAGCCCGTGTTTTCCCGGGCCAGCTGGTTGAACATGGTGCTCAGCGGCTGAAGGTCCTGTCTGTTTGTCAGATAGGTCAGCGGCTGCTCCACCAGGTTCCAGCTCTCCGCGAAGGACAGCGCCGCCGCGGCGCCCAGGATCGGGCGGCAGACCGGCAGGATCACCCGCAGGTATACGCTCAGCGTTCCCGCGCCGTCCATTTCCGCCGCCTCAATCAGCTCTCCCGGAAGCGCCACCATGTACTGCCGGATCAGGAAAATATAGAAAGGCGCGAACCACATCGGCAGGATGACCGCCCAGGCCGTATTGATCAGGCCGAGGCTTCGGAGCGTCAGCACGTTGGGAACCATCGTCACCTGGAACGGCAGAAGCATCAGCAGGATGATCCCGAAGAAGATCCCGTTCCGGCCCGGGAACCGGAACCGGCTCAGGGCGAAGGCCAGGGCGGGAATCACCGCCGCCTGGCCGGCCAGGATCAGCGCCGCGTACATCGCGGAGTTCACGAACAGGCGCAGCACGGTGTTATCCGTGATCAGAATCTGATGGTACTGGCCGAGCGAAACCATGTCGGGAATCAGATGCGCGTCCATCCACAGGCTGACGTCGTAGCTTCCCCGCGTTTTCATGTAGGCCTTCATCTCGTCCATGGAGCAGAAGGAATACAGGAAGGTCTGGATCATGGGCAGGAGCAGCAGCACGGCCGTTCCGAACAGGAAAGCCTGCAGCGCCCGCAGCCTGAATCCCCGGATTTTTCTCATCCGCGCTGCCTCCCTTACTCCAGCCCGCGCCTGGCGCGGGCCTGCAGGAAGAACAGAATGCCGAACAGCGCAAACACGATCACCGCGAAGCTGTAGGCCGCCGTTGTCACGTTCTGATAATTCAGCTTTCCGTACATGTTGTTCATATAGTTCTGGAGCGTGTACAGCGGCTCGTCCGGGTAAGCGCCGCCGATAAAGTAGATCTCCTTGAAAATCCGGAACGCGTTGACCCAGCACAGGATGAAGACCAGGAACGCCGATGGCACAATCAGCGGCAGGGTGATGGTAAAAGCCTGCCGGGTCAGGGACGCCCCTTCCAGCGCGGCGTATTCGTACAGGCTCTCCGGCACGCCCTGCAGCGCGGCCAGGAAGATGACGACACAGAAACCCAGGTTCTTCCACAGGAACAGCAGCACCACCGGAAGCCTGAGCTCCGCGCCCTGCAGCCACAGAACCCGCTGTCCCCCCAGCAGCGTGATCAGGCGGTTGACGGGTCCTCCGTAGTCGAACCACAGCAGCCAGATGATCAGCACCGCGCTGGAGGGCATCAGATAGGGTAGGAGCACCGTGTTCCGGAAGACTCCTCCCGCCGGGCGCATCCGGTTCAGCAGGACGGCGAAGACAAAAGCCAGCAGGAAAAGGCCCGGCGCGCAGATCAGGCTCATCTCCATCGTATTCTTCAGCCCCAGCTGGAACATGGGGTTCTGCCATACGTTCAGATAGTTCTGAAACCCGACGAAGGCATTCTGAAAGCTTCCGTCCGTCAGGCTGTACCAGATGCCGCCGAAGAAGGGGATCACATAGAACAGCAGGATCCCGGCCAGCCCCGGCAGCAGAAACGGCAGAACCAGCCTTTTCTTTCGATACAAATCTTTTTCGTTCCTTCCTTATGCCTCAGGCGGATCCGTCAGAGGTCCTCCAGCCGCATCATCTGCACCTTTTTGTCAAGGTAGCTCAGCAGATCTCCGGCGGAAACGGTTCCCTGCGCGAAGCCCGTCTGCATGTTCCAGAATTCCTCCCCGCTGTCCCCGTTCTGCAGGGTGCCGAAGAGGTTCCAGGTGATCGGGCGCAGGTACTTTGCCCTGGCCTGATAGCGCGCAATCGTCTCCGCGCTGATCATCCAGCTGTATTCGTCAAAATCCTCCAGCGTCTTTTCGTAGTCGCCGACAACCTTCTCCCAGGAAATCCGCTCGTCCTCGTCGGCGGCGTTCTCCAGGCTCTTCCTGGCTGTATTCAGCCATTTTTCCAGCTCCCGCTTCTCCTGCTCGTGGCCGGGGTTGCGAACGGGCTCGCTCCGGTCCTGCAGAAGGGTATAGGCGTTCTCCGTGTCCAGGCACTCCATCAGGCTTTCCAGGAAAAGCATGGCCTCCTGAGGATGCGCGGACCAGGGATTCACGAAGGCGACGCTCATGCTGACCGGCAGGATCGGCTCCTCCCCTTCCTGAAGGGCAGTCAGCAGCGGAACGCTATCCTCCCAGACGGCCAGGCCGCACTCCGTATTGATGGTCAGCAGGCTTTCCTGCCCGCCTCCCATCTCCTCGTATCTGCCCTGCTGGTCAGCCTCCTCAATCTCCTCGTCCGTCAGAATCCCGAGCCGGTCGAAATTCACATGCTGAAGCCGGTCCAGCAGCCCGCGAAGCTCCTCCGAGTTCAGGGCCGCCTCTCCCCGGGCCAGGATGTACTGGTTCAGGATCTGCCGCAGGATCTCCGTCTGGAAAGAATCCCGGTAGGTGTACAGCGAAAAGGCGCGGATTCCCTTCCCCTCCAGCAGCTCCGGCAGGGTTTCCAGGAAATCGAAGAACTGGTTCCAGGTCTTCGGCAGGTCCTTTTCCTCCAGGCCCAGCTTTTCAAGGACATCTGGATTGTATCCGATCCAGGTGCCTCTCGCCGTCAGCGGCACGGCCATCAGCCGGCCGTCCGGGCTCAGCGATTCCCGGAAGGCGGGATAAACCCGCTCCATCGTTTCCGCAAGCTTCGCGTTTCCGCTCAGGTCCGCCGTATAGCCCCTTCCCAGCACCGCGCTGAAGGCGCCGGAATCCCGGCCGATCAGGTACACATCCACGCTCGCGTCCTGGTTCATCATGCCCTGAAGCAGCGTGTTCTCGTCGCCGTAATCCTCCCGGATCAGCGAAATTCCGCCCTGCTCGTTCTGGAATCTGTTGCAGGCCTTATCCAGCCCGCTTCCCCATTCGAAGGGGCGGATGCGCAGGGAAATCTCGCTGCGGAGCGCGGGATCCGTATTCCGCAGGTAGATATGGCTGTAATCCCAGACCAGAAGGCGTCCGTCCGCGGTCAGGCGCGCAAATTCCCGCCCGGAGATCAGGCATTCATTCACGGCCTGAGCCCGGGAAAGATCCCTTTCGGGAACGGCGAACACTTCCCCGTTCCGTACAAAATAGGCGGTGTCCGTCTCCGCCTGCCAGGCAAAGGAGCCCACGGTGCCCGCCTCGCCCGTTCCGATCCGGATCAGCGGCTCCAGGCTTTCCGTCGCGGGATCGTAAAAGCTGTAAACCTGCGCGGGATCTTCGCCCCATTCATACTGGCAAACCATCAGCCGGCCGTCCTGCGCCGGCATGAAATCGTTCATCTCCGGAATCATCCGCTCTGTCATTCCGCCCGCGGCCAGGTCAAAAATGCCCAGCATCTGATTCCCGTTTTCATCATAGGAGCCGATGTACAGCGTATTCCCCTGCGCGGCGCATGTGCTGATATACCGGGAGGTTTCCCGGCTGCCCTCGGTTTCCGTCATGCCGCTCCAGTCCAGGCGGAAAGCGTCCTCCTGTTCCAGCTCCGCCTTCCCGTCCGCCAGGATCAGCCGGCGGATATGCCCGCCGTCCATCCGGCTGCGCTCTCCCGCGGATCCGATGCGGTTCACCAGCGCGTAGATCTCTCCGTCCTTCTCGAACCAGGCCTGAACGCTTTCCGTCCAGCGCAGCCCGTCCTCGTCCGGCGCGGCCGGTTCCTCTCCCTCGGCGGTCAGCCCGCTCATCCGGTCCATCATCTCCTGGAGGTCATAGGTCTCCGTTTCCCCCGTTTTCAGGCTGATGGCCTTCAGCTCCTGGCCTGATCCGAACAGAAACGCATAAACCGTCTCGTCCGTCGCAAGCACCGTCTGGATGGAGTTGAAATATCCCAGGTCGTCCTCCATCATTAGCAGTGTCCGGTCTCCTTCTCCCGCCGTCGCCGCTCCGCACATCAGCAGCATCGCTGCCGCCAGAATAACCGATAAGATTTTTTTCATCTTCTTTTCCTTTCCCTGTCCCGGATTCTTCTCAGCTTCCCTGCCGGGTTTCCTTTTCATCCGCGGGCGCGGTCGTGACGCCCACGGTGACCAGTACGGTCATGCCGGCCCGGACCCTTTCATCCGCGTCGATGGAAGCCCGGACCCGGTAGGTCTTTCTGTCGGTTTCCGATTTCTGTTCCGTGTTCCGGTAGGCGATGGACAGGATCTCCCCGGAATAGGTTTTTCCGGTCTCCGTCTCCCAGTACAGCTCCATGCTGACCTTCATGCCCTCCCGGAGGTAGAACAGATCCGCCTCCGGCGCCTCGAACTCGACGGTCATGCTGTCGGAGGACGTCACCGTCATCAGCGTGTCCCCCTTGGCGGCAGTTTCCCCGTTCTTCTTCTCGACGCTCGCCGCGAAGCCGTTCACGGGGGAAACGATCCTTTTGTCCGGCGCGTACAGCCCGTCCAGCACGCCTTCCACCGTTTCAAACAGCATTTCGCCGCGCTCCACAAAATCCCCGTTCTTTACATGTATTTTCAGGACGCTCCCCGTGCCTTTGACCGCCACGGGCTTGGCCCGGTCCACGGTTCCGCGCCCGATGCAGCTGTCCTTGGCGTAATCCTCCGCACGGAAGGCGTCCACCTTTTCCTCCATGTAAAAGTCCCCGCCGGTCACCTCGATCTCATAGCCCTTTTCCGTCAGCGCGGAAACGCGGCCTGTGCCCCGGTGGGTTCCGTCCGTCACGCATTTCAGGTAGACCTGCTCGCCCAGGTGGATGTAGCGGTTTTCGCTGGCATTGAACGCCTTGTCCGTCGTGGCGGTAATTTTATAGCGGTTCACCGGTTCGATATACAGGCTGGCCCCATAGCGCTCCGTAATGTCCTCCGCCTTGTCGCCCTCCGCGATATAGAGCCCGGCCACCGTTCCCTCCACGGGGGCGTAATTCGGCGCCGTCTCGATCTCGGCCAGCGTCTCGCCTTCCAGCACCTGCTCGCCCGGCTGCTTCTGAAGCTTCCGGATCCGGCCGCCGAAGGGGAAGGTCACCGCCGTCGTTTCCCCGGCGGTCACGGTTCCTTCATAGTACAGGTCCGCCAGGGCAGAGCCCAGGCCGCAGAGAATCATCACAGCGGCCAGGATTCCCGCTGTCGTCCGCTTCTTCATCTCGCGCTCTCCTCCTTCCGTGCCGCAGGCGCCGTGTCCGTTTCCCGGCGGATGCCGGTCAGATAGAAGGGCGCCCGGGGATCCTCCTTCAGTTCGTATGTCCGTCCCTCAACCGTCACCTGACATTCCGGCGGGTTTTCCGTTCCGTCCATGATCAGGGTGTAGTCAAATTTCCTGCCCGGGGTTCCCCGGCTTTTCAGCTCGTCGTAGGCCCAGCCGGCCAGGAATCCTTCCGTAGGCACGGTAAAGTCCTGTCCGCCCTGCCTGAACCGGAGAAAACCGATCCCGCTCCGGTTCAGCTTCCGAAGCACGGCGCCGTTCACATGCCACAGGGCGGCTCCGCCCCCGGGGTCCTTTTCGGCTTCCAGGATCAGGATATCTGCCTCGTCCTCCCGGAGCCCGCTCCCGGCCAGGCCGAGGCGGAACCTGCGCTCCGCGCCCTCCGCGTCCGACAGGCTCAGCTCAAGCTCCTCGCCGCCGAGGGTCAGCACATGCATGGATTCTTCCGGAATCTCCCCCGGTTTCGGGATATAGACCTGGTCATACCCGTGGAGCACCTTGATCCTGCTCTTTCCGTGGCTTTTTCGCTTTCCGCCTCCCGGGGCCGCGGGTGCCGCCTCCGGGATATCCCATTCCGGTTCCGGCTCCGGCTCCGGCGTCGCGGTCGGGGAAGGCTTGTGCGTTTTCGTCGGCTTCGGCGTCTCCTTTTCCGAAGGCTTCTTCGTTCCGGCCGCGCCCTCGAAAGCGTCGCCCGCGATCTCCGGCACGCCTTCCGCAAAGCTGCGGTCGATCCGGCCGCACCGGCGGAAGGCGCCGTTTCCGATCCGGCGGAGCCGGGTCCCGGAGGAAAGGACAACCTCCTTCAGGGCGGAGCATTCCGCGAATGCCTCGTCCTGTATTTCCTCCGCGGAATCCGGCAGGATCACCTTCTCCAGCTTCCCGTCCCCCTGAAAAACGCCCGGCGCGATCACCCGGACGCCTTCCGGAATCCGGATTTCCTTCTGCCGGTTCATGCCCCGGTACGCCGTCAGGACGCCGTCCCTGATCTCAAAAAGCTCCTCCGCGGGAGGGGGCGTCGTCTGCTCCGCGGGCGGCGGAGTCGTTGTCTCCGGAGGCGGTGTGGTCTCCGCGGGCGGCGTCGTTTCCGCGGGCGGCGGGGTCGTTGTCTCCGGAGGCGGCGTGGTCTCCGCGGGCGGCGGAGTCGTCGTTTCCGGAGGCGGCGTCGTCTCCTCGGGCGGCGGAGTCGTCGTTTCCGGAGGCGGCGTCGTCTCCTCCGAAGCGGGCGTCGTTTCAGCCGGCGGATCATTTTCATCCGCCAGGGCCGCCGGGACCGTCCACGCAATGCCCGCCGCCAGCAGCAGGCAGCAGGCTTTTCTGAAATGGATCCTCATAGGTTCCTTGTTCGTTCCTTTCCGCTTTCGAAAAAAATACCAAAAACGGCACGAACCAGTCTCCTGATTCGTGCCCTGATTATACCTTTTTCCCCGCATCCTGTCCATGATTTGCGGGTTTTGTTACAAATGGCGGCCTGCCGTCCCTCCCCGGCGCGGGGGACGCGGGAGGCGCGTCTCCCCCGTCCCGTCTTTCCGTGGGTGCGGGAAGCGCCGCGCCTCAGCCGCCCTGCCTGTACAGCTCCAGCATTTCCCGGATTCTTCCGGCGGGCCTGATCAGCTCCTGAATGGTCTCGCCCCGGTTGATGGTGTCGATCAGCGCCGCGATGTACCGGTCCATATTGACCGAAAAGTACCATGGCCGTTCCTTCAGCTCCGGGCTCTGGTAGATCAGGTTCGTCGTGAAAATCCGGTCGAATCCGCCGTTTTCGTAGGCCCTGTCGAATTTTTCCAGCCCGCTGGTAAACAGGCCGAACGTGGAGAAGATGAAGACCCGCTTCGCGCCCATCTCCTTCAGCTGGCGGGCGGTGTCCAGCATGCTTCCGCCCGAGGCGATCATATCGTCCACCACGATCACGTCCATGCCCGCCACGGAAGAGCCGCAGAAATCATGGGCGATCACCGGGTTCGAGCCGTTCACGATGCGGGTATAATCCCGTCTTTTATAGAACATGCCGATGTTTACGCCGAAAAGGGTCGCCAGGAAAACCACCCTTTCCGTGGCGCCCTCGTCCGGGGCAATGAACATCATGTGCGCGCTGTCCGTCGTCAGGTTCTCGTATTCCGTCAGCAGCGCCTGGGTGAACTGAAGCGCCGGAGAAACATTCTCCAGGCCCATCAGCGGCACGACATTCTGCATTCGGGGATCATGGGCGTCAAAGGTCAGGATGCTGTGAACCCCCATCATTTCCAGCTCCCGGAGCATCACGGCGCAGTCCAGGGACTCCCGCATGGTTTTCCGGTGCTGGCGGCCTTCGTACAGGAAGGGCATGATCACGGTAATCCGGTCCGCATTTCCGTTGCAGGCGGCGATAACGCGCTTCAGATCCTGATAGTGGTCGTCCGGGGACATCCGGTTGAGCCCGTCCCCCATCCGGTAGGTCAGGGACGTATTGCAGACGTCCAGAAGGATGTACACATCGCGGTCGCGTACGGATTCGTGGATCACGCATTTTCCCTCGCCGCTTGAGAAGCGCGGGCATTCGACGGGCGTCAGGAAATTTTCCCCTCCCCGCCATTCGGACAGAATCCTGTTCACCCTGTCGCCGATATGGGCCGCTGATTCCAGCGCGATCAGGCTCAGCTTGCCGGGCATCTGTTTTCGCCTCCGTTCTTTTTTCCTTTCTTTTCTTCTGCTCCTTTTTTTCCGTTCTTTCCGTTCCTTTTTTGCCGCTCTGATCTTTCTTTTCCGGCCTTTTTACTCCGGAATCTTCCCGAAGCAGATCATGCTTCCCTGGGAGCGCAGCCCGTCGCCGCCCGTTTCCAGCATTTTCCCGTTGAACATCATGGTGACGGTCTGTCCCCCGTCCAGGTTCAGCGCTTCCGTGCATCCCCGGTCCTTCATCAGCTGCGCCAGCCAGTCCAGATGCACCCCGGCGTAGCTTTGCTTCGGCCGGCCGCGGACCACCACCGCCACATAATGCCAGGGCTCCACCATCCCGATGGCCGCGCGGGGCTCGTTGTAGGGATAATACTTGGGATTCAGAACCTCCGGATTGATCTCTCCCCCGGAGAGGAGCCACGGGCCGAAGGAGAACACCTGCACCGCGCCCATGGAAAGGTATTCCTCCGCGGTGTGCGCGTCGCAGACAAAGGTCTGCATACGGCCGTCCGGAAACAGCGCCAGGGTGTCCAGGTTCGGCCAGGGGCGCTTTTTGGCGCTGTTCCGGGTCTTCTCCGCCATGATCTCCCCGTCCCGGATCACCACGCCCTGAAACTTATAGCGCTGCAGCCGGATGCCGTACATATCGTCGCTCATGGCAAACAGCGGGGCCGCCTTCTCCTGCAGCAGCTCCGGGCTGACCAGTTTGTATCCGGCGGGGCGCTTCTTCGTGGGATCCGTCATCACCGGGTACAGCGGGGATTCCGGGGAAGCCTGAATGTCCGCCACGCAGTATTCCCGGGTTTTTTTCGTTTTTCCGGACTTCACGCTCTCCGTGATTCTTTCGATCGTGATCGTCAGGCTCCCGGAGCGGTATTCCCATTTCCCGTTCTCCGGATCCTCGATCAGCGCAGGCTCCTCCGCCGCGCAGGCGGTGAGCAGCGCCGCGGCAGCCAGCAGCGCGGCCATCCAGCGTTTCATTCTTTCCCGGCCTCCTGTCCTCCGCGCCGAAGCCCCGCTCCGGCGCCCTCGTTTTGTCTTTCCGCCCTTCCGGGCGGATTCCGCGCTTATTTCCGGATGTAATAGCTTCGCAGAATGAGCTCGTTCCAGCGCGCCGGCAGAAATTTATGCAGATACACCGCCAGATGCTGGTCCGGGCTGGCGATGCGTTTCCGGAAGGGCATCCGTTTCCGCCCGAGCGCCCGCGCCACCTTCCGCCCCAGCCGGTCCGGATCGCTGCCGTGGGTCTCATCGTGATGAATCCGCGCGGTCGCGCTCTCAAAGGCCGCGGCGTAAGGGGAGCCGGCGCCGGACCGCGCCGCGTGGGGGCGGTATTTATCGCTTCCGCTGCGGTGGTCCCCGGGCTCCACCAGCATCACCTGGATTCCGAAGGGGCGGACCTCCATCTGCAGGCCCTCCGCGTATCCTTCAATGGCATGCTTGCTGGCGGTATAGGCGTTCTGAAAGGGAATGCCCATCAGCCCGTTGATGGAGGAATACATCACGATCCGGCCCTCCTTCTGGGCACGCATGATGGGCAGCGCCTGGCGGTTCACCCGCACCATGCCCAGAAAATTGGTCTCCATGACCCGGCTGTACTCCTCCTGGGATGTTTCCTCGCAGGAACCCAGCACCAGCATGCCCGCGCACTGCACCACCGCGGAGACCCAGGGCGAGATTTCCAGCGCCCGGTCGCAGAAGGCGCGGACACTCTCCTCCCGGGTCACGTCCAGCGGCAGCAGGTGCATCCCGTCCTTCTCCTCCGGCACCGAAAAGCTCCGCGCGCCGGCGATCACCGTCCATCCCGCGTCCCGCAGCGCCATGGCCGTATGCAGTCCCAGCCCGCTTGAGGCCCCGGTGACCCAGACCGTTTTCGGATGTGTCATCCCTTCTCCTCCGTTTCCGCGCCGTCCCGTTCCTGAATCAGGCGCAGCTTTTCCTTCCGGGTCAGGCGCTTCAGGTGCCATTCCCGGCTCATCGCTTCCTGCCGGGTGCCGAATGCCTCGGCGTAGACCAGCCTGACCGGCCTCCGGCTCCGGGTGTATCGGGCGCCGCGTCCTTCGTTGTGCTTCCGCACCCGTCCCTCAAGATCGTCGGTCCATCCGCAGTACAGGGATCCGTCCGCGCATTCCACCAGGTAGGTGTAATTTCCCTTCTCCGGCAGGGCGCTCCTCTGCCGCAGAATCCGGATCAAATGAGGATCCGCCTTCCGCAGGCGCCGCAGAAAGCTTTTTCCCCGCGGCGACGCGGCCCAGTCCGCGGGGATCAGGAAGATCCTTCGCCCCGCGAAATCCCTCTCCCCCGGCCCGTCCGTCCATCCCGCCGGAAACTCGGCGGGCTCCACCAGCAGGGTTCCGCAGTCTTCCGGCCTGCCCCGCCTTCCCGCGCGGATCCCCCGGGCCCGAAGCTCCGCGTCCGTCCGCAGCAGCTCCGTCCGGTCCGGGGCAATCCAGTATGTCCTCGATCCCGGAATCCGCTCCCCTGCCCAGATCAGCAGGGATACCAGCATCCCCGTCTCCCCCGCGGCTCCCGCCGCGGGCAGCATCCCGCCGGGACGGCCCTGCCGGAGCCTCATCTCCTGGCGCCAGAGCGCGAAAAACTGGGCGGAGGACAGCAGCCTTTTACGGGCGCCGCCGTCTTCCGTCTCGAAGCGGATACCGTACCGGAGGAAAAACAGAAACCTTTCCGGGGAGAACAATCCGCTGAGCATCCTGTGGGCGGCGGTTTTCGGGGACAGATTCCGCCGAAGCTCTCCCGGCGCAATCCGCCCGTCCATCCCGCAGTCCTTCAGGATCAGGGCCTCCGTCTCCCGGTTCCGGGGCTCAAGGGCGGGCAGCGAGCCGGGAGCTCCTTCCTGAAAGGCATGGAGGCAGAAATCGCCCTCCGCCGCCGTGCCGTAGCAGGCGCCCTCCGTGGGCAGCAGCCGGTTCGGATCGTTCTCCCGGTCGTTGCAGAACGCCCAGACCTGGGCCGCCTGAAGGAAGGGGCGGAACGCCTTCCTCCGGAACCGCTCCATCATCCGATCGTACTCCGCCCGGATGCCCCGGGGCTGCCTGCCGGTTTTGACCTCGATCATGGCCAGCGGCAGGCCGTTGACATACAGGGTGATATCCGGACGGAAAACGGCGCCGTCCCGCGCGCAGGCGGTCTCCGGCGCCGCCCCGAAGCGGTTGCGCTCCGGCGCGTAAAAATCTATCAGGCGCAGGCCCTCCCATCCGTCCCGGATCATCGCGTAAAAGGCCTGGCCAAGGTCCTCCCGCTCCATCCGGTCCCGCAGCGCGTCAAGCAGCCGCCGGAACTCCTCTTCCGCCGGCTCGCGCCCGTTGATCCGGGCCAGCGCTTTCCGCAGGATGTCCGGGATCAGGCCGGTTTCCCGGTCCCGGCCGTGGATTCTCCGGGGCAGATATCCGTATCCGAGGCGGCACAGGTGAATCAGCGCCGGAATCTTCATCCGCGCGTCTTCCTGTCGGACTCCCGGCATGGGCCGCCCCTCCCCCCCGAAAAGCTTATCCATGGCTCAGCTGCCGAAATCATACCACATTTTCAGGCAGGAAAAAAGCCCGCCCGGCAGATCCCCGAAGGAATCCGCAGGCGGGCTGTCCGCGTTTATTCAACTTCCGTAAAGGCGTCCTTTCCCAGGCCGCATACGGGGCAGACCCAGTCCTCGGGAATATCCTCGAAAGCAGTGCCGGGGGCGATGCCGCTGTCCGGATCGCCGGCTTCGGGATCATAAATATATCCGCAGGGGCATTCGTACTTCTTCATGCTGTTTCCTCCTTTTTCCGGGCGGAGCGGCGCTCCCCCTCTTCTGCCGTTATTCTACGCGACGCGCCTTCCGGCTGTCAAGCGAAAAAAATCTCCGCCCTGGCCGGCAGCTCCCGGATATCCCCGATTCGGGGCGTTCCCTCCGGGACCTCCCCGAATCCGTAGGCCGCGTGAAGGAAGGGAATCCCCGCCTCCGCCGCCGCGTCGTAGTCGCCCCGGGTATCGCCCAGATACAGCGCCCGCTCCAGGCCGTTCCGCTCCAGGACGAGGCGGATGTTGCTCCCTTTTCCGCGGCCTGTATGCCCGAAGCATTCCCGGTCGTCGAAATAGTATCCCAGTCCGTGCCGCTCCAGAAAGGCTTCGATATACCCCTCCTGGCAGTTGCTGACGACGGCCAGGAACCACCCGTTCCGCCTCAGGGCTCCCAGCGTCTCCTCCAAACCCTCAAAGAGCCTGCCGCCGTGGATCCGGAGATATTCGTTCTCCGTCTTCATGCAGACGGCCATTCTGCGCTGCGCCTCCTCGTCCGGCATCTCGGGGAAGAACAGCCGCGCAATGACGTCCATCGTTTTTCCCATGACGGCATGCACGCCCTCCGCGGTTGCCCGCGGCGGCATGCCCATTCCCGCCAGGGCCAGGTTCCAGGAGGCCGCCACGCCTTCCGCCGAATCCCACAGCGTCCCGTCCAGGTCAAAAAGAATCCCTTTCTTCATCCGTTCCTCCGTCCTTCTTTCCGCCCCGCGGGGCCGCCCGCGGCCGCCTCCGCTCATACAAAAAGCCGGGGAAGGGGGTCCGCCCTCTCCTCCGGCTTTTCCGCAGGCGCGGATTACTTATTCGCCTGCAGCCATTCTTCCGCCTTCGCGGCGGACATGCGCTTAATATCTTCCTTCGTATAGGGAGACTGCTCGCCGCCGTTGGTGTACAGGAAGAACTTTCCGTCCGCATTCTTGAAGAGGCACTCTTCATAGCCGGCGGGATCGCCGATGGATCCTGCAGTTACCTTGCCCAGCAGTTCAGCCGTCTCGGTATCGTAATCCACCTTGCAGATCGTCTTCTTCATACCCTTTCTCTCCTTTTTCCCTCTTGATGGAATTCGCAAGCCCTTATAAATCAAGCCTTTGAATTCATGCGAGATGATAGCATAAAATATGAAATAATGCAACAGAGCCGGGATGGTCGGTTTCCGTCCGTATCGGACAGGTGATCCGCCCTCTCAGCCGTTCCAGGGCGCGGCCTGTTCCCCTTCCGGGGTCTCCGCCTGCTCATCCGACTGCTGCGGAACCACCTGGATGACCTGGCTTTCGCCGTTCGTGTTCAGCATGCCCGGATCCAGCACGATGTAGATCACATAGGGCGGGTTTTCCGTATCCCCGCCGGCCTGGGCGGGAGCCTGGACCGGAGCGGCCGCCGGAGCCTGAGCCGGAGCCTGGGCCGACGTCTCCTCCTCCACGGGCACGATGTCCACCCGAAGCAGGTCGCCGCGGATATATCCCACGTAACCGGAGTACAGCTTCACCGCGTACCAGGTTTCCCCGGCGCTGTTCAGTACTTCCGCGGTCACCTCGACCTCCGTGCCCGCCTGCAGGATCCGCGTAACCCACCCGCTGCGGGTGCTGGCCATGGTGCGGACGTTCACCTTGTGAACCGTCGTCCACCCGCGCCCGATGACCGGCGTGCTGCGGATAATGGTTTCCAGGGGATAGACATATCCGCCGCTGTGGCGCCTGCGGCTGCCGGAAGATCCCGAGCCGGAGCCGGCGCTGGAACTGGCGCTTGAGCTGGAGCTCCCGCCGGCGGAGGACGCCGCGGCTCCCGCCGAAGCGGAGCCGCCCGACGCGCTGCTCGAGGAGCTGGAGCTGCTCGTGGTCGTGGTGGTGGTCGTCGTCGTGGTGGTGCTGCTGGAGCTGGAGGAGCTGCTGCTTCCCCCGCCCGTGCTGACCGCACTCGAGGAGGTATCCCCCGCGCTGGCCGAAGCCGCGCCCGCGCCGGCGCCGGCGCCGTCGTCCCCCGTGCTCACGGAAGCCGCGCTGACCTCCGCGCTGGTATTCGGCGTGGAAGCGGATGCGGATCCGCTGGAGGCGGACGCGTCCCCGCTTCCCGAAGTGGATACCGCGGAATCCGCGCTCGAGGATCCCGCGTCCGCCGCGGAGGAGCCGCTGCCGCTCTCTCCCAGCGCCGCGGCCGTGAAGGCGACGCACAGCGTCAGCACCGCCGCGAGAAGAATCATCAGTCCGTTCTTCCTTTTCATTTTCTCCCGCTCCTTTTAGTCTTCTCCCTGATCATCCGAACCCGATCAACGGCGCCGCTGCCCGGCTCCGGGGTGTTTTGCAGTTCCCCCGTGCCTCCGCGCCGGAAACCGTTTACTTTTCACCCTGCATTATATCTGTTTGTTTCCTAATTGTAAATGCTTTATTAAAATTTTTATTCATTTTTGTTATTATTTTGCCCGTTCTCCGCGAGAATCTCCGTCCCGTACTGGCGGACCAGCCGGTTCACGTCCTCCCGGGCCATCGCCATGGTCAGCTCCGTCCCCGTCTCCGTATAGTTCTCCGAAACCGCGCGGCCCAGGGGCCTGATCTGGGCGGTCAGCCCGTAGCGGTCAAAGGGGATCCGGAAGGTGACCGTCACGGTGCTTTCCTGCAGGGCATCGGCGATCCTTTCCTTCAGCTCCTCCAGGCCCTCCCCGGTCTTCGCTGAGATCATCACCGCCCCGGGGAAGGTCGGCCACGGATCCGCCGCGTCGCACTTGTTCACGGCCTCGATGCGGCGGGTCTCCCCGGCGCCGAGCTCACTGAGCACTTGCTCCACCGTATCGTGCTGCGCCGCCATTTCCCGGCTCGATCCGTCGTTCACGATCACGAGCACGTCCGCCAGCGCGGCCTCCTCCAGGGTGGAGCGGAAGGCGCTGACCAGGGCATGGGGCAGCTTCCGGATGAAGCCCACGGTGTCCACCAGCAGGTATTCCGTTTTTTCCGCCGTTTCCATCCGCCGGGAAACCGCATCCAGCGTCGCGAACAGCTGATCCCGGGCATAGACCTGGGACCCGGTCAGGCTGTTGAGCAGCGTGGATTTTCCGCTGTTGGTATAGCCGACCAGCGCCACGACGGGCGTTCCGTTCTTCTCACGGCTTTTCCGGCGGATCTCCCGCTGCTTTTCCACCTCCTCCAGCCTGCGGCGCAGCTCGGTCATCCGCTCCCGGATGCGGCGGCGGTTCATCTCCAGCCGGCTCTCTCCGGGCCCCCGGGTGCCGATTCCGCCCGCAAGCCTGCTCAGCACCAGCCCCTGGCCGATCAGCCTTGTGCTCCGGTACTGGAGCTGCGCGAGCTCCACCTGAAGCTTGCCCTCCGCGCTGGAAGCCCGCCGGGCGAAGATGTCCAGGATCAGCATCGTCCGGTCCACGACCCTGACCCGCAGGATATCCTCCAGGTTCCGGGCCTGAATTCCCGTCAGCTCCTCGTCAAAAATACAAAGATCCGCGTCCTGCGCCTGGCATTCGCGCGCCAGCTCCTCCGCCCGGCCGCGTCCGATAAAGAGCGCGCTGTCCGGCTTATCCCGCCGCTGCAGGAAGCAGCCCGCCACGCGCGCTCCCGCCGTCTCCGCCAGGCGCCTCAGCTCCTCAAGGGATTCCTGGCTTTCAATGCCCATCAGCACGGCTGTTTCGGGTCCTTCGTCGGATTCGTCCGTTTCCTCCCGGCCCACCAGCCCGTCGCTGATCCCGATCTGCTCCAGCCAGTTCCGGTCCGGAACCCTGTACCACGGAACCGCCTCCGGCATCAGCAGATCGCGTTCGGAAACCAGAAAGGCGGTCTGAACGTTCACGGGTTCGCCTCCCCGGACGCCCACCGCCGTCATGGCGTCATAGCGGAAGATTTTCAGCGCGCTCAGGTCCACGTCGCTCAGATGCCCGTCCCCGTCGGGATGGGTATGGACGCACCGCACGCCGCTCAGCCTCCGGGCGTTCCGCCGGAGGCGGAAATCCGTCAGTTCCACGTCGCAGTCCGTGCCCACCGCCACGTGGACGATCTCCCCGTCCCGGGTCAGATAGACCGCGATCTCGCGGTTCAGCCTGCAGGAATAATCCGCCAGCAGGCGCATCAGCTCCCGGGGCAGGAATTCCCCTTCCTCCGCCTCGTAGCTGTACAGCTCGTCCAGCTGCCGCAGCAGCGCGTCGCGGATGCCCTCCGTGTTTCCCTGTACGTTGTGCTTCACCCGTATCTCCGATCCCCGGCTCCGCCCTTCCGGACGGTTCCGGCCTGTTTCTCGCGCTTCCTTCCCCGCGCCGGCTCAGCCCTGCCCGTCCCGGGGCATGGACAGCGCGGCGCTTCCCGTTCCCCGGATCACGAGCCCGGCGCAGTCCCGGGGCAGGAAGAAGCTTTCTCCCTTTTTCATCGCGGTCCCGCCGCCATCCCACAGAAGGCTCAGCTCCCCGTCCAGGGCGGTCAGGAACCCGAAATCCCTCAGGCCGGGAAGCCGGACAGCCTCGCCCTCAGCCCGGATCAGGTCCAGGCTGAAATAGGGCTCCTCCAGCATCCGCGCCACGCCCGGCCGGCCGTCCCAGTGCTTCGGTTCCGGCGCGAAATCCAGCCGGGTCACATCCAGCGCTTTTTCCAGATGCAGCTCCCGCCGGTTCCCCTGGGCGTCCGTCCGGTCCCAGTCATAGAAGCGGTAGGTCACGTCCGAACTCTGCTGTATTTCGTAGAGGAGAATCCCGGCGCCGATGGCGTGCACCGTTCCCGCAGGGATGCTGCACACGTCTCCCGGCCGGACCCGGACCCTCCGCAGCAGCGGCGCCACGGCGCTTCCGCGCTCGCAGGCCTCCCTCAGGGCTTCCCGCGTCGTTCCGGGCTGAATCCCGTAAACCAGCTCCGCGTCCTCCGGGCAGTCCAGGATCAGCCAGGCTTCCGTCTTCCCCAGCTTCCCGCCCTCGCGGACCCGGGCATAGGCGTCGTCCGGGTGCACCTGCACGCTCAGGGCCTCCCGGGCGTCGATCAGCTTCAGCAGCAGCGGGAAGGCCTTTCCGGCGTATTTCCCCTCCGCCCGCTCGCCCTGCTCCGCCAGGATGTCCGTCAGCTTCCTGCCCGCGTCGTCCCGGCTCTCCAGTCCCGGGATGCAGCTGATCTCCAGGCTTTCGCCCACCGGGCCCTCCGGCGTATCCTTTCCGAAGACTGTCCGCAGCCTTTCCCCTCCCCAGGGGGTCAGTTTTCCGCCCCGGAAGGCCGGGTGCATCCGTATCGGCGCCGTCATGCTGTTCATGTTCTTTCCTCCCTCTGCTTCCTTCAGGCCGCCGGGCGGCCGTTTATCTTCCCGTGGATCCGAGCCCGCCCCTGCGCGCGGGGATCCCGTCCCCATCCTCTTCCGCCAGCCCGAAGGGCAGGAAAATCCCCTGGCAGAACCGCTCTCCACGGCCGATCACCAGCTCGCGGTCCAGCGGATTGCGAAGGGAAACCAGGATATGCCCCTCGTTGTCCGCAAAAGCATAGTCGCTGTCGATGATCCCCACCGTGTTGCTCAGGCGGATCTGATGCCGGAACCCCAGCCCGCTCCGGGGAAAGAGCATCAGGACCCATCCCTCCTCCATCTCGCAGCGTATCCCCGTCGGAATCACCGCGGTTCCGCCCCCGGGAACCGCGGTCCGCACGGGCGCCGTGAAATCATATCCGGCGCTTCCCCGCGTGGATCTGCGCGGCAGCGGGATCTCATTCAGGGGAAGGAAGTCCTCCCTCCCCGCCATGGCGGCCTGGTACTGGCTCTCCGAAACATGTGAAAACCGGGCAATACTCATGCTTTTCCTCCTGTCCTTCTGTCCTTCGGCGCGCCTTCAGCTCTCCGTCCAGGCATCCGCCAGCGCGCCGAGCTGGGCGATGGTCAGCTCCTCGCCCCGGACCTTCGGATCCAGGCCGGCCTTCTCCATCAGGGCGCGTGCTTCCTCCCGTTCCAGATGCAGCGAGGCGGTCAGCCCGTTGGCCATCGTCTTCCGCCGCAGGGCAAAGGCCGCCGTTACGATCCGGAAAAAGGCCTTCTCATCCCGAACCCGCACGGCCGGTTCCTTCCGGACGGGCATCACCACGAAGGCGCTGTCCACCTTCGGCGCGGGCGTAAAGCATGCCGCGGGCACCTCCCGGGCCAGATACGGCTCGCAGAAGTACTGGCAGCGCACCGCCAGCGGCCCCCAGCCCTCTCCCCCGGGCCGGCTCAGAATCTTTCCGGCAACCTCCTTCTGCACCATCAGGGCCAGCCGGCTCAGCGGCAGGTCCGAGGAGAGCAGCCTGGTGATCAGAGGCGTCGTAATATAGTAGGGGATGTTGGCTACGACGGCAAAGGGAGTCCGGAGGTCTCCGGTGACCGCGCGCAGGTCCGCCGTCATCGCGTCGCCCTGCACCAGGGTGAAATTGTCCTGCCCGGCCATGAAGGCGTTCAGCAGGGGAATCAGCCGCTCGTCCAGCTCAAGGCTCAGCACCCGGTGCGCCGCCCGGCAAAGGGGTTTGGTCAGGCTTCCCGCTCCCGGCCCGATTTCCAGCACGTCCTCGTCCTTCGCGACGCCCGCGTCCCGGACCAGGGCCTCCAGCAGCTCCTCGTCGTAGATAAAGTTCTGCCCAAGATTCTTCCGGTACTGCAGGGTGGTCTCCCGGATCCTTTCCTTCGTTCTGCTCAAGGCGCTCCCTCCCTTCCGGATGACATTATACCATACGCGGCCGGGTTTTGCGCCCCTGAAAACCGCCGCCGGAGCCGGAGTCTTCCCCCTGTTCCCGCGCTTCTGCCTCCCGTGCAGGCGAAGGTTGTCCGAAACGGCAGGAAAACCCGCTCTGAAATACATGAAAAATCATGTGATAAACGCGTGAAAATTCTGTGAAAAAACCGGGCTTGACAATCGGAAAATCCTGCGGTTTAATAGCTGGGTTGGCATGCGCCGCAGGGGCGTACGCCTTCGCATAAAGTTCAGGCAGGGCAATTGTTTCCTGAAGGTAAGGAGATGCGTCATGGAGGTCCTCAGGCTGTTCCTGGAAGCGGTCGGCACGCTGGCCGGGCTTCTGCTGGTCCTTTTCTTTGTCTATCAGATCGTGATCGGCCTCTTCGGTTTCCGCAGGCCGACGAAGGACTACGCGGACCATGATCCCGCTTCCCGTTTCCTGGTGCTGATTCCGGCTCATAACGAGGAACGCGTGATCGGCGATATCATCCGGAATCTGGAGGAAATGGATTATCCCCGGGAGCTGTACGATTATTACGTCATCGCCGACAACTGCACGGACGATACGGCGGAGGTGGCCCGCAGGGCCGGCGCGAAGGTCATCGAAACCCGGAAGGAATCTCCGGACTCGCCGACCGGAAAGCCCATCGCGCTGCGCAAGGCGCTGGAATCCCTGGGGGATTATCAGAACCGCTACGACCTGATGATGGTTTTTGACGCCGACAATCTGATGGACACCAACATGTTCCGCGAGGTGAACAGCCAGTATCTTGACTGCGGGCGTCCGGACTTCATCCAGTGCTATCTCGGCGCGAAGAACCGGGAGGGCGTGGTGGCCTGGTTCTATTACTCCGGCTATACGCTGACCAACCGCTTCTTCGACCTGGCGAAGCACCGGCTCTCCCTGAACTGCCCCATCGGCGGCACGGGTTTCGCCATGTCTACCGATTACCTGTACAGGCGCGGCGGCTGGACGACCATGTCCCTGACGGAGGACTTTGAAATTCAGGTTGAAGCCACGCTGGAAGGCCGGAGGATCCTCTGGAACCATAATACGCGCGTATACGACGAAAAGCCCACCCGGCTCTCCGCCGCCATCCGCCAGCGGATGCGCTGGGGCCAGGGGCAGTGGTATGTCACCTTCAAAAATACGGGCAGGGTTTTCTCGAGCCTTTTCAGGGGCCGGATCAGCTTCGGTGAATTCCTGAGCCTGCTGACCTATATGTACAGCGTCGCCGCCGTGCCCCTCTCGCTCATTCAGGGAGCATGCCGGCTGGGTCTCTGGCTGATGGATTCGCGGAAGCCGCTGCTGGATTTTTCCGCGGACGGTGTGCTCATCGGCGCGGCCGTCCTGGCTTACAGCTATTTCTTCCTGTTCTACCTGGCCGACTGGATGGACAACCGCCGGGCCTTCGACTTCAGAACCCTGCCGCTGATGATCGGCGGGTTCGCCGCCAACGCGGTCGTCGGTGCCTTCATGCAGATCGGCGGCCTGCTCCGCTGCCGGGATCAGCAGCACTGGGTCAAGACGGATCACGCCATCGCAGCGCATACGGTATCGGCCCGGGAGTGCTCTCCCCGGCTGACCAGAAAGGCCGCGTAAGCCTTCCGCTTTTCTTCCCGGCTTCCGGAATCGGAAGCCGGTTTTATTTTTCCGGATTCCAGGGGGAATAATCCTTTCCCTCGAGGATGTCGGCTATCCTTTCGCAGGCGCGGCCGTCCCCGTAGGGATTGCTGGCATGCGACATTCGTTCATATTCTTCCCGGTCGTCCAGCAGCCGGGTAAAGCTCCGCCGGATCGTTTCCTCATCCGTGCCGACCAGCTTCAGCGTTCCGGCCTTCACGCCCTCCGGGCGCTCGGTGGTATCGCGCATCACCAGCACGGGAACCCCCCATCCCGGGCATTCCTCCTGGATTCCCCCGGAGTCCGTCAGGCAGAGATAGGCCCTCGCCTCAAAGTTATGGCAGGCGGTCACATCGATCGGTTCAATGATGTGCATCCGTTCGCAGCCCGCCAGCTCCTCGGCGGCCGCCTGCCGAACAGCCGGATTCATATGAATCGGATAGACGGCCTTGCAGTCCTCATGCTCCTCCAGCACCCTGCGGATCGCCCGGAACATGTGCCGCATGGGCTCTCCCAGGTTTTCCCTGCGGTGGGCGGTAATCAGAATCAGCCTGCTGTCCGCCGCCCATTCCAGCTCGGGGTGGGTATAGTCGCGTCTCACGGTGTGCCGCATGGCGTCGATCACCGTGTTCCCCGTCACAAAGATCGTTTCCGGCCTTTTCCCTTCGCGGATCAGGTTGTCCCGGGCCAGCGGCGTGGGCGCGAAATTGTACCGGCTGATGATGCCCACCGCTTCCCGGTTGAATTCCTCGGGATACGGGGAATCGATATTGTAGGTGCGCAGGCCGGCCTCCACGTGGCCCACGGGAATCCGCAGATAGAAGCAGGCGAGCGCCGCCGCGAAGCTGGTCGATGTATCCCCGTGCACAAGCACCGTATCCGGATGCTCCTTTTCGAGCACTTCCCGGACATCTCTCAGGATGCTCTCCGTAATATCGAACAGCGTCTGCCGCTCTTTCATGATGTTGAGGTCGTAGTCCGGCGCCACCCCGAAGGTACTCAGCACCTGATCCAGCATCTGCCTGTGCTGGGCGGTCACGCATACCACGGTCCGGATCCCCGGGCGCTTCCGGAGCTCCAGCGCCAGCGGGCACATCTTGATGGCTTCCGGGCGCGTGCCGAATATCAGCATGATTTTTTTCATCGTCTGCGCTGCTTCCCTTTTCCTTTCTTTTTCCGCCTGTCCTCCCGGCCGCTGCGGCTTTTTACAAAAAGAGGCTGGAACAGGTTTCCGTTCCAGCGCTCTTCTTCTGATGATGTTTTCTCAGAACTTCAGCGGATTCACCCTCACGCCGGGACCCATGGTGCTGGAGAGATAAACGCTCCGCATATAGGTTCCCTTGGCGGCCGCGGGCTTCGCCTTGTTGATCGCATCGATCAGCACGTTCAGGTTCTCCTGCAGCTTTTCCTTGCCGAAGGAAACCTTGCCGATGGGGCAGTGGATGATCGCGGTCTTGTCCAGGCGGTACTCAACCTTACCGGCTTTGATATCGTTCACAGCCCGGGTGATATCCATGGTCACGGTGCCGGACTTCGGGTTCGGCATCAGGCCCTTCGGGCCCAGGATGCGGCCGATACGGCCGATCATGCCCATCATGTCGGGGGTGGCTACGCAGACATCGAAGTCGAACCAGTTCTCCTGCTGGATCTTCTGGATCATTTCCTCAGCGCCCACGTAATCGGCTCCGGCGGCTTCCGCTTCCTTCGCCTTGTCGCCCTTGGCGATAACCAGAACCCGGATGGTACGGCCGGTGCCGTGAGGCAGGACGACCGCGCCGCGAACCTGCTGATCCGCGTGCCGGGGATCCACGCCCAGGCGGACGGAAATCTCCACGGTTTCGTCAAACTTGGCTTTGCCGGTCTGCAGGACCAGATCCACCGCTTCCTCGGGATCGTACTGCTTCAGATGGTCGATCAGCTTCGCGCTGTCGGTGTATTTCTTTCCGTGCTTCATGCTCGTCCGCCCCCTTATTCTTCAACGGTCACGCCCATGCTGCGGGCGGTGCCGGCGACCATGCTCATGGCCGCTTCCAGGCTGCCCGCGTTCAGGTCGGGCATCTTGATGGTGGCGATCTTCTTCAGCTGCTCCTTCGTCAGCTGGCCCACCTTATCCCGGTTGGGACGGCCGCTGGCGGTCTCCAGGCCCAGTTCCTTCTTGATCAGGACGGGAGCCGGAGGGGTCTTGGTGACGAAGGTGAAGGTCCGGTCGGTATACACGGTGATCACCACGGGGATGATCAGCCCGGCATCCTTGGCGGTCCGGTCATTGAATTCCTTGCAGAATCCGGGGATGTTGACGCCGTGCTGGCCCAGGGCGGGACCGATGGGCGGTGCGGGCGTCGCCTTGGCGGCGGGAACCTGCAGCTTGATATAAGCAGCTACTTTCTTTGCCATTTTCTGGCACCTCCTAAAAATGTGGTCAGGCGAAAGCTTGTTTCATCTTTCTCCCACGATCCTCCCCGCAGGGAGAACCCTGCCCTGCTGTGCGCAGGACTCTGCAAAGGGAGAGGATGGTTCCTCTCCCGAAGCATTCTCTTCCGGAAGATCAGTCTTCCTTTTTGACCTGGTCGAGGTCGACCTCCACGGGCATCTCCCGGCCCAGGAACATCTGCACCTTGACGGTCAGCTTGCCCCGGACGGTGTCGACATCCTCCACCACGCCCTCGAAATTCTCCAGGGGGCCGGACAGGATCCGGACATGCTCGCCGATGGCGAAGCCGAAGTCGATGCTGCTCTGTTCTGTGTTGAGCATCATGTCGACTTCCTCCTGGGTCAGCGGGACCGGCTTGGAATCCGGGCCCACAAAGCCGGTCACGCCCCGGGTGTTCCGAACGACATACCAGCTCTCGCTGGTTTCGATCATATGCACCAGCACGTACCCCGGATACACCTTACGGGTGCTCTTGACCCGCTTTCCGTTCCGGATCTCGACAACTTCCTCCATGGGGACTCTGACCTCAAAGATCAGATCCTGCATGCCGTTGTTCTCGACGGACTTCTCCAGCGTATCCTTTACCTTGTTCTCGTAGCCCGAATAGGTATGGATGACATACCAGCAGGGCTCCTTGCTCGTTCCTGCCATTGCTTATTTCCCCTCGGAAGCGTCCTCCGCGGTCTTCTCCGCGGTTTCCTGAGTTCCTTCCGCGGCGTTCACGGCGGTTTCCGCCGCGTCCGTCACGGTTTCGGCCGCATTGTCCACGGCGGTTTCCGCTCCGGCAGCCGCGTTCTCCGCAGTCTCCTCCACGGCCTGCGCCGCGTTGTCCGCGGCGGTTTCCGCTCCGGCGGCCGCGGTCTCCGCGGTCTCCTTCACGGCTTCGGCCGCGTTATCCACGGCGGTTTCCGCTCCGGCAGCCGCGTTCTCCGCGGTCTCCTCCACGGCCTGCGCCGCGTTGTCCGCGGCGGTTTCCGCTCCGGCGGCAGCTTCCTCCGCGGTCTCCTCCACGGTCTGCGCCGCGTCCTGGGCCGTTTCCGTCACCGCGGTGGAGGCGGTGCCGTTGATCAGCGCGCGCACGCCGGTGGAGGCGCCCAGATCCAGCAGACCGATCACGATGCTCATGAACAGCATGAACACGAGCACGATGATGGAGTAGGTAATCAGCCGCTGCTTGGAGGGCCAGGTCACCTTCTTCAGCTCGTAATACATGTTCCTGAAGGGCTTCGCGATCCTCTGGGGGAGGGTCCTGAACCAGTTCAGAATCTTCGCGGCTTTACCGGGCTGCGCTTTCTTCGCCGGTGTCTTGTTTTCCTCAGCCATTTTCTTTCACATCCTCACAGTTTGTTGCGGTGTGTGATTCAGAAATCACTTGGTCTCGCGATGAGTGGTATGCTTCTTGCAGAAGGGGCAGTACTTCATCAG
>CAMVFE010000012.1 GCA_947166705.1 uncultured Clostridia bacterium
CGCCGTCGCCGATGTCCAGGATGCTGACATCGAAGGTGCCGCCGCCCAGGTCGTAGACCAGAATCTTCTGATTCTCTTCCTTGTCCAGCCCGTAGGCCAGGGAGGCCGCCGTGGGCTCGTTGATGATCCGTTTCACGTCCAGCCCGGCGATCCGGCCGGCGTCCTTGGTCGCCTGGCGCTGGCTGTCGTTGAAGTAAGCGGGAACGGTGATGACCGCCTCGGTCACCTTCTCGCCCAGATAGCTCTCTGCGGTTTCCTTCATCTTGGTCAGGATCATCGCGCTGATGTCCTGCGGGGTATACTGCTTTCCGTCGATCGAAACCTTATAGCTGGTGCCCATCTCCCGCTTGATGGAAATGACGGTCCGATCCGGATTGGTAACCGCCTGGCGCTTAGCCACCTGGCCCACAAGCCGTTCGCCGTCCTTGGTGAAGGCGACGACGGAAGGGGTGGTCCTGCTGCCTTCCGCGTTCGCGATGACGACGGGCTGTCCGCCCTCCATCACGGCCACGCAGCTGTTCGTCGTACCCAGGTCAATACCGATAATCTTGCTCATAATCGTGTCCTCCGTTTATCCGTTTATTTGGAAAATAACCTTTTTATCCGGCCTTGCGGCCTTCCCTCAAGCCCCTGCGGGCTGTGTCGGCTCTCTCATTCCACCGGTCCGCCTTATTCCGGAACCACCTTGACCATCGCGTGGCGCAGCACGCGGTCGCCCATCATGTAGCCCTTCTGGAGCACCTGGCAGACCGTTCCGGGTTCGCCTTCATCCGCGGTTCCCTGGAGGATGGCGTTCTCCAGATTCGGGTCGAACTGTTCGCCCTGTCGGTCGATGGCGGTAACGTTCAGCTTCCTGTAAACCTCGTTCATCTGCTTCAGCACCAGCCCGACCCCGTTTTTCAGCGCCTCATCCGCGGAATTTTCCGCAGCCTCCGCCGCCCTTTCCAGGTTGTCCAAAACCGGCAGCATCGCGGCGGCGACGTCCCGCTTCCCTTCGGCAAAGCTGTCCGCCCGTACGCTCTCGTTCCGCCGGCGGAAGTTTTCAAAGTCCGCCTGTACGCGCTGGGCCATCGCCAGGTATTCCGCGGCCTTCTCCTCCGCCAGCTCCAGGGGCGTTTTTTCGGGCGCCTGCTGTTCCTCCGGCGTTTCCTCCGCGGCCTGCGGTTCGTTGTCCGCTTCCGGCTTCAGGTTCTCCTCCTCCGGAGCCGTGTCCTGAGGCTTTTCTTTCGGGTCCATTCCGTTCTTCCCTCTTCCCTTTCTACTCATTGTCCTTTTCCTCCCCGCTGAAGAGATCCGTCAGCTGCCGCCCCATCGTATTCAGGATGGAGAGCACCTGCGAATACCGCATCCGCGTAGGCCCGATCACGCCGATCGTCCCCTGCTGGCCGTCTCCCGCGGAATAGGACGCCGTCACGATGGAGCAGTCCGCCATCTCCGGCACGCCGGTTTCCGGCCCGATCCGGACCGTGAAGGCCATCTCGCCGTTCCCGGCGATGATGCTGGCCAGCTTGTCCCGCGTTTCCATCAGGCTCAGGAAGTTCCGGGCCTTTTCCATGTCGCTGTATTCCGGATAGCTCAGCATGTTGCTGGTTCCGCCGACCGCGACGTGCGGGCGCCGGGGCTGTTCCTTCCGCTCCGTCAGGAAGCCGTAAAGCCCGCGCAGCAGCTCCTCGTTCTCCTGCATCGTGCGGATGATATCCGGCAGGCAGTCGCAGGCTTCGGAAAGCGTGCGTCCGCGCAGCTGCTCCGTCAGCGCCCGGGAAACGGCGTACAGCGTATCGCTGTCCATCTCGCCGGGAAGGCGGATCGTGCTGTCCCGGACGATGCCCGTGTCCGTCACGATGACCACCAGCGCCGCGTCCCGCGACACCGGAACCAGCTGCACCGTCTGCATCCTGGGCTGCTTCCCCTTCGGAGGCAGCACCACGGCGGTATACCGGGTCAGCGCCGAAATCACGCTCGCGGCGTGGTCGATCACGTCCTCCATCTGGTGCACCCGGCCGGTAAAATACCTTCCGATGCTTTCCAGGCTGTCGTCCCGGATCCGTCCCGTCCGGATCAGGCTGTCCACATAAAGCCGGTAGGCCTTTGCGCTGGGCACCCGCCCCGCGGAAACGTGGGGCTGATCCAGATAGCCCAGCTCCTCCAGGTCGCTCATCTCATTCCGGATGGTGGCGGAGGACAGGCCTGTTTCGTACTTCCGGCTGATCGTCCGGGATCCGACCGGCACGCCCGTCAGGATGTAGTCATCGATGATGGCCTGCAGGATCCGGAGCTTTCTCTCATCCATCTCCATACGCCCGCCTCCTTTTCTCGTTTCCTCCGGGCAGCTGTCCCGTCGGTTTTGGCTGTTAGCACTCAACCGGCACGAGTGCTAACCGTCATGCATAAGATAGCACTTCCTCCCCGCTTTGTCAACACTTTTTCAGCTTTGTTTCAGAGAAAATCTGCGGTAAAAGCCGCGGTGCGGCGGGGATCCGGCGCACCGCGGCTCCCGGTTCACTGCTTCCTTCCGCCGCCGCGGTTATCGGCGGCCTCCTGCTTTTCCCTGACCATCGTCAGCGCAATGCGCTTCTTCTTTTCATCCACGCTGACCACCCAGACGCGGACCACGTCCCCGACCTTCACCACCTCGCCGGGATGGCGGATAAAACGCTCCGACATCCGGGAGATATGCACCAGTCCGTCCTGATGCACGCCGATATCCACAAACGCGCCGAAATCGATCACGTTGCGCACCGTGCCGGTCAGCTCCATCCCGGGCTTCAGGTCCGCGATGTCCAGCACATCCGTACGCAGCACGGGCTTCGGCAGTTCGTCGCGCGGATCCCGCCCCGGCTTCTGCAGCTCGGAGAGCATATCATTCAGCGTGGGCAGGCCGACGCCGATCTCCCGGGCCAGCCTTTCCTCGCCGTATGCGCCGGCCTTCCGGCCGATATCCGGCAGTCCTCCGCGGCCGAGGTCCTTCAGGCTGTACCCAAGGCGCTCCAGCAGGGACTTCGCGGCGTCATAGCTCTCCGGGTGCACGCCTGTCGCGTCCAGCGGGTTGCGGCTGTCCGCCACACGCAGGAAGCCCGCGCACTGCTCAAAGGCGCGGGGTCCCAGCTTGGGCACCTTTTTCAGCGCCGCCCGGGTGGGAAGGCCGTTTTCCTCCCTGTACGCCACGATGTTCCTGGCCAGCGCCGGGCCGATCCCCGCCACATGGCTGAGCAGCTCGGCCGAGGCCGTGGACAGCTCTACGCCCACCTGATTCACGCACTGCTCCACCACGCCGTCCAGCGCGGCGGTCAGCTCGTTCTGCTTCAGATCGTGCTGATACTGTCCCACGCCGATGGCCTTCGGATCAATCTTGACCAGCTCCGCCAGGGGATCCTGCATCCGCCGCGCGATGGAGACGGCGCTCCGCTGGGTCACGTCAAAGTCCGGAAACTCCTGCGCAGCCAGCTTGCTGGCGGAATAGACGGAGGCTCCCGCCTCGCTGACGATCATATAGGAAACGCCCGGCAGCTCCGGCAGCAGGGACGCGATGAACTGCTCGCTCTCCCGGCTGGCGGTACCGTTGCCGATGGCCACGGCGGTCACCCCGTATTTCCGCACCATACCCTTAATCAGCTGCGCCGCGGCGGCGCGCCCCCGTTCGTTTCCGGGCAGGGTAAAGAATCCGACGCCGGTGTCCAGCACCCTTCCGTTCTCATCGATCACCGCGAGCTTGCATCCGGTGCGGAACCCGGGATCAACCCCCAGGGTCACCTTTCCCTTGATGGGAGGCTGCATGAGCAGCTGGTGAAGGTTTTCCGAAAACACCCGGATCGCCGAGACATTCGCCCGGTCCGTCAGGCTTCCGCGGATCTCCCGCTCCAGGGAGGGAAAGATCAGGCGGCTCCAGGCGTCGCCGCAGGCTTCCTCAACCTGCGCGGAAGCCGGGCTGCTCCCGCGGACATAGGCGCCGCGCACAAGCTGCAGCGCCTTTTCCTCCGGAATTTCCAGCGCAGCCTTCAGGAATCCCTCCCGCTCGCCCCGGTTGACGGCCAGGATCCGGTGGGAGGCGATGGTGCGGACCGGCTCGGAGAAGCCGTAGTACATGCTGTATACGCTGTCCTCCTCCACGGCCGCCTCCGAGCGGAGCGTGCCCTCCCGCATCATCAGCGCGCGCAGCTCTCCGCGAAGCGCCGCGTCGTCGCTGACGGATTCCGCCAGAATGTCCCGGGCCCCTGCCAGCGCGGCCTGCGCGTCGGGAACTTCCTTTGATTCGTCGATGTATTTCGCGGCTTCCCGTTCCGGGTCGCCCGGCTTCTGCATCATCAGCCACAGCGCCAGCGGCTCCAGGCCCCGCTCCCTGGCGATCATCGCCCGGGTCCGGCGTTTCGGCCGGAAGGGACGATACAGATCCTCCAGCTCGCTCTGGGTGCGGGCCGCGGCCAGCTGCGCCCTCAGCTCCTCCGTCAGAACCCCCTGCTCCTCCAGGCTCTTTTCGATCTCTCCGCGCCGTTTCTCCAGATTCCGCAGGTATTCCAGCCTATCCGCCATCTCCCGGAGCACCTGGTCGTCCAGCGACCCGGTGGCCTCCTTGCGGTAACGGGCGATAAAGGGAATCGTATTTCCTGCGTCCAGCAGCTCCACGGCCGCCTGCACCTGCTGCGGCCGAAGGTGGAATTCCCCGGCCAGCGCCGCGCTGTAATCCATGCTTTTTCCTCTTTCTTTTTCTGTCTTTTCCGGCTCATTCCCGCGCTTTCCGCGCTATCCCCGCCGCCGTTCCTTCCGGTCCCGCCGAAGGTCCAGGATCAGGGAAACCAGGAACATCGGGATCCCGACCACGCCGGCCGGCAGCCAGATCTGCTCGCAGAGGTTCACGAAAAAATCCCGCGCCGTATCCTGCAGATAGCGGTTCTGAAACAGTCCCGGATTCCGTACGGAAGCCAGGCCGATGCCGAAGACGGCGGTCAGCAGCAGCCCCGTAAAAAGGGTCACCGCGGAGCCTCTCCGATCCTTTTTCATCTGTATAATCCTTTCCTTACCGGGCATCGCAGCCGCTCAGACCCGGATTTTCCGGAACGCGGCCGCCCGGCCCAGCCGGTTCATCACCGCAAGGCCCACCCCCTCCGGGGGCAGCACCTCGCTGTAGACCGTCTCCATGCCCTCCTGATCCAGCTTCCGGAGGATATCGAACAGCCGGTGCGCCACCTGCGCGCCGTCCCCGCGGGATCCGATGTCGTGGGGATCGCAGTCCCGCAGCTCGCGCACATGCTCCGTAAAGCAGAGCACGCAGCTTCTCCGTCCTTCGCCGCGGTCCGCCAGACACCTTTCCCGGAGCGTCCGGACCACCGCGTCCTCCGGTCCCTCCACCAGGGTGACGTCCCCCTTCGGGGCATAGTGCCGGTACCGCATGCCCGGGGAAAGCGCTTTCTCGTCCGGCTGCAGAGGGCGAAGAATGCTCCCCGCCAGGGAAACCTTTCTGCCAAGCGCGTCTTCAATCATCTCCGGGGTCACCCCGCCGGGGCGCAGGACGGTCGGCTCCCCGCGGGTCAGATCCAGCACCGTCGACTCCAGGCCGACCTGGCACGGACCGCCGTCCAGGATCAGCGGGATTCGTCCGTCCATGTCCTCCAGCACGTGCGCCGCCGTCGTCGGCGAAGGCCTTCCCGACCTGTTTGCGCTCGGGGCGGCGACGGGCAGTCCGCAGGCCTTCAGCAGCTCCCGCGTGCAGGGCATGGAAGGCATCCGCACGGCGACCGTCGGAAGGCCCGCGGTCACCTCGTCCGGAATCCGTTCCGTCCGGGGAAAGAGCAGGGTCAGCGGCCCCGGCCAGAAGGCGTCCATCAGCTTCTCCGCGCCCTCCGGAATGCTGCACAGCCCTTCCAGCTGATCCCGGTTCCAGATATGCACGATCAGCGGATTGTCCGCCGGCCGTCCCTTGGCCGCAAAGATCGAAAGCACCGCCTCCCGGTCCAGCGCGTTGGCGCCCAGCCCGTACACCGTCTCCGTCGGAAAACCAACCAGCCCACCCTGTGCCAGAATCTCCGCCGCCGTCCTGACGGCGTCCGGCGAGCCGGCGTCCAGTACCTGTGTCCGCATAAGAAAAAACCTTCCTTCAGTCATGAAGAGACCGGAGCCGTTCCGTCTTCTCTGCCAGCCGCAGGGCGGAAATGAACGGATCCAGATCTCCGTTGATCGTATTCTGTACCCGGGGCACCGTCAGCCCCAGCCGGTGATCCACCACGTAGTCGTGGTTGAAATAATAGGTGCGGATCCGCTGGCTGCGGTCTCCGCCGCCCATCTGCCCCTTCCGGTCCGCGTCCTGCGCGGCGCGGGCTTCCTCCCGCTGCCGGTCCAGCAGGCGGCTCCGCAGCACGTTCAGCGCCTTCTCCTTGTTCTGAAACTGGCTGCGCTCATCCTGGCAGACGACCACCAGCCCCGTGGGCAGGTGCGTCATGCGGACGGCGCTGTCCGTCGTATTGACGCCCTGGCCTCCGTGTCCGGAGGCATGGAACACGTCCGTCCGGATGTCCTCCGGGCGGATCTGAATCTCATTTTCCTCCGCCTCGGGAAAGACGACCACGGAGGCGGTGGATGTATGAATGCGCCCGCCGCTCTCCGTCACGGGCACGCGCTTAACGCAGTGGACGCCGCTCTCGAATTTCATCCGCGCAAAAGCTTCCTCTCCGGAAATCCGGATCAGCGCCTCCGTCAGTCCGCCGAGTTCCGTATCGGCCAGGGACAGAATCTCCATCCGAAGCCCGCCCCGGTCGCAGTACCGCTGGTACATCCGAAGCAGATCCCCCGCGAACAGCGCGGCTTCCTCGCCGCCGACGCCCGCGCGGATTTCCATCATCACGCCGCGGGAGTCCATCGGGTCGGCAGGAACCAGCAGCAGCTTCAGCTCCTCCGTAAGCGCCTTCTCGCGCTCCCGGAGCTCCGCGCTTTCCGCCCGGGCTTCCTCCGCAAGCTCCGGATCGCTCATCAGTTCCCGTGCTTCCTCCAGATGCCGGCGAACCTCCAGATACTCCCCGTACCGGGTGACGGTCTCCTCGAGTCCGGCCCTTTCCTTCAGGATCGCCTGGAGGCGCGAAAAATCAGCCGTGACCTCAGGCTGGGCCATGGCTTCCGTCAGTTCCTCGTATCTCTCCTTCAGAGACTGCAGCTTTTCAAACATCTTTCCTCTGCGTCAGGCGTATTCAGCCAGCACCATGCGCGCGATTCCGTTCAGGTCGCTGCGGATTTCCGTACGCGCGGCGCCGCCCTCTCTCATGATTCCGGCGGTGTCCTCCGCCTCTCCGAATCCGGTTTCCAGCAGAACGGCTCCGCCGGCCTTCAGATGCGCGGGGGCTTCGGCGGCGATCCTGCGGTAAAAGTCCAGGCCGTCCTTTCCCCCGTCCAGCGCCATCCTGGGCTCCCGCATCACTTCCTCCTGAAGGCATTCGCATGCCGCGGAGGGAATATAGGGCGGATTGCTCACGATGCAGTCGAACCGGCGCCCCGCCAGGGGGCCGAAAAGATCCCCCTGCAGGATTTCGCAGTCCGCTCCCAGGCGCTCCCTGTTCTTCCGGGCCAGCCGCACCGCTTCCCCGCTCAGATCGCTCAGGGCGACCCGGGCTCCGGGCAGCATCTTCAGGAGGCTGAGTCCCAGGCATCCGGTACCGCAGCACAGGTCCAGAATCTCCGGCTCCCTGCGGCCCGCCATCCGCTCCGCGGCCCATTCCGCCAGCAGCTCGGTCTCCGGCCTGGGAATCAGCACGCCGGGGGCGGTCAGAAGCTCCATCCCGCAGAAGGCTGCCGTTCCCAGAATATACTGCAGGGGTTCGCGCCGGAGGCGGCGCGCCATCATCCGGCGGAATTCCGCCTCCTCCGCCTCCGTCGGTCCCTGCTCCGTCTCCAGCCGGAGCGCCAGCGCAGGCCGTCCCACGGCCTGGGCGAGCATCGCCGCGCTGTCATATTCGGGATCGGGCACCCCCGCCAGCCGCAGCTCCTCCGCGGCCCGCTTCAGGATTTCCCTGCTGTTCATGCGGAAGCCCTGTTTTCCGTTTCCTCCGGCGCTTTCCCGGAGGCTTCCGTTCCGTCCGTTTTTTCCGTTCCTTCCGCCGCTTCGGCCGGCTCCGCCGCGGGCTCCTCCTTCGCCGGAGGGACATAACCCTTCTCGGATTCGCGGTAATCGTGCAGGATGGCCCAGCCCTCCGGCGTCCTCTGCGCGTGTTCGGGAATGCCGTACTGCACGACGTTCACGGAAACTATGGCGCATTCAAGCATGGACAGGTCCGGCTCCCGCGTGGTCAGCCGCTGCATCTGAAGCCCCGGCCAGCGGAGGATGCGCGCGGCCCTGCTGTCGCTGTGGGCCAGGCCCATCAGCACCTCGTAGCTGGTGCCCGCGACGATGGGCAGCATGGCCAGATGGAAGAGCACCCGCAGAAAATAGTTGTCGATCGGCACCAGAATGTTCAGCGCCAGGAACAGCAGGATGCTGATGCTGAAGACGATCAGCAGGAAGGCCGTTCCGCAGCGCGGATGCAGGCGGGAAAAGGTCCGGGCGTTTTCCGGCGTCAGCGGAAGGGCGGACTCGTAGCAGTGCACGGACTTATGCTCCGCCCCGTGATACTGAAAGGTCCGGCGCACGTCCGGAACCAGGGCGACGGCAGCCATATAGCCCATCAGAATCAGGATCTTCACCAGCCCGCCCAGCAGCGTATAGCCCACCGCGCTCATGTGCGCGGAGTTCAACAGGTTCTCCACCCAGGCAGGAATCGCAATGAACAGGCCGATGCTCAGCAGCACCGCCAGGACGATCGCCGTGCCCATGACCACCTTGTCGATTCCCTTGCCCAGCTTCCGGGCCAGCCATTTTTCGAATTTCGTGGGCTCCTCGTCCAGCAGCCCCAGCATTTTGGTGGAATCCTCCAGCGTATTCATCCCGAAATACAGCATCGTGGCCATATTCACCACCCCGCGGATAAACGGCTTCCCCATCCACGGATGGCGGTCCTTCGGCGCCGTAAAGGGAGTCCGCTTGGTCACCAGGGTTCCGTCGGGGCGGCGGACCGTCACGGCCGTTGCCTTTCCGGAGCGCATCATCACGCCCTCCATCACTGCCTGGCCGCCCATATCCCGTACCCTGCAGGAGGCGCCGTTCAGATTATCCTTATGATCGCTCATGATCCGAAAACCTCTCTTTCCGGAGTGACCCAAATCACTCCAGATTAGATATTCTGCGAAGGATGGCCGGAATCCTGCCTGCTTTTCTTATATTTTATCAAATATATTTGGTCCTGAAAAAAGCGGCTCAGGCCTCTTAGCCGGAGCCGCTTCGGATGCCTGTTCTCAGATATCCAGCAGATCGCTGAAAACCTTCAGCGCGCCGTCCGTATCGTGGGCCAGCACCTTTTTCGCCAGCACCTTTCCCAGCTGGACGCCCTCCTGGTCAAAGCTGTTCAGGTTCCACAGGAATCCCTGGAACATGACCTTGTTCTCGAAGTGTGCCAGCAGCGCGCCCAGCGCTTCGGGCGTCAGCTGATCGCCGATAATGATGCTGCTGGGGCGGTTGCCCTCGAAGTTCTTGTTCCGGTTCGCGTCCTCCCGGCCGCAGGCGAAGGCCAGGATCTGGGCCGCCACGTTCGCGCCCAGCTTCTGCTGGCTGGTGCTTCCCTGAATGGTCACATCCATGCCCGCCTGGTTCCGGCGGAAGGCGATGAACTGCAGCGGAATGATGTCCGTTCCCTGGTGCAGCAGCTGGTAGAAGCTGTGCTGGCCGTTGGTGCCGGGCTCGCCGAAGATGACGGGGCCCGTCGGATAGTTCAGCCTCTCCCCGTCCCGGTTGACGCACTTGCCGTTGGATTCCATGTCCAGCTGCTGCAGGTGAGCCGGGAAGCGGCTCAGCGCCTGGCTGTAGGGAAGGACCGCCGTGGCCGGATAGCCGAGGATGTTGCGTTCGTAGACGCCGATCAGGGCGTCCAGCATGGCCGCGTTCTTCAGCGGATCCTTTTCCGCCGCCTTCCGGTCCTCCTCCGCGGCGCCCTGCAGGAACCGCGCGAAGATCTCCGGCCCGAAGGCGAGGCTCAGCACCGCGCCGCCAACCGCGGAGGTGGAGGAGTAGCGCCCGCCGATATAATCGTCCATGAAGAAGGCCGCCAGATAATCGCTGCTTCCGGCCAGCGGGGAGGTTTCGCTGGTCACGGCGATCATATGCCTGGAGGCGTCCAGCCCCGCCTTCGTGAGCGCGTCCTTCACAAACGCCTCATTCGTCAGGGTTTCCAGCGTCGTTCCGCTCTTGCTCACCAGGATGAAGAGCGCGTGCGCCGCGTCCGTGCCCTTCAGCACGGCCGCCGCGTCGTCCGGGTCCACGTTGGAAATGAACTTCGCTTCCATCCGGAAAGACCCGTTCTCCCGCGCCCAGTTCTCCATCGCCAGGTACATCGCCCGGGGACCGAGGTCGCTTCCGCCGATGCCGATCTGGACGACGGTGGTGAATTTCTCCCCCTGCTCGTTGACAATCACACCGCTGTGCACCTTCTCAGCGAATTCCGCGATGCGCCGCTGCTGCCCGGTGTAGAAGGCCCGTTTGTCCGTGCCGTCGGCCGTGACGGCGGCGCCCAGCTGGCCCCGGGTCAGGTGATGGAGCACGTGCCGCTTCTCCCCGGTATTGATCACAGCGCCTTCATAAAGCGCCCGGAACTTCTCGCTCAGCTGCGCCTCCCCGGCCAGCTCCGCCAGGCCCTGAAGGATCCCGTCGTTCACCTGCTTCGCGCCGTAATAATAGGTCAGGCCGCCGCCCATCTCCACCGCGTATTTCCGGACCCGCTCCGCGCCGGCTTCGCCCGCCAGTTCCTGCCGCAGATCCGCCTTATCCGCCTTCCGGGCCAGCGCCTGCCAGCTCTCCAGCGTATCCAGATTCTTCCAGCTGATCATTTTCGTTCCCTTCCTTTTATTCGTGATGGCTTTCCGCGCAGATTTTATCATAACCCTTTCCGCTCCGTCAATCCTCCGGCCTCCGGCGCTGCGGTTCTCGGTCATTGTTGCTGCTCACGGCGGCCGCCGTGCGGTATTTGCAGGGATTTCTGATCTTTTTCATTGACAAAGCGCCTGTTTCGCGCTATAAGTACTCACAGTGGGTTTATGCGGCTTCCGCTGGTACGGAGCACCGCGCTCGGCGGCCGCCGGCCGGCGCCGCCGGTCACAATACGAATGAAGAGGAGAAAGCGTCATCATGAAAGGGAATGTACTTGTAGGTCAGTCTGGCGGTCCGACCGCCGTCATCAACTCCAGCCTCGCGGGCGTCTTCAAGACCGCCATGGAGCGCGGTTTCAGCAAGGTCTACGGCATGCGCTACGGCATCCAGGGCTTTATGGACGGACAGTATGTGGATCTTTCCGACCATATCAAGAATGAGCTGGATCTGGAGCTGCTGAAGCGGACTCCCTCCGCCTTCCTGGGCACCTGCCGCTACAAGCTGCCCGAGATTCACGAGGACAAGGCGGTTTACGAGCGGATCTTCCAGCTGCTGGACGAGCTGGACATCGAAGTGTTCATCTACATCGGCGGCAACGATTCCATGGACACGATCCGCAAGCTCTTCGACTATTCCCTGCTGACCGGCGCGAAGCAGAAATTCGTCGGCTGCCCGAAGACCATTGACAACGACCTGGCCATCACCGACCACACCCCCGGTTTCGGCAGCGCCGCCAAGTACATTGCCACCTCCACCAAGGAAATCATCTGCGATGCCCTGGGCTTCAACTACAAGAAGAAGAACGTGAACATCGTTGAGATCATGGGCCGCAACGCCGGCTGGCTGACCGGTTCCGCCGCCCTGTCCCGCAGCGAGGACTGCGACGGGCCCGACCTGATCTACCTGCCCGAGGTTCCCTTTGACATCCAGGGCTTCGTCGCGAAGGTGAAGGATCTGCTGGAGAAGAAGGACGTCGTCGTCGCGGTGGTGTCCGAGGGCATCAAGACCGCGGAGGGCAAGTACGTCTGCGAATATGCGTCGGATTCCACCACCAAGGATGCTTTCGGCCATATTCAGATGACCGGCACCGCCGCCTATCTGGCCTCCGTCGTGAAGAACGAGCTGGGCTGCAAGACCCGCGCCGTGGAGCTCTCCACCCTGCAGCGCGCCGCGGCCCACCTGGCCAGCAAGATCGACGTGGACGAAGCCTTCAACGTGGGAGGCGCCACCGTCAAGGCCGCTGACGAAGGTTCCTCCGGCGTCATGGTCGTGATCGACCGCGTTTCCGACGATCCTTACCAGAGCGCGACCGGCGTCTATGACGTGCACCGCATCGCCAACGATGAGAAGGTGGTTCCGCGCAAGTGGATCAACAAGGATGGCAACTACGTCACCGAGGAGTTCCTGGACTATGTCCGTCCCCTCATCCAGGGTCAGTACACGCCCATGATGGTCGAAGGCCTGCCGCGCCATCTGACCATGAATCTGAAGAATTATGACTGGAAGGTTCAGAAGCGCTGACCTTCTCTGTCCCGGCATTGAAGGGGGCTGCCTCATCGGCAGCCCCCTTTCCGCGTCCCCGGGAATCCTTCCGGCCGCCCTGGCCGGTCAGGTTCCGGGATGGTATTTCTCCAGGTATTCCTCCAGGCACAGCTCCTCGTCCCGCATGATCAGGCTGTGCTCCGTGCCCACGTAGCGGATATGCCAGGCCTCCGGGGCGAACCCCGTGATCTTCTGCTTCCCTTCCTGGTACCGGACGATGAATCCGTATTCCCAGCAGTGCGCATGCAGCCATTTGCACTGCTTCGTGGAGGCGAAGGAGCTGGCTCCCGGGACGTTGACGTCAAAGCTCAGCCCAAGATGATGCTCGCTCGCTCCCGGCTCGGCCACCGTGTTCAGCGCGGAGCGGCGGGCCCGCCCCCGGCTCCAGTCCGGATGGTTTTTCAGATTGGTCCGGACGCGGTTTTCCAGCATCCTTTCCTGATCCGCGTAGCTGCGGTATCCCGCGCTGACCTGCCACCGGGTCACTCCGTCGGCGCGCGCTCCCTCCAGCAGGCTGACCAGCGCCTCCACGGCCGTGCGGACGCCCTGCGTGGAATCATACTTGATTTTCACCAGCTCCGGGTCGCAGTATTCTGTCAGCGGCACCAGGTCCGCGGGCAGGAAGTCCTCCCCCACGGGGTGCGCCTGGTTGGTTAGGATCGGCCACTCCTCCGCCAGCACGTCCACGGGCTCCGCCGGGGGCGGCACCGGAAGCGCGTCCTCCGAATACATGCGCCCCTGGGTCTGCTTTCCCGCCGCCCCGTCCACGCTCAGCCCGTTCCGCTTCTGAAAGGCCCGGACCGCTTCCTTCGTAGCGGGGCCGTAGATGCCGTCGGGTTCCTCCGCCAGGTAGCCCAGTTCCCGAAGGCGCGCCTGCAGCATCCGCACCTCCTCGCCCGAGGATCCGCTCTTCAGCAGGATGATCTTTTCTGGGCGCGCGGCCGGGGAAATCCCGTCCTCCGCCGGCAGGGTCTCCGCTGCGGCGCTTTCCTCCGGCCCGGCCTCCGCGTCCGGACCCGCGTCCTCCGAAGCGGCGGCCGAAAGCAGGAGAATCAGGCACAGTGCGAGCCCCAGGCAGATCTTTTTTCTCATTTTGTCTCCCCCGCTACCGTTTCCCCGTCCCGCGCCTCCAGCGCGCGCCGGATGACATCCGCCAGAATGGTGTTGTCCGTCAGCCTTCCCAGCATTTCAGCGTACCTGAGCAGAATCTGCCGGTCATCGGTTCCGGGTGTTTCCCGGTCCTGCCGGATCTCCTCCCGCAGCCGCGCCGCATTCTCCAGGTTCTCCCGGAAAACGGCGTACGCCTTCTCCCTGCTGAACGGATTCTGCAGCGCTTCCTGGTTTTCCGCCATCTGAACCTCCCGCCTGTCGAAAAGCAAGCCCGTCAACACACGGTCAACGGGCTTCGCAGGACTTGTCCTTCTCTTATTTTCCTTCGTAGGTGATCAGGCTCTCCACCCGGTAATCCTTCAGGCGCTCGCGGCCCTTCAGCCCGGCCAGCTCCATCACAAAGAGCATTCCGGCCACCGTGCCTCCCAGATCCTCCACCAGCTTCGCCGCCGCTTCCGCGGAACCTCCGGTGGCGATCAGGTCGTCCACGATCAGCACTTTTTGCCCGGGCCGGACGGCATCCTCATGGATTTCCACCTCCGCCTGGCCGTACTCCAGGTCATACTTCCGGCTGATGGTTTTCCGGGGCAGCTTTCCCTTCTTCCGGACCGGCACAAAGCCCCTGCCCGTCAGATAGGCCACCGGCACGCCGAAGATAAATCCGCGGCTCTCCGGTCCGACCACCAGGTCATAATCAATCTCCGAGGCCTTTTTTACCAGCCCGTCGACGGACATCTTCAGGCCGTCCGGATCCTGAATCACGGAAGTGATATCCCGGAACATGATGCCGGGCTCCGGGAAATCAGGAATAGTCAGTACATAATCCTCCAGCTTTTTCATGGCAAAAGACCTCCGTTCGATCTGTTTCGGGATCGGCGCCGGCCCCGCCGCGCGCCGGATGATTCCGGCTCATTCTATCACAGTCGGGGATCATTTCGCAATCTCATTCTCATCTTTCGGAGACGGGAGGCAGGTCTCCTTTCCGGGGGCAGCGGACGGGTCACCTTTCCGCAAGCGGCAGATAGCGCCTGTGCTCCCCGACGTTCCGGTAGGACGGCCGGATAATCCTTCCGCCGTTGATCAGCTCCTCGATCCGGTGCGCCGACCAGCCTGAAATCCGGGCGATGGCGAAAAGCGGCGTAAACAGCTCCTCCGGGATGTCCAGCATCTGGTAGGCAAACCCGGAATAGAAGTCGACGTTCGCGCACACGCCCTTGTACATTTTCCGCTCTCCGGCAATGAGCCGGGGCGCCAGGCGCTCCACCGCGGCGTACAGTCCGAACTCGTCCTGTCTTCCCTTCTCCCCGGCCAGCTCCTGCACGTAGGACTTGAAGATCACCGCCCGCGGATCGGATCTGGAGTAGATCGCGTGCCCGATGCCGTAAATCAGCCCGCTCCGGTCAAAAGCCTCCTTATGCAGGATCCTCTCCAGATACCGGGCGATCTCCTCCTCATCCCGCCAGTCCCGGACCTCCCGCTTGATCTCCTCGAACATATGGCAGACCTTGATATTGGCGCCGCCGTGCTTCGGGCCCTTCAGCGAGCCCAGCGCCGCCGCAACGGTGGCGTAGGTGTCCGTGCCGGAGGAGGTCACCACATGGGTGGTGAAGGTGGAATTGTTTCCGCCCCCGTGCTCCGCGTGAACGATCAGCGCTCGGTCGAGTGCCTTCGCCTCCGTTTCCGTGTATCGGCCGTCCTTCCGGAGCATGTACAGGATGTTCTCAGCTGTCGAAAGCTCCGGAACCGCGTCATGGAAAAAGAAGCTCGTGCTGTCGCTCAGGTAGTAGGCGTACGCCTGATAGCTGTAAACCGCCAGCTGCGGAAACATCGCGATCAGCTGAACGCACTGCCGCAGGATATTTTCGATGCCGGTATCCTCGGCCAGGGGATCGTAGCTGTAATAGGTCAGCACGGACCGGGCCATGGAATTCATCATATTGGCGCTGGGCGCCTTCATGATGATATCCCGGACAAAGCTGCTGGGCAGGGACCGGTAGCTCCCCAGCACGTTTTCGAACTCCGCCAGCTCCATCCGATCCGGAAGCCTGCCCGTCAGCAGGAGATAAACCGTTTCCTCAAAGCCGAAGCGGTGATCCTCCACAGCTCCCCGGATCAGCTCCTGGATGGGATAGCCCCGGTAGTACAGTTCGCCCTCCATCGGCTCCCCGGCGGGGCCGGTTCCATTGACCTCGCTGATTTCCGTCAGCCCGGTCAGCACGCCCTTCCCCTGCATGTCGCGCAGGCCCCGGTTCACCCGGTAGGTTTCATACAGTTCCCGGTCGATCAGATTGCTGCTGCACATTTCCGCATAGCGCCTGATTTCGGGGGTAATTTCGGCATAGTTTCTTTTCGCCATCCGTCATTTGCCTCCTTCCGCTTCCCGCGTCTGCAGCCGGTTCGCGGGTTCATGGCTGATTATATCATAAAAATGTCCGAAAGGGGAAATTTCGCGCCCTGTTCATGCAGTTTTCATCTTTCGTTCAGAAACCTTGCCTTCTTTTTCCCGTCTTTCCGCGCTTCCCGGTTTCATGCCGTTCGCGGCGTCCATTCAGGAAACAGCTCTATTGTAACATTTATGAAATAAATTGTTTACAATTGTGTTTTTCCGTGTTATCCTTTAGTTACTTATCGACCGGTGCGCGGCAGTCGGAGGGCGAACCCGGTTCGTCCTTTTTTGCGCGCCCCCCACGGGCGAAGCGCCGGATCTGAAGGAGGCGGACTTCATGCGTTTCAGAAGAAGCGTATTCTGTTTTGCGGCGGCACTGGTCCTGGCCGTATCATCCTGCGCGCTGGCCTACAAAGCCGATACCCTGCGTTCCGGATCCAGGGGGGACGAGGTACAGGAGCTTCAGGCGGCCCTGATCAAGCTGGGCTATCTGGGCGGCACCCCGGACGGCATTTTCGGCAGAAATACGGAGAACGCCGTGCGGAAGTTTCAGAAGGCCTCCGGCCTGAAGGCCGACGGCCTGGCCGGAACCCAGACCCGCGAGCTGCTGAGCAAAAAGGCCGGCAAGGTCTCCGGCACGAAGACCGCCGCTGCCGATACCCAAAAGACGGCGGCTTCCGAAACCAAAAAAGCGGAACAGGCCGAAACCAAAAAGGCCTCCTCTCAGAGCAGCACGGCTGTTTCTCAGAACCTGTTCGGCGGAAACTATACGACGATCCGCATGGGCTATACGGGTTCCCGGGTCTCCGCGCTCCAGAAGGCGCTCATTTCCCTGGGATACCTGAAGGGCTCCGCGGACGGCAAATTCGGAAAGATGACCCAGGCCGCGGTCATCTCCTTCCAGAAGGCTTCCCGGCTGACGGCGGACGGCCTGGCCGGAAGGATGACCCTGACCGCGCTGGAAAGCAGCCTCTCCTCCGGCTCGAAAGCCGCCGCGGAGCCCGAACCCGCGCCCGCTGCTTCCGCCGCGAAGAGCGGCGATCCCTCTTCCGGCCGGACGGCCTCCGGGCCCTCCGGAAACCAGGTCAAACTGCTCCACTGGTACAACGACGTCAAGCCCACCCTGAAAAACGGCCAGACCCTCGCCATCTATGACCCCTCCTCCGGGCAGAGCTGGAACCTCCGGATCGTCTCTTCCGGCCGGCACTGCGACGCGGAACCGCGCACGGCCGGGGACACCGCGAACATGCTGAAGGCCTTCGGCGGGGAGAACACCTGGAGCCAGAAGGCGGTCTATGTCAAGCTTCCGAACGGGTCCTGGACCATCGGCGCCACCCACAGCATGCCCCACCTGAACGGTTCGATCAAGGACAACAATTTCGACGGGCATCTGTGCGTGCATTTCCTGCGGACCATGAGCGAGGCCCAGGAGAATGACCCCAGCTACGGCGTCGCCAACCAGAACACGATCCGGAGCTTCTGGAAGTCCCTCACCGGGGAGACCATCGCCGAATAAAGTTTTTCCTTCATATTTCCGCCTGTCAGGGAGAAAGCCTTGACAGGCATCCTTTTTTATGTATAATGTTGCTTCGTCAGGGTTTTTCCCCTGACAGACGGTTCAGCTTCGCCCTGCCTTCCGGCGGCTGCGCGGATGCTGTTCCGGCGAAGGGGGCGGCTTCCTTTGGCGCAGGAGGATCTTGAGAAAAAGGTGGATCTGGCCTTTCTGGCCGCTTTTTACGGGGGCCTTCTGACGGAGAATCAGCGCCGGATCCTCTCCCTCCACTGCGAGGAGGATCTTTCCCTGGCTGAGATCGCCGGCGAGGTCGGCATTTCCCGCCAGGCGGTTCACGAAAGTCTCTCCCGCGCATCCGCCAGGCTGGAGGATCTGGAGTCCGCCCTAGGGGTGGCCGCCCGTTTCCGCAGGATGGAAGCCGGGCTAGAGGAGGCGCTTGATGCCCTGCGGCGGCAGGATTATTCCCGGGCGGAGCGGGTTCTGGTGAGCCTGCTGGCCCTGGACCAGGAGGAAGAAAATGGCCTTTGAGGGCTTGAGCGAAAAGCTGCAGGGCGCCCTGCGGCGGATGACGGGAAAGGGCCGGCTGACGGAGCAGGCTGTGAAGGAAGGCATGCGCGAGGTCCGCATGGCGCTGCTGGAGGCGGACGTGAACTACGCCGTCGCCAAGGACTTCATCAGGAAGGTCACGGAGCGCTGCGTCGGGCAGGATGTGCTCTCCTCCCTGACCCCCGCCCAGCAGGTGATCAAGATTGTCCGCGAAGAGATGACTGACCTGATGGGCTCCACTAACGCCAGGCTGACCTGGTCGCCTTCCGTGCCGACGGTTTTCATGCTCTGCGGCCTGCAGGGCGCCGGCAAGACCACCATGTGCGCCAAGCTGGCGGGCTACCTGACCAAGCAGGGAAAAAAGCCCATGCTGGCCGCGTGCGATATCTACCGTCCCGCCGCCATCACGCAGCTGCAGGTGGTCGGTCAGCAGGTCGGCGTCCCGGTCTTCGAAAAGGGCACGCAGGATCCGGTGAAGACGGCGAAGGAAGCCGTAGAATCCGCGCGGTATTACGGCCGCGATGTCCTGATCATCGATACCGCCGGCCGCCTCCATATTGACGAGGCGCTGATGGACGAGCTGGAGCGCATCCGCGACGCGGTGCATCCTTCCGAAATCCTGCTGACGGTTGACGCCATGACCGGTCAGGACGCGGTCAACGTCGCAAAAGCCTTCGATGAAAAGCTGAACGTGACCGGCGTGATCCTCACCAAGCTGGACGGCGACACCCGCGGCGGCGCGGCGCTGAGCATCAAGTCCGTCACCGGCAAGCCCATCAAGTTCAGCGGCATTGGGGAGAAGCTGAGCGATATCGAGCCCTTCCATCCGGACCGGATGGCCAGCCGCATCCTGGGAATGGGCGACGTCATGACGCTGATCGACAAGGCCTCGGAAGCCTTCGACGGCCAGGAGGCGGAAAAGTTCGCCCGCAAGGGTCTGAGCAGCCGCCTGACGCTGGAGGATTTTCTCGATCAGATGCAGAGCATGAAAAAGATGGGCGGCCTGAAGAGCATGATCAGCATGCTCCCGGGCATGAGCGGCAAGGATATCGACGTGGACGACAACGCCATGAAGAAGCCCGAGGCCATTATCCGCTCCATGACCCCCGCCGAGCGGCGGGATCCTTCCCTGCTGAACGCGTCCCGGAGGAAACGGATCGCCGCCGGTTCGGGCACCACCGTGCAGGATGTCAACCAGCTGATCCGCCAGTTCGAGCAGGCCCAGCAGATGATGAAGCAGATGATGAACATGAAGGGCAAGGGCCGCGGCCGCCTGGGCCGGATGAAATTCCCCGGGATGTGAGCGCCGCCGGCCTGCCCGCTCCGGGTTTCGTCCCCGTTCCGTACGATTGGTCTCATATACTCGGTATTCCCAACTGCTTGGTATATGATTTCCATAAAATACTTATTTTTCACCTGAAGGAGGAACTGTACCAATGTCTGTCAAAATTCGTCTGAAGAGAATGGGTATGAAGAAAAAGCCTTTCTACCGCGTTGTGGTCGCAGATATCCGCAGCCCCCGCGACGGCCGCTTTATTGAGGAGATCGGCTACTACAACCCCATGACCAAGCCGGCGGAAATCAAGGTGGATAACGACCGCGCGAAGTACTGGCTCGGCGTCGGCGCGCAGCCCACGGATACCGTTCGCATTCTGCTGAAGAAAGCCGGCGCGATCGAAGAGAAATAATCCTCTCCCGGTTAGCGTCCGACAGAAAGGATGTCTCCATGATCGAATTGCTTACTTTTGTGGCGCAATCCCTCGTCGAGCACCCGGAACAGGTATCAGTCACCGAAACGGAAGGCCCGGAGGCCGTTATCCTCGAGCTGCACGTTGCGGAAGACGACATGGGAAAGGTCATCGGCAAGCAGGGGCGGATTGCCAGGGCGATCCGCACAGTAATCAAAGCGGCCACTGCGAAAAACGCCAAACCCGTTTTTGTGGAAATCCAGTAATCGCAAAAGCGGAATCCACGGATCCCCGCGGGTTCCGCTTTTCGATTTTCTGTTTTGAGGTTGATGGATGACAGAATATCTGATGATCGGTGAGATTCTGAAGCCTCAGGGGCTTCGGGGAGAGTGCAAGATCAAACCCTTCGCCGCCGATCTTTCGCTTTTTGAAACCTGGAAAACGGTCTACCTGCGCGGAAAGGAAGGCTATACGCCCCTTCCCCTGGCCTTCCGCCGGATTCACGAGGGCTTTGTCTATGCCGTCCCGGGAAACTGCGGCTCCCAGGAGGACGCCGAGCGCCTGCGGGGGGAAAAGCTTTATATCGACAGGGCCCACGCCTCTCCCCTGCCGGAGGGCGCGGACTATATCGCGGATCTGATCGGCTGCCGGGCCGTGGACGAGGCGGGGCGCGATCTGGGCGAGCTGACCGACGTGCTGCAGCACGGTTCCGTCGATACCTGGGTCTTCTCCGGTTCCCGTCCGTTCATGGCTCCCGCCCTGCTCTCCGTGTTCCCGGAGGTGGACGTGGCCCGCAGGCGGATCCTGGTCCGCTCCGATTCTCTGGAAGAGGTGGCCGTCTTTGAAGATTAAGATCCTCACGCTCTTTCCCGCCATGTTTGACGGCGTCCTGTCCGCCAGCATCCTGGGACGCGCCCGGGAGCAGGGCCTGCTGGACGTTTCCGTCCTGGACATCCGTCCTTTTTCCGACCGGAAGCACAAGAACACGGACGATTATCCCTTCGGGGGCGGCGCGGGCATGGTCATGACCGCCCAGCCCATCCGGGACGCCGTCGTCGCCGCCATGGGGGATGATTTTCAGGGCCGGCGGATCTATCTGGGGCCCCGGGGCTCCCGCCTGACCTCGGAGAAGGCGCGGGAGCTTTCCCGGGAGCGGGAGCTGATTCTCCTCTGCGGCCACTACGAGGGCGTGGACCAGCGTGCGCTGGACACCTGCGTCGACGAGGAGATCAGCATCGGGGATTATATCCTGACCGGGGGCGAGCTGGCCGCCATGGTACTCACGGACTGCGTAGCCCGCTTCATTCCCGGCGTGCTGGGCAGCGCGGAAAGCCCGGAGGAGGAGTCCTTTTCGGACGGGCTGCTGGAGTATCCCCAGTACACCCGGCCCCGGGAATGGGAGGGCCTCTGCGTGCCGGACGTCCTGCTGAACGGGGACCACGCGAAGATCCGGGCCTGGCGGAGGCGGGAAAGCCTGAAGGCGACCCTGCGCTTCCGGCCGGACCTGCTGGAGGGCGCCCCGCTGGATGAACGGGATCTGAAAATGCTGAAGGAGTTGAAGGAAGAATGTTCCTGCGAAAGCTGACGGTTATCGCGCTCCCCCTGGGGCTGCTGCTGCTCATCTGCCTGCTGCTGCCGCTTTTCAGCGCGCTGGGGCCCTTTTTCGGCAGCCTGGTCCTGGGCCTGTTTCTGGGCGCGGAGCTGAGCCTTCTGCTTCCGCTGGCCGGCGCGACCCGTCTGCGCGAGCCCTTCGCGCATCTGCTGTGGATTCCGGCCGCCGCCGTCCTGGCTGTGCTGGTTTATCAGTACCTTGCCTCCACGGGGACGGATATTCCCCTCCTCCGGCTTTTCGCCACCCTGGACAGCCGGATCATCACGGTTGAAGGCGCTTTTGCCGCCTACATGATCGCCTTTTCAATCCGGACGGGACGGGGCGTCTGACACGCGCGCCCTTTCCCGGCATTTTTTCATCAAGGAGGTTTGACCCATGCAGACCATCTGTCTTTTCGGTTCGGATTACGCTTCCCCGGCGGAGCTTCACCAGGCCCTGAAGCGCCTGCTCGCCCTGCCGGATTATTACGGAATGAACGCGGACGCCCTGAACGACTGTCTGGGCGAGCGCGCCGCCTGCCCCACCCTGTGGTACCGCTCCGGCGGCACGGAGGACGTTCAGTCCGCGCTGCAGCTGGCTGCCCGCGTCTTCCGGGACAACGGCGCTTCCGTAAAGGAGCTGTGAATCCATGCGCGTACATCTGCTGGGCGTATGCGGTCCCTATCCCGCCTCTCTGGGCGCAACCTCCGGCTATCTGCTGGAGGCGGAGGGCCGCGCCTTTCAGTTCGATCTGGGCTCCGGCGTGCTTTCCCGGCTGACCGCCGTCTTCCCGCCGGAGGACCTGGATGCGGTCTTCCTTTCCCACTGGCATTTCGACCATGCCTGCGATCTCCTGCCGCTGATCTACCGGCTGGAATCCCTGGGCGCCGTGCTGCGGGTCTACGCGCCGGAGGATCCCTCCTCCGCGCTGCGCGCCGTTGTCTCCGGGGCCTCGTGCTTTGATCTGCGCACCGTCGCGTCGGGGGATGAGCTGGATCTGGACGGCGTCCGCGTGAAGGTCCTTCCCGCCCGCCATCCGGTCCCGTGCGTCGGCTATCGGGTCGAAGCCGGGGGAAAAAGCTTCGGGTATACCGGCGATACCAACACGCTTCCCGGCCTGTCCGGCTGTTATCGGGGCTGCGGGCTTCTGCTGGCCGACGGGCTGTTCCCCTCTGACCTCTGGGAGGAAACAAAGCCCCATCTGTCCGCCGCGCTGGCGGCGCGGCTGGCCCGGGACGCCGGCGTGGAGCGGCTGGTTCTGACGCACCTGAACCCCTCGATTCCGCAGGCCCTGCTGCTGAAGGAGGCCCGGGAATTCTTTCCGGACGTCCGCCTGGCCTCCGCCGGCGCGGTGCTGGAGCTGTGAGCTCCCGCCTGCGGGGATGGCTGCTTCCTCCCCTCGCCGCTTTCTTCGCCCTGGGGCTGCTGCTGGGCCGCGGCGCGGAGTCCTGGCTTTTCGGCGCGCTGGGCAGCCTTTTTGCCCTCGGCGCCGGCCTGCTGCTGCGGGAGCGCGCGCGCTTCTGCGCCCTGCTCGCCCTGGCCCTGGCGCTGGGCTGCCTTCGCGGATTCTTCGCCTGGCATCCCTCCCTTCCGCCGGAGGGGGAAGCTTTTTTCTCCGGGGTCGTTTCGGAAGAAGTGGAAATGCGCGGCGGGCGCCAGGTTCGTTCGGTGCTGACAGATGTTGCCCTGAACGGCAGGCCGGTCTCCGGCGGAGCTTACTGGAGCTTTTACGCGGACCGGATTCCCGAGGGTCTGGAACCCGGCGTCCGGGTCAGCTTCATGGCCAGGCTGTATGTTCCTTCCGGCCCGTCCAACCCGGACGGCTATGATTTCCGTGAGGAGCTTCTTCGGCGGGGAATTCTTTTCGGCCTCTACGGCGCCGGCGAACTGACCCTTCTGCCCCCCGCCGGCTTTTCCCCTGCCGGATGGGCGGCTTCCCTGCGCCACCGTCTGATTTCCGCGCTGCCGGTCTCCCCGCTGGGCGAGGAGGCCGGAGGATACGCCGCCGCCATGCTGCTGGGCTCACGGAGCCTGCTTCCGCGGGAGGACCGGACCGCCTTTTCCCGCCTGGGCATTGCGCACATCCTTTCCGTCAGCGGCTTTCATGTCGGCCTGGTAATCGGTTTTCTCGCGCTGGTCTTCCGCCTGCTGCGGCTGCCCCAGGGGCTGCGTTTCGGCTTTTATGCGGTCGTGCTGGGGGCCTATGTGCTGCTCTGCGGAAGCGCCCAGCCCGTCCTCCGCGCCTCGCTCCTGCTGCTGCTGTTTCAGCGTGGGCGTATGCTGAACCGGCCCCGTTCGCTCCTGCATCTGCTCAGCGCCGCCTTCCTGCTGATGCTCCTGATCTCTCCGGTACAGCTGACCGGCCTTTCCTTTCAGCTCTCCTTCGGCGCCGTGGCCGGGATCGCGCTGATCTCCCCCTTTCTGGCCTCCCTGCTTCCCGACCGCCGCAGGGGCGTGCAGCGCCTTGTCAGCTCCCTCGCCGCCGGCATCGGGGCGCAGGCCGGCATTCTGCTCCCCCAGCTTCAGGCCTTTCAGGAGTTTCCCCTCCTGGCCCTGCTGCTGAATATCCCGATTCTGTTTTTTTCCTCTGTGCTGATCGGGCTTTACTGGGCCGTCCTGCTGACGCTGCCCCTTCCCGGGCTCTGCACGCTGCTGTGCGTTCCGGCCCGCCTGGCCACCTCCGCGCTTCTCGCCGCGGTCCGCTTTCTGGGCGGGTATCCGGGCATCACCCTCTGGACCCCGCAGCCCGGTCCGCTGACGGCGGCGGGCATTCTGCTGCTGGTCCTGGGCCTGTGCGCCTTTCTCCGGTGGAGGCCCCGCACGCGGGGAATCCTGTCCTCCGCCGGCCTTCTCCTGACAGTGCTCTCCCTGATTCCGCTCCCGCATACCTCCACGGAATACCTTCAGTTCAGCGTCGGCAGCGCGGACGCCGCCCTGCTCTGGGACCGGGATCAGGCCTGGGTGATCGACACGGGCTATGAGGACGGCGTCCTCAGCGATTACCTCCACCGGCGCCGCCTGACGCCCGCCGGCGTCATTCTGACCCATCTGCACGCCGATCACGCCGCGGGGCTGAAGGCCCTCCGGGAGGACCGGATTCCGGTCCCCGTGCTGTATCTCCCGGACGGCGCCCTCAGCGCAGATATTCACCCGGACATGCTGCAGCTGATCGATCAGCTGCGCGCGGAGGGCACCGAAATCCGTTTTCTCGCAGCGGGGGACGTTCTCCCCCTCCCCTCCGGCGAAATGCGGGTCATCTGGCCCGAACGGGGAAGGACGCGCTCCGGCCAGGATGCCAATGAATCCTCCCTGGTTCTCCGGCTGACGCTGAGGGGCGCCTCCCTCCTGCAGACCGGAGACCTGGACGGGAGATACGAAATGTATGCCGCCGCGCCCTCGGATATCCTCAAGGCTGCCCACCATGGCTCCGTCCGTTCCTCCTCGGAGGCTTTTCTGGCTTCCGTGGATCCGGCCGCCGTCCTGCTCTCCTGCGGCGACGCGGAGCGGCACCGGGGCTTCAGGGAGCGGCTTCCGGAGAGCGCAGCGCTCTTTTCAACGGCAGTGGACGGCATGCTGACCGTCCGCTTTGAGGACGGCGGTTATACCGTGGAAACCTTCCTGGCGCCCCGCCCGGAAGCCGTCCCCGGGCCTTCCGGGGAGAATCCTCCCTGAACCTTTCGACAAGCGAGGTGAGCCCATTCCCGTGAATCATCAGGAATTTTCCCGCCTGCTGGAGCAGAAGAAGCTCCCCTCCGTCTTGTTTTTTGAGGGGGCGGAGGAGTATCTGAAGGAAACCGCCCTGCGGAATCTGCGCAGCGCTCTCCTTCCCGCGGGCCTCGAGGACCTGAATGAAAGCCGGCTCGACGCGCCGGACGCGTCCGCGGTCATCGCGGCGGCGGAGACGCTCCCCTTCATGGCGGAGCGGCGGCTGGTTCTCCTGCGGGACCACCCGGCGGTCGTCGGCAGGGGCGAGGCCGATGAATCGCTCCTGGCCTATCTGCCCCATGTTCCGCCCACCGCCGTAGTGCTCTTTTACTGCGTCCTCCCGGTTAAGCAGAAAAAAATCCGGAATCTGGTGCAGAAGCAGGGCGGCCTCGTGACCTTCGAACCGCTGTCCGACCGCGAGCTCACCTCCTTCGTCACATCTGCATTTCACGACCTGGGCCGGGAGTGCGACGCGCGCACCGCGGACTTTCTGGTTTTTACCTCCGGCCGGGATCTGAACCTGCTGCTGAGGGAAATCGGCAAAATCGCCGCCTACCATCCGGAGGAGCCTTCCGTGCGTCCGGAGGAAATCCGGGCGCTGGCCACGCCCTCCGCGGAAAGCCGGGTCTTCGATATGGTAAACGCGATTGTCGCGGGGGACGGCAAAAGGGCCTTTACCCTCCTCCGCAACCTGCTGCAGAACGGGGAGAGGCGCATCATGATCCTCAGCCTGCTGCTCCGTCAGTTCCGCCTGATGCAGCAGATCAGGATCATGCAGTATGAGAAGCTCCGGCCCCAGGAAATCCAGTCCGCGCTGGGGATGAACTCCTGGGCCGCCCAGCAGCTTGCGCGGCAGGCCGGCGCCTTCACGGGGCGCCAGATCAGGGACGCGGTGGCCCTCTGCCTGGAGGCCGATCTGAACACCAAGTCCGGCGTTCTCCGGGAGGAAGGCGCGCTGGAGGCGCTCATGTTCCGCCTGCTGCTGCTGAAGGAACCCGGGAATCGGAATCCCGGCTAAAAATATGAATTTTCTGTTGCGTTTGTTACATTGCTGTGATATTATAGTGAAAGCTGTTATGGAGGAGGTTCTCTTATGAAACGACTGCTTGCTTTTGTTCTGGTTCTGTGCCTTGCCGCGGGGCTGGTTTCCATCGCCTCTGCGGCAAAGATTACCATTACTTCCCAGCCCGAAACCCAGACGACGAAAATCGGCGGGACCCTGACCTTCAAGGTCAAGGCGAAGAACGCCGGGGATCAGCCGATCACCTGGTACTTCACCAATCCGGAAACCGGCGAAACCACCACCGGCAAAAAGCTCTCAGGCGTGGTTCCCGGCGTGAAGGTCAGCAAGCCGAACAGTCTGGCCATTACGCTGAAGAAAATCCCCGAAGCGCTGCACGGCTGGACGCTGTACTGCCATATCGGCATGAAGGGCACCGGCGCGACCTCCAATCTTGCCATGATTCTGATCGAAGGCAAGGAAGTTCCTCCGATGCCAGTCCAGACCTACAACCAGCCCGCCGATTCCGATTCCTCGGCCAGCCAGCCCGTCGTCACACCCACCCCGGAACCGATCGTCATCAAGGCCGGCTCCAATGTGGATCTCTATGAGATGGACAGGAAGGGCAACATCCTGGGCGGCGCACAGTCCGAGCTCACTTTCGCCCAGGGTTCCGCGAACTTCATGATGAAGCTGCAGGAGGGCGCGGAGTATCCGGTTCAGTACTTCTCCCTGGATAGTCTCCGCATCACCCCGGAGGGTGAAAACCTCTCCGGCCTGACCGGGCTGAGCATCCGCAACCTGGAGCACAGCGCCACCGCCAAGATCAAGCTCAACAAGCCCTCCACCGGCGGGGAAATCGTCCCGCGGGAAACGCAGGTGGAAGCCGCCGATCCTTCGACGCTGGTCACCGTCACCTGCACCTACTGCCGTTTCACCGGGTATAACAACACCTTTGCGGAAAGCGGCCAGGTGCCCGTCGGCACGACCATCACCGTCATCGCCAGCGGCGGACGGATTTCGAAGGGCTATTCGATTAACGGCGCCAAGGCGGATTATAAGAATCAGGCATCCTTCCAGATGGTGGTCGAAGGCGATACGACCATCGTCATGGACAAGCAGAAATAATCCCGAAAGTGAACGGGAACGGGCGCGGCCAAAGCCGCGCCCGTTCTTTTTTCATGCCGTTCATTCCGCTGCGGGGGCTCTCCGGATCTCCGGCAGGCCGTCGTTCCCGATGTCCAGCGGAATAAAAACCGGCCTTTCCTTCATCCGCCGGTTCGGGCTGTGAAGCGTCAGGAAGAGCTGTCCGTCCAGCCCGCGGAAGATCATCCCGTGTCCGCCGTCCTTCAGGAACAGCGGGTCCGCCTGCCGGAAACGCCCGTCAATATCGCCGTTGTCCGAAAGCGCCGCGCCCTGGGCATATCCCTCCTCCGAAAAGCCTGACCAGAGGCACAGCAGCCTTCCGTCCTCCAGCCGCCAGAGGAACGGACCGTCCGTCACATACCCCGTCACGCCGCTCGAATGGCGCACGGGGCAGCTCCAGGGGGCTTCGGAAGCTCGGAACAGCAGCGAAGGTTCGCCCGCGGCCGCCTTCAGATCCTCCGTCAGCCGGACAGCCCGGATCTCGCCGTCTCCGGCCTGTACCCATTCGTGGCAGAAAACCATGTAGGGGATTCCCCGGGGAGAGAGGTAGAAGGTGCCGTCCAGGCATTCCCATTCCGCCGGCGTCACGGGCCCGTCGGACCAGGGGCGGAAGGGCCCCGCCGGGGATTCCGCCCGGAGAATGGCGGTTCCCCGCCTCCTGTGCTCGCTTTTGAAGCTCGCGAACAGGTAAAACGCCCCCTTCCAGGGGTGCACCTCCGGCGCCCAGTAGTTCCGGTCCGCCCAGAAGGTGCCGTCGTTCTGAAAACACACCGCGGGCCCTTCCCAGATCCGCAGGTCCTTTCCCGTATAGACGTCAAAGCCGTCCGCCGCGCCCCAGCAGGTGGGGCCGCGGGTTCCGTACAGATAGTAAGCGCCGTCGTGGACAAGCACGAAGGGGTCGCGGATATGGATCTCTTCCGTCTTCATGATACGTCCTCCTCCCCCGTTTCCTTTTTGCCGTTCTCGTGCCCGCGCCGGTACTGCATCGGCGTCTCCCCCGTCACCTGTTTGAAACGGCGGATAAAGCTTCCCGCGTCATAGTAGCCCACCTGGACGCTGATATCCCGGATGGGCGTCTCCGTGCCGGCCAGCAGGTCCTTGGCCCGCTCCACGCGCAGCAGCGTCAGGTATTCCAGCGGAGGCATGCCCTTTCTTTCCTTGAAGGACAGGCTGAAGCGGGTGGTGGACAGCTCAAAGGAGTCGGCGATGGCGGTCATGGAGATTTCCGGATCGCTGTAATGCTCCTCCATGTAGCGGACCGCCTGGTCGATCTCGTCCTCCTCCGCCGCGCTTCCCTCCGCCTTCTCTCCGCCGCTCAGCAGCAGGTCGCAAAGCTTCCGGAGCATCTCGTCCAGGTCGTCGATGGACTGGCAGGAGGACAGGGAAAAGATATCGTAGAAATCCCGGGTGCTCGCTCCGCTGGGCACGCCGGAAGCATGGGTGTGCAGGAGCATGTTGATCACGCTGTTGTAGATCATCCGGAATGCAAAGGGAGACATATGTGTATTCTTCAGAAAGTGCAGCAGGTCGTTGATCCGGGTATCCAGCAGCTCCCTGCTTTCCAGGGCCAGCGCCTGGCTGATGGAAAGCGTCAGCTTCTGCGCCTGCGGCAGGATATCGGGCACACTGGAGGAGACATCCTGGTAGGCCAGCACCTGGTGGGTCCCCATGGCAAACCGGTTGTCATAGGCGGCGGCCGCCTCCAGATACGCGCCGGGGGCATCCTCGAAATCCGAATGAACCGCGGACACGGCCGTCACGCAGCGTCCGCCGCCTGCCTCGCCTTCCCGCAGCATGATTCCCGCCAGGGCCGGCAGCGTGCCGGGCTCATCCATGAAAACCAGATAAAGCTGCGCCCTGAGCGCCACCAGCTCCGTCCCCGCCCCGGAGTATCCCGTCAGGCTGTCGAAGGGCGGCCGGTTCAGCTCGAAGGGATGGTCGCTGCCCTCCGCTCCGCTGCACAGGATCACCGCGTAGCAGGCCCGGTCGATTTCCAGCCCCGCCAGTCTTCCGGCCGCCGCCGCCTCGCTCCGGGAGGCGTAGCGTCCCTTGATGAACCGAAAGATAAAGTCATGACGCTGCATGGGCAGCGCGCCTTCCAGCCGGGTCGTCAGCTCCCTGTTCCGGGTGGTCAGCTGCCGGATTCCGGAGGAGATCCGGGTAATCTCATCCGTCCCGCCGCCCCTGCCGTCCGCCGGCAGCAGCCCGGTCAGCGCCTGGATGGGAACCGCGTGCCTGCGCGCCATCAGGAGCGCCAGCCCCAGGCACAGGATCACAAACACCGGCAGAATTGAAAGGTTGCTGAGGATTTCCTTCCCGACAGCCGCGCTGATGTCGGCGTTCCGAAGCACCGCGGCATAGGAAAGGCCCCAGTTCCGGTCCTTCAGGGAGACCAGGGTCCAGTCCTCCCCGCGGCGGCGGAACGTGCTGATTTCCCCCTCGTCCGGGGCGGGCAGCTCCTCCCAGGATATCGGCAGGTCCTCGCTTGATGCCAGCGCCTGCCCGTCCTGGAAGATATAGGTATTCGTGTTCTGATCGATGGCGTCGGAAAAAAGGCTCCGGTATACGCTGTCCTTGATGAGGAACAGCAGCGTTCCCTTCCCCGTTCCGGGACCGGCGCCCAGGGGCGTCAGGAAAGTCACGGCCCGGGAACCGTCCATCAGGCTGGACTCCACGCGCTGGGACGGCAGGATCGTCAGCCGGTCAGCGCCGCGTATGAGGGCGGAAAGCTGTTCAGGGCTGACCAGCTCATAGGCCATCATCCGTGTGAACATGTCCAGGGTCATCGAAGCGGAGGAGGAATAGATCCGCTCATCCTCCGGGAAATACAGGTAGACCTGGTCGCAGAAGGTATTGGTGGACGTATAGGGAACCAGCTGCAGCTGCAGGTCATAGGCCTTCCAGGGCTCCAGGTCGTACCTGAAGGGTTCGATATGCGGGCTCAGTCCGATCTGCTCGGCCGTATTCAGCATGGCGGATATATAGCTTTCGTGCTGGCTGGCGATCCGGGTCAGCCGGTTGATCTGCCCGTCGATCAGGTTCCGCCGCGCGTGTTCGCCGGTGCGCACGTAAAGATACCCCGCGATGCTCAGGAACAGCGTCAGCACCACGGCGGTATAGGACAGCGCGTATCGGATGAATACGGTGGTTTTTCCTGCCTGCTTCACGGGTTCTTTTCGCCCCCCTGCCGACGGTCATAGATGCGCTGATAGATCTTCCTGTATTCCCCGCTCCCGGCTTCCTGAAGCCGCCGCAGGAAGGCGGCGCGGCCGTCCTCGGTCACGCCCCGGGTAACCATGCCCACGATTTCCGCGTCCACGATGGTTTTCAGCCTGGCCTTCAGCCTCGTCAGCCCGGCATCCTCCGCGGCGGTTTTGGGTGCCACCGCGGTCAGCAGCTTGAAGCAGGTATCCTCCAGCACCCCCGCTTCCTCATACCGGGCGCAGTATTCCGCCTTCTCCTGCCGGTGCGCGGCAGGAACATACACGGAGGCATAGTATTCCGCCGGCGCGAAGAACTGGCCGCAGATCACCGGCACTGTCCGGTACAGCTCGTTGTCCTTCGGCACATAGCTGACCTCGTAGCGCCCGTCCTCCCGCAGGATCAGGGTGTCCCCCAGCTCTCCGTTCTGGGACACCAGCATGTTTTCCGTCTCGAACTGCGCGTCCAGCCACCGCAGGCTGCTCTCGATATCCCGGTTGTCGGTCGTCAGGGCGGCGCCGAATTCGATGGTGTCCATATTCCGCGGCAGCCTGGCCCGCGTTCCCTCCGCGTGCACGGGGATCATCAGCCGGTACGCCGCCGCGGTCTCCGGGCTCAGGGCCGTGTTCTGCAGCCGCCAGTAGCTGAAAAGCCCGATATTCCCTTCGTTCACCTTTTCGGCCCAGATGTTGCTGCCCTGGCTGATAAAATCAATATCCAGCAGGCCTTCCGCGTACATCCCGTGCAGCCATTCCAGCGCCGAGAAGAACGCGTCCTCCTCCGGCGCGAAGCATACCTGTCCCCGCCCGTCCAGATAGACATATTCCTCGTTCAGCGGCAGCCCAAAAAAGGAGAACAGGTTGTAGATGCCCGTGATATTGTCGTCAAAGGTGAATTCAAGCGGGATCTCGTCCTTCCGTCCGTTTCCGTTGGGATCGTCGTCCCGGAAATGCCGGAGGATCTCCGTCAGTTCCTCCACGGTTTCCGGCTCCTTCAGCCCCAGCCGCTCCAGCCAGGCTCCGTTGATAAAGAAGTGTCCGTTGGTGTTCACATCCTGGGAAATCAGAAAGCCCAGCTGGTACATATGTCCGTCCGAGGCCGTCAGCTGGTCGCGGAGGCCGCTCTTTTCCAGGCGTTCCGCGTAATGGGGCAGCATGCCCTTCCGGATGTATTCATCCAGCGGAACCAGCAGATGCCGGGTCACGCCGTATTCCTCCACGTCCAGGGAACCGCGCAGAATCATGTCCGGCATTTTCCCCTTTGCGAAGGCGAGGCTGACGGAGCTGTTCCATTCCGAGTCCTTCACCTCGTCGAATACCACGCGGACGCCGGTCTGCTCTTCGATTTTCCGGAAGAACCACATGTCGCTGAAGTCCATGGCCACGTTCTCGATTTCATACTGGAGTGCGGTCAGGGAGACGGCGGGCCCGGCCGTCTCTCCGGCCGGCGGTTTTCCCGCGCAGCCGGTCAGCAGCAGCGCGCCCGCGAGCGCGAAACAAAGCCCGATGATCCTGCGGTTCATATGTTCTCCTTCACAATACAGAAAGGGCACCGCCTTCTGAGTCTTCCTCAGGGGCGGTGCCCCGCGGTCCTGATGATGCATTATAGCATGATTCAGCCGCGGCGGGCAAGCTTCAGCCCAGCCTTTCCGTGCTTATTCCGTTTCGTTGTTCCGGTTTTTTCGCGCTCCGGCTTTCCTGCTCTCGCGCCGTCTCCTTGCTTCGCCCGCTCTTATTTCGCCAGATAGGCGTCGTAGGCGTTCTGGTACAGCTCGATGTAGCGCTCCGATCCGATGGCCCGGGCCTGCTCCTGGAAGGCGTTCCAGCTCTCGTCGGTCACGCCGTTGCGTACGAAGTCGGAGAAGGACTCCTCCACCAGCTTCTGCAGTTCGGTGTAGATGTCGGAAGCTTCCGTCGCGTCCTCGTTGCTCATCTTGCTCAGGTCCCGCAGGTACTGGAAGCTCTTGTATTCCAGCACGTTCTCCTCGGCGTACCACTTGCTGTCCTCGTAGCGTTCCACGCGATGGGGCGCCATCTGGTAGATGGAGGTGTAGTAATCTCCGGGAGCGAAGAACTGGCCCATGGTCACGGGCACAAACTGGTACAGTCCGTTGTCGGCGGGAATGTCGATCACTTCATATTTGCCTTCGTCATTCAGCACGATCTGCTCGCCGACCCTGCCGTTCAGGGATACCATCATGGTTTCCGTCTCCAGCTGGGCGTCGATCCACTTCAGCGCCGCCACCGGGTCCTTGCAGTTCTTCGTCAGGTAGGCGCCGGCTTCCGGAACCTCCAGGATCTGGGATACGGCGGGCCTGAAGCCCTCTGCCGCGGGGGGCAGGATGGACTTGAAATTGGGCACGTTCTCAGCCGCGATGGCGGTGTTGATCAGCCGCAGGTAGCAGAAGTAGCCGACCTCTCCGTTGTTTACCTTGTTCGCCCAGAGGTTGCTGTCCTGGGTCAGGGATTCCGGATCCATCAGCCCTTCCTCGTACAGGGAGTGCAGCCATTCAACGCAGGCGCGCCAGCCGTCCTGGGCGGCGGTAAACTGCACCTTGTCATTCTCGTCGATAAAGTAGTAGTAGGTGTTTTCCGGCACGCCGAAGGAAGCGAACTGGTTCCAGATCGTCTCCGGGCCGAACTGGGTGTAGGAGGCGGAGAAGGGCCAGGTGATTCCGTCCGCCTTCATGGCGCGCAGCATCGCGGTCACTTCCTCGATGGTCTTCGGCGCTTCCATGTTCAGCTTGTCCAGTTCCTTCTGGTTGACGTACCAGGTGCCGGTGTGGTTGACATTCTGAGCCATCAGGAATCCGATGAAGTAGGTATGGCCGTCGCTGGCCGGGATGGAATCGCCCGCGTGGTTGATGTTCAGGCGGCTGACGTAGTTGGGCATGATCTCTTCCGTCAGATACTCATCCAGCGGAAGCAGCAGCCCCTGGGTCACGCCGTATTCCTCCACGTCCACGGCGTGGCGCAGGATCATGTCGGGCATTTTGTCCGGCACGCCGAACATCAGGTTGGACTTCGTCGCCCAGTCCGCGTCCTTGACCATGTCGAAGGTCACGTGGGTGTTGGTCTTTTTCTCCAGTTCATCGAAGAACCAGAGGCCGTTGAAGTCGGTGTTCTGGTTTTCCAGCGCGTACTGGAAGGCGGTCAGCTCCACCTTCTCCTCGGCGAGCGCCGCGCCGGCGCCCAGCAGCATGCATGCCGCCAGAAGCAGGGAAATGAGTTTCTTCATGGGGATACCTCCTTTATTTTTCAGGGCCCCCGGCCCATATTTAACGTCAGCCCTTCAGCGAGCCGATCATCACGCCCTTCACGAAGTACTTCTGCATGAACACATACAGCAGCACGGCGGGGACGGTGGAAACCACGATGCAGCAGTACTTGGCAACCTCCGCCTTGCGCAGCGCCTCCTGAAGGCCGCCCAGGTTGTCCGCGTAGGCGGCGAAGAAGGTGTCGGAGGAACCGGTGGATGTGAGGGAAGCGAGGATTTCGCGCAGCACCAGCTGCAGCGGATACAGGTTCCGGTCCCGCAGCATCACAAGCCCGGTAAAGTAGTCGTTCCACCGGGCCACGCCGTAGTAGACGGACAGCACGGCGATAATGGTGCCGGAAAGGGGCAGCACGCAGCGGAAGAAGTAGGTGAAGTGGCTGGCCCCGTCCATGACCGCCGCTTCGTACAGCTCGTTGGGGATGCTGGTCTGAATGTAGGTGCGCGCCACCATCAGGTTCCAGACGGAGACGAGGTTCATCAGGATCATGACGCTGCGGGTATTGTACAGGCCCAGGTCCCTCACATTCAGGAAGATGGGGATCAGGCCGCCGGAGAAGAACATGGTGAAGGTGATCGCCAGGTTCACGAGCTTTTTCCCCGCAAAGCGCCTGCTCAGCGCGTAGGCAGCCGCCAGGGTCACCACCACGCTCAGGGCGGATCCCGCCAGCGTGTAGAATACGGAATTGGCATAGCTTCCCCACAGCTCGGTATACTGGAAGACGGCTTCATACCCCATGAGGGAGAAGTCCACCGGCCAGAGGAGGACCCGCGCCTGCAGCACCGCGTCCGGGTCGGACACGGAAGCGATCAGAATCAGCCACAGGGGGTAAAGGACGATCAGCAGGACCAGAGTCCAGAAAACCAGGTTCACGGCGTTGAAGATCCGGTCCCTGCGGGTTTCCCGGATCCGCGTCCCGCCTTTTGCCGCAGCGGAGATCATGCCCGGCTCCCTCCTTTCTCAGAACAGGCTGATATCGCTCATCCTGCGGGAGATGGCATTGACCAGCAGGATAATGGCGAAGTTGATGACGTTGAGGCACAGGCCGATGGCGGAAGCGTAGGAATACTGCGCTTTGGTTGCCGCGATTCCCACGCTGTACACGTACACCCCCAGAATGTCGGAGGTGGCCATGTTGCCGCTGGTCTGAAGCAGCAGGGCCTTGTCCGTGTTGGAGGACAGGAGCGACCCGCAGTTCAGGATCAGCATCATCACCGCGATGGGAATCAGGTGCGGAATGTCGATGTGCCGGATTTTTTCCCACCGGGTCGCCCCGTCGATCGTGGCGGCCTCGTACAGCTGGGGATCGATGCTGGTCAGCGTCGCGATGTACAGGATGGTGTTCCATCCGGCGTTCTGCCAGATTTCGGATCCGATGAACAGGGGCCGGAACCATCCCGGTTCCATGATAAAGTAGATGCTCCTGCCTCCCGCCGCGGTGATCAGGTGGTTCACGATGCCGTTGGTCGGCGAGAAGAACAGGTAAATCATTCCCGCCAGCACCACCGTGGAGATGAAATGGGGTACGTAGATCGCCGTCTGGGCAAAGCCCCTGAACCGTTTCCTGTTCAGCTGGTTGAGCATGATCGCCAGCAGGATGGGCACGGGAAACCCGAAGATGAGCCCGAACAGGTTCAGCAGGAAGGTGTTGGCAAACATCCTTCCGCAGTAATAGCTGCTGAAAAACTTTATAAAATACTTCAGCCCGACCCACTTGCTTCCCGTGATGCCGAAGGCCGCCTTATAGTCCCGGAAGGCAATCTGCACGCCGTACATCGGGAAGTAGCAGAACACGATGAAGAAAGCCAGCGCGGGCATCAGCAGCGCCCACAGCTGCCAGTCGCGCCGGACCTCAAGGGCCGCGCGGCGGCGGATGCCGCCTCCTCTTCCCTTTCCGGCTGCAGGGATTGCTCGCATGTTCCGGAACCCTCCTTCCCATTTTCCAGGGGCCTGTGAATCTGGTTGCTTTTCACCCGGATTCTACCCCGTAGGGCAGGCGGAAAGGAAGAAGCGAAATTTTCGCACATTCCCCGTTTTTTCAGCCTTCCGGCCATTTTTCCGCATATGCAGAATTTTTGCGCCTGTGCGTTTCGGGGCGGATCTGGTAGAATGGTATCCGTCAGAACAGGACCGTCAGCATATGAAATTGGACAGGATGAGCGGACTGATAAACGGTCATCGGCAACGGACAGGAGGAAAGGGCCATGCTGCCTGAAACCGGCGTTTCCTTTCATACGGAGGATCCCGTCCTCCGGCGGGTGTACGAGGCCGCGGAAAAGGGCTGCCTCGCCAATCTTCGCTCCTTCGGCGGCCGCACGGTGCTGGTGGAGGGCGGCGGCTATGAAAAGATCTGGCTGGAAACCCAGCCCATGGGCGGGGAAATGTACGCGCTCCGGAATCCTGAGGCAGCCCGGAACAATATTTCCCTCTTCATGGAACATCAGCGGGCGGACGGGCGGCTTCCCGGCTCCATCCGCTTCTCGGACGGCCGGGTGGAGCCCCAGTTTGACAAGTACCAGGGCTTCTGTTTTCCCTTCCCCGCGCTGAACCTGTATTATCTGCTCGGCCGGGACTCCGGCTGGCTCCTCCGCCTTCGGGACTGCCTGGTCCGGTTTGATGCCTGCCTGTGGAAAACCCGCAGCCTGGATGACAGCGGGCTCCTGTATTCCTTCTGCGTCTACGATACGGGCGAGGATCTCGCCCTGCGTTACGGGGACGCCCCCTGCTGGTGGGAAAGCGACGAACCGCCCCGGGGATATCAGGTCGTGCCGATGGCCTCCATGGACGTGACGAGCTGGAGCTGCGCCGCCCGGTATACCCTGGCCGAAATCAGCCGCCTGCTGGGGCGTCCGGAGGAGGCGGAGTCCTGGAACAGGAAGGGAGCGGCCGTGGCGGCCGCGCTGCGGCGCCGGCTGTGGGACTCCCGGCGCGGCGCGCTCTATGACCGGGATCACAGCGGAAAAACCGTCGATATCCTCTGCCACAACACCCTGCGCTGCATGTACTGGGGCAGCGTCTCCCGCGCCATGGCGGACCGCTTTGTCCGGGAGCATCTCCTGAATCCCGCGGAATTCTGGACGCCCTTCCCGCTGCCCAGCGTGGCCGCGAATGATCCGGCTTTCCGAAACGCGCCGGAGAATAACTGGAGCGGCCAGCCGGAGGGCCTCACCTATCAGCGGGCCATCCTGGCCCTGGAAAATTACGGCTGGCACCGTCTGGTCACCCGTCTCGGGGAAAAGCTGATCGCTGCCGTTTCGGAAAACGGCCTGCGCTTCACCCAGCAGTTCGACCCCTTCACGGGGCGCCCGTCCCTGGTCCACGCCGTCACCCATACCCCCGTGGCCGCGGACAGCGGACAGCCGGTGCAGGACGCCTACGGGCCCACCCTGCTCGCCTGTCTGGAATACATCGCCCATCATTTCGGTATCCACCCGCATCTGGGCCGTATCTGGTTCAGCCTGGGCAGCGGCAGGGCCTACGAATATGAGGCGCTCTTTTCCGGCCTCCGGTGTACGATCCGCAGCGACGGCGTCCGGGCGGAGGCCGCTCTGGGCGGAAAGCCGCTCGGCGTCTTTGACTGTGGCCGGCGTCTGATTGTCTCAGAGGGCGGCGAAATCCTGCGCAGCGTCGCCATCGAATGAAAAGGAGGCGGTATCGGTGAAAGGTCTTTATTCGGTTCCGGAAAACGGCGCCCTGCCCGCCTGGTGTTCTCCCCTTCAGGCCTCCCTGTCGGGCATGGCGGAGGAGCTGACGCGGCGTCTCCGCCCCTGGCAGGTCTCGGAGCGCGTCTTTCTCCCGGAGGACTACGGCTTTTCTCCGGGGCGGAAGGCCACCCCGGCGATCCAGCGGGCCATCGACCGGGCTTCCCTCTCCGGCGGCGTCGTGCGCCTGACCCGCGGGGATTACCTCAGCGGAACCCTGGTGCTTCGCTCGGGCGTCTGCCTGGAAATCTGCGCCGGCGCGCGGCTGCTGGGCAGCACGGACCTGGCGGATTATCCCGAGCATCATGCCGCGCGCCTGACCGTGCAGGACACGTCCATGGGCATGCATCAGTCCCTGATCTTCGCGGAAGGCTGCTCGGACATCGCGCTGCGGGGCGCGGGCGTGATTGACGGCCAGGGAAGCCCCCGGCATTTTCCGGGTGAGGAGACAGCCGCGGGAACGCCCGGGCGTCCCTTCCTTCTCCGCGTCATCGACTGCCGCCGGGTGCATGTCAGCGGCCTGACCCTGAAGGATGCCGCCTGCTGGATGCAGAACTACCTGAACTGCGAGGATCTCCTGATCGAGGATCTTACCGTCCGCAACCACGCGAATTTCAACAATGACGGCATGGATATTGACGGCTGCCGGAATGTGGTCGTCCGCGGGTGCCGCGTATCCAGCGGGGACGATGCGCTCTGCTTCAAGGGCGCTTCCCGGCGGGAGCTGTCCGGCGTCCTGGTGGAGGACTGCGATTTTTATTCCGCCTGCAATGCCGTCAAGGTGGGCACCGACACCCAGGGGGATTTCCGCCGCGTGCTGATCCGGAACTGCCGCGTCGGCGGCCTGGCGGAGGATCCCTCCGGTCTCAAGCATCCCTGCGCGGACAGCGGCGTTTCCCTGGAGATCGCGGACGGCGGTACGCTGGAGGATTTCTGGCTCTCCGGCCTGCGGATCACCCGGGCCTGGAGCCCCTTTTTCCTCCGTCTGGAGGACCGCGGCCGGGTCAGGCCGGGCGATCCCCGTCCCGGCGTCGGCCGGCTGCGTCGGGTGCTGTTCTCAGGCATACGGGGTGATCACAATGGCCCCCGGGGATCCTATCTGATGGGTATCCCCGGGGGCACGATCGAAGATATTGTGTTTGATGAGATTGATCTGCGCCAGTATGCCTGGCAGGGCCCGGCGCCCGCGCCCGAATCATATTCCGATTTCCGGGGCTGCTATCCGGATGCCCACATGATCGATTCCGTCGGCCCTGCTCCGGCCTTCGCGCTGTGGACGCGCCATACCCGCGGCGTCTTCCTGCGGGATTACCGGATCCTGCCCGACGGGGCGGATCCCCGTCCCGCCCTTCTGGATGAAGGGGATTGAGGCCTCCCCGGCGCGCTGTTCCCTTACCCCGATGAGAAAACAGGATTTCGCCTTCCTGCGCCTTTGATTATTTCATCTCCATAACCCAGGGCTTATCCGGCGAGCCGTCCCCCCCGGTGATCTGCAGCTTGCTGAGGTCCACCATCACGCCCGGGCGGACGCCCTTCTGCACGTCGCCCTGTCCGCCCCAGCTCAGGTGGCCGTTCCCGCCGACGATGCCCGTCTGCTTCGTATTGGGGCGCATCTTGGTCGTCCAGTAGGGGGATGATCCGCCGTATTCGGCAAACTGGAAGAGCTTGTTCCAGTTCTTGTTCCGCTCATTCTTCCAGTCCGGATACAGGATTTTCTTCTTTGCGTAGGGTGTACCGTATCCTTTGCGGTACTTGGCCGCAGCGACGGCCACCTCGCCCTCCTGCTCCACCGTGTTGCCGGATTTGGTATGCGGAAAACCGTAATCCGTATTCATCAGCTCAGCCCAGCTCATGATGTAGAACCGGTCTCCTTCATGGAGAACAATCGCCTCGCTGAAGTCCTGGTTCTTCAGGATAGTGTCGGCCATCTCGCTGTTGACCCAGGCATACAGGTCCGTCTCCGTGAATTCCTGCTTCTTGGGGAATCTCTTCTTCTTGACCCCGTCCACATAATTGTCGACAAACATGACCTGCATGTTGTCGATAATGTCCTCTGTCATCAGGGTGACAACGTCCCCCTCCCGGTACAGGATGCGCCATTTCAGCGGCGCTTCCGTCCCATCCTCCTTGTAGGGATAGGTGCCCAGCAGCAGATACTGGTACTCCTCCTTCTGCTCCTTGTCAAAGCCGCGGATTTCGGAGATATCCGCCGCCTGGGCAATTCCCGCCAGGCAGGCCAGCGCCACAAGAACCGACAGCAGCCTCTTCATCATCGTTTTCGTTCCTTTCTCCGGTTCCGGTTGATCTCAGGACAGCGTGGGAGAGGCAACCAGGAAGGCCATCGCCGCGGCCATAAGCGCCGCGAAAACCCACAGTACGCTGATATTTCTTTTCTTTTTCATCGGATCCCTGTTCTTCCCTTTCTGTTTCCGTTCCCGCTTTCCTGTCACGGTCCCGCGGGCAGGGTTTCAGCAATTTCCTGCCTCCCGAGGCGGGACAGGTCAACCCTCTCTCCGCCGGAAAGGCGGAAAATCACAAAGAGGGAAGCGGCCAGGACAACCGCGGTAAATACGAGCATGAAAGCTGTCCCGAAAGTCATGCCTCTTCGTCCCTTGCCGGCCATCCGCCTCTCCCCTCTTTCTGAAAGCAATTACCAGACCTGGCTCAGGATCGCCGCCGCGATGACGGAAAAAACCATCACGCCGGCGATCACCAGCGCGGCCATTCTCGTTGCGCGTCCCTTCGTTCCCTGCTTCTGCGCGCTCATTGCTTCACCCTCCCGATTCACGATGGGAGAATTATATCACTTTGTTTCGCCCGGTGCAATTGATCCTTTCCCGCTTTTTGCGAGGAATCTCCGGCACCGGGCTGTCGTTCCCGGCAGGCGCCGCGCGGTCTTCGCGTCCCGGGATCTGAAACGGTCCGCACGGGCAAAAGGAAAGGAGAACCCTGCGGTTCTCCTTTCCGGATTTCATGCCTTACTCATTTCAGAGTTCGACATCCTTGTGCAATTCATTTTCCTTCTGTTCCGCGCCGTCCCGTTCGGTCCTTCTGCGGCGCGAAGCTCCCGGCATGGTGTTCCCGGACGAGCCCTTCGGTCGGAAGGATGCTGAGTAGTCCGGCTCGTCCTCCCATTCGCTTCCGCTTTCCCGCCGGGCGTAGGGGTTGGCCTTCTGTCCCTGGTAGGAATTCGGCGCCTGGTAGGACGGATGCTGCGGCCGGGTAGGCGCGATTTCCGTCCGGCCGTTCTGGGCCGTGTAGTTACCGGTACGGTTCAGGGGCGTTCCTCCCGGAGTGCCGGCCGTCGGCCTGCGGTAGGGATCCGCCGCGCTGCCCGCCGTACTTCCCGGGGTACGGTTCGCGCCGGGCTGTCCGGCGCTTCCCGGGGTATTGCCCGCGGGGCGGTTCGCTCCCGGCTGTCCGCCCGCATTTCCAAAGGCGCTCCCCGCGGGGCGGGTTCCGCCGGGCGTCTGGGCGCGCTGCCTTGCCTGGGCGGCCTTCTTCCGGGCCGCGGCTTCCTCTTCCCGGCGCTTGTTCTTCACGGAAGTATACCAGACGTATCCGCCGCCGCCCAGTCCGATCAGCGCAGCCAGGCCGATGATCAGCCCCCACCAGGGGAATCCGTCCCCGGTCTCCTCGGTCGGCTGGGGTTCAACGGTGGCCAGCGGTTCCCCGGTCGGCTCGGGCGTATCCGTGGGTTCCTCCTCGCCCAGCTTCTCCTGGATATAGGTCAGGCCTTCCGCCACCCGGGTTTCCTGATCCGCCTCGCCCTGGTATCTGGCGTTCAGCAGCCCTTCCAGCTGCTCCCGGGTCACCGTACCGTCCTGCACTTCCTTCACCAGATTATCCAGGTATTCGGTGGGCGCTTCCGTCGCCAGGGGCGCCGGCGTCGCGAAGGGATCGAAGGGCTCGTAGCTCACCAGGATCCCGCTCTCCGGGTTGGTCCAGGTACTGACCTTCTGGTCCTCCGCGGAAACGACCGTGTTCTTGCTGCCGCCGCTGCTGTTTCCGCTGCTGTTTCCGCTGTTTCCGGAGCTGGTTCCGGCGTTGTTCCGCAGGCCCTCCAGATAATTCGGGGAACCCAGGAAGCTTTCCCACTCCGAGATAGTCATCTGCTTGAAGTAGTCGCCCTTGATATATCCGGTTTTTCCGTCATAGCTGACGCGATACCAGACGCCGTCGCTCGTCTCCGCGCTGCCCAGCACCAGGCACAGCGCGTATTTCTTCAGCTGGCGAATCCGGGCGGCTGTCATGCTGGCGCTTTCCCGGAAATTGACGGATGTCGTGGTGTATCCGTAGCTGCTCAGGCTGTTTCCGTCGTAGGGCTGAACGGTGATCACGGCCGTCGGTTCCGCCGTGGCGTTCCGCTCGTTCAGATAGGCGAGCACCTCGCTCTCTCCCATCATCCTCAGCATGTCGGCCCGGATGTATCCGTCGATCTGGTTGTACCGGACCTGATGCCACGCGACGCCGTCGACGTAGATCTGCGCGTTGACAAAGACCACCTGATTTCCCGGCAGCTCGTCGATGATTACGCTGTCGGAGCTCGGCCAGTTGCGCACATACGCGCCGTCGCCGATGGTAATTCCGTATCCGCTGATCTGCGGGGGCTCCGCCGTATGCCTGGGCGCTTCCGTCGTCGGCGCGGGCGTGTCCGTCGCAGCCGCGGGTTCCTCCGTCGGGGCTTCCGTCGGCTTCTCGGTGGGCTCCTCGGTCGGTTTCTCCGTGGGCTCCTCAGTGGGTTTCTCCGTGGGCTCCTCAGTGGGCTTCTCCGTGGGTTCCTCCGTCGGTTCCTCGGTCGGCTTCTCCGTGGGTTCCTGCGTCGGTTCCTCGGTGGGTTTCTCCGTCGGTTCCTCGGTCGGTTCCGGCTCCTCAGTGGGCAGCGGCGTGGGCGTCTCGGTCACCTCGGGCGTTGCGGTTTCCTCCGGCTCCTCCGTGGGCGCGGGCGTCGGTTTCTCGGTCTCCTGCGGCTCCTCCGACGGCTCCTCAGAAGGTTCCTCCGTCGGCTCCGTCGGCTGGAGGCCCCGCGCGGCGTTCAGCTCGTCCAGCGTCATCGGCTGGATCGGCGTCGGTTCGAGCGCCATCAGGGCATCGCTCTCAGCCTGGGTCATCACGTCCAGGTAGCTGCTCACGACGTAACGGATGTTGCCCTTGTACAGCACCGCCATCCAGTTGTTGTCATCGTTCCCCGTCTCTTCCCGCAGCGCGTAGAGAACTTCGCCCGCCTTCAGGTTTTTCTTGACGGTCGACTTCGTGCTCTTGTCTGTCCGGAGTCGGACGGATCCGTTGGTCCGGGCGAAACGGTTGATCATCTCGCCCATGGGGATGGGCGTTTCGGTCACGCCGGTGTTGAACTCCTGCGTTCCCTCCCCGCCGGGCTCATTCTGTCCGCCGTTTTCAGGTTCCGGCGGAAGATTCTCCCCGTTTTCGGGTGTCTCTTCTTCCCCGCCCGCTTCGCCGTTTTTCGCAATCAGTTCCGCGTCGGACGGGATCTCCGGTTCAGGCTCCGTTTCCGGAACCGGTGCCGGCGTCTGTCCCGGGGAAGCCAGCGCGTCCAGCTCGTTTTCCGTCATGGGCGGAATCGGTGTCAGCGCGGGATCCGCCATCACGATGTCGCTGTCCGCCTGGGACAGCACGTCCAGATACTGGCTCATCACGTATCCGAACTCATTATTATAGAGAACCGCGATCCAGTCCTCGTTCTTGTCGCTGGTTTCCTCCCGCAGGGCGTAGACGTACTCCTTGGCCTTCAGATCCTTCTTGATCGCAGACTTGGTGCTCTTCTTTTCGCGGAAGCGCACGCTCTTGTTGGTCTGGGCAAAGCGGTTGATCATCGTCCCCTTCGGAATCGGGGTCTCGGCCGGAGGCTCCTCGGTCGGTTCTTCCGTAGGTTCCGGCGTAGGTTCCTCGGTCGGTTCCGGTGTCGGCTCTTCCGTCGGTTCCTCGGCGGGCTCCTCCGTCGGCTCTTCCTTCGGTTCCTCGGTGGGTTCCCCGACCGTCAGCGCAATCGTTTCCGGAGCCGGCTCTTCAGTGGGCTCCTCCGTCGGCTCCTCCGTGGGTTCTTCCGTCGGTTCCTTGGTTGGTTCCGGCCTCGTCTCCTTGGGCTCTTTCGTCGGTTCCTCGGTCGGTTCCGGCGTCGGCTCCTCCGTGGGCTCTTTCGTCGGTTTCGGCGTGGGTTCCGGCGTCGGCTCCTCCGTGGGCTCTTTCGTCGGTTTTGGCGTGGGCTCCGGCGTCGGCTCTTCCGTCGGTTCCGGTGTGGGCTCCGGCGTCGGCTCTTTCGTCGTTTCCGGCGTGGGCTCCGGTGTCGGCTCTTCCGTCGGTTCCTCGGTCGATTCCGGCGTAGGCTCCGGCGTAATGACGGGCTGCGGGGCCTGCGTGGAGATATAGAGCAGGACGGTCCGCTGCTCACCGGTCTCCGGATCCGTCAGCAGGATGGTGACGTACGGCCCGTCCAGCGACAGCCCGGCGTCGGCAACCCCGGTCAGGTATTCGCCGCTTCCGGGGGTAAACAGATAGGCGTGGTTCGGGTCGGAAACCATCAGCTGCAGGTTGTCCAGCTGATCCTCCGGCACATAAACCCACCAGGTATCCTCCTGGCCTTCCACGGGCGCCGCGTAGAAATCCGTCGGCATGGCTTCCTCGTCCAGCCGCTGCAGGTAGATCTGCAGGCTTTCCTCTTCAGGCGCTCCGCCCATCGCGGCAGGGAGCGCGGCGGCCATGACCCAAAGCGCGGCCAGCACGGCCAGGCCCTTTTTCAGCCATTTCTTCATCATTGCTCCATCCTCCTGATCAGCATTTTCCCATAGGAATAAATGGATAAGCCTATTGTACCCTTCTCCCCCGTTTTTGTCAAATTTATGAAATGCTCATCAATTCCTTTGTTTTCAACGCTTTTAAGCAATCGTTCCCATCATTCCGCTCGTTTTCCCGTCGCTTTTCGTGACTGAAATGTAACATTTAATTTTGTTTTTTTTAATTCTGTTCTTTTTCGGTATCCCCCGCGTCCTTCCGGCCGCTCCCGGGTCCTTCTCCCGTGCCCTTTTCCGGCCTCCCGGGCGTTTTCCCGCCTGTCTCCGGATCGTTCCCCGTCCTTTGTTTTCCTTGAAGTCTTCCCGTTTTTCGTGTAAAATATCACCTGTCCCGGCAGGCCGGGTTTTGTTTGTGTATCAGTTTTGAGGAAGGGGGTGCTGTTGATGAACGAGTATCGTGGGAAGCACGCGTCCTCCGTTCCCTGGACGGTCTCCTCCTCTGCCTCTTCCCGTTATCGTTCCCGGCATATGAAGCGGTCCCGCCGCAGGAGGAATACCTGGATCATTCTGGCTGTTCTCCTGGCGCTCCTGGCGGCTCTGCCCTTTCTGGACGCGATGTATATCCGGGTGGACCGCCATGCCCTGACCTCGGATAATCTCCCGTCGGACATCGGGCATCTGCGGATCGTCTATGTTTCCGATATTCACTACGGCTTTTTCTTCCCGGACAGCCGGGTTCAGGCCCTGGTCTCCACGATCAACGGCCTGAAGCCCGATCTGATCCTTTTCGGCGGGGATATCGGGGACTCGCCGGAGGACGCGGCCGCCTTCTACCGCCGCCTGTCTTCCCTCCATGTGCGCTACGCGATGCTCGGCGTTCTCGGAGAGGCGGACCACGGGGTGGATGACCTGGCCCGCGCCGTCGTCACCGACGCCATGCGGGACGCCGGCGTGACGCCGCTGGTGAACGACGTCGTTCCCGTGCGGATCGGGACCAGCATGATTCAGGTTGCCGGCCTGGATGATGTCCAGACCGGGAAGCCGGCGCTGACCTCCCTGGCCGCGCGGACCTCCGTGGAGGACTATGTCATTTTCCTGTCCCACAATCCTTCCGTCATTCCCTCCGCCCACCGTGCGGAGGACCGCAGCGGAAAGCTGGGCTGGTTCGATCTGGCGCTCTTCGGCCACACGCACGGCGGACAGATCTGGGGCTTCTCCGATCTGCTGAATATCGCCGGGGACGTGGAGGACCGCTATCTTCACGGCTGGATGGTGGAAAACCGCTCCGACCTGCTGATCTCCAACGGAGCGGGAACCTCTGTGATCCCCGCCCGGTTTCTCTGCCCGCCTCAGATTCACTGCATTGATGTTTCCCTGCCCTGACCGCGCAGGGTCCCCGGCCCGGTACGGCCCCTGGCCGTATCATGTACCCGGCCTTTGAAAGGGTTTATGTGTATGGAAGAAAAACAGGTTCGGATTCAACTGGAAGATGCCGCCTATACCTATGAAGGCGCCTCCTCCCCGGCGCTCTCCGGAGCTTCCGCCATCGTCCGGGAGGGGGAATTTGTCGCAGTCCTCGGCCATAACGGGTCCGGAAAGTCCACCCTGGCCAAGCTGCTGAACGCGCTTTACCTGCCCTCGGAGGGCCGGGTGGTCGTCTGCGGCTACGATACCTCCCGGGAGGAATTCGTCTGGGAAATCCGCCGCCGCGCCGGCATGATCTTCCAGAATCCGGACAATCAGATCGTCGCTACCGTCGTCAAGGAGGATGTCGCCTTCGGGCTGGAGAATCTGGGCGTCCCCGCGGAGGAAATGTATCCCCGCGTGGAGTCTGCCCTGGCCTCCGTCCGCATGAGCCGGTACGCGGATTCCGCGCCCCATCAGCTTTCCGGCGGTCAGAAGCAGCGGGTCGCCGTCGCCGGGATTCTGGCGATGGAACCCTCGGTGCTGATCGCGGATGAGGCGACGGCCATGCTGGACCCCTCCGGCCGGCGCGATGTGCTGGAAACGATCCGCGACCTGAACCGGAACAAGGGCATCACGGTCGTCTGGATCACCCATTTCATGGAGGAGGCGGCCCTTGCGGACCGGATCCTCGTCGTTTCCGACGGCCGCATTGTGAAGGAAGGAATACCCCGGGAGGTTTTCAGCGATGTGGAGGGGATGCGCGCGCTGCACCTGGATGTCCCGCGCATGACTTCCCTCGCGGCGGACCTTCGCCGGGAGGGCATGCCCCTGCGGGAAGGAATCCTGACCGTGGATGATCTGGTGAAGGAGGTGGAACGGCTTTGTCCATTGAAGTCCGCCATCTGACCCATGCCTACGCGAAGGGCACCGCCCTGCAGACGGTCGCGCTCGACGATATCTCCTTCACCGTCCGTGAGGGGGAATTCGTCGGAATCGTCGGCCACACGGGTTCCGGAAAGTCGACCCTCGTCCAGCATCTGAACGGGCTTCTGAAGCCCACCTCCGGCCAGGTGCTGGTTGACGGGGAGGACCTGAACGGGGAAAAGGTGGACCGCCGCGCCCTGCGCCGGCGGATCGGCCTGGTTTTCCAGTATCCGGAGTATCAGCTTTTTGAGGAGACGGTCGCCCGGGACATCGCCTTCGGCCCGAAGAATATGGGCCTTCCTGCGGATGAAATCGACCGCCGGGTCCGCCGGGCGATGGAGAGCGTCCATCTGGACTACGCAAAGTACGCAGAAAGCAGCCCCTTCGAGCTCTCCGGCGGCCAGATGCGCCGGGTCGCCATCGCGGGTGTCCTGGCCATGGAGCCGGAGGTACTCATCCTGGATGAGCCGACGGCGGGGCTGGACCCCCGGGGCCGGGACCGGATCCTGACCATGCTGGAGGAGCTTCGCGCCCGGGATCACACGACGGTGCTGATGGTTTCCCACAGCATGGAGGATATGGCCCGCCTGGCGGACCGGCTGCTGGTCATGTCCGAGGGCCGGCTCGCGGCGGACGGAACCCCGCGGGAGATCTTCGGCCGGCCGGAGCTGATGCGTTCCGTGGGGCTGGACGTCCCGGAAGCCGCGCGGCTCTGCGCCGCGCTCCGGCAGCGGGGCTATGACCTGCCTCCGGATCTTTACCGGATGGAGGAGCTCCGCGGCTGCCTCCTGCGCCTGTGGAAGGAGGGGAACGCATGCTGAGCGACATCACCATGGGCCAGTATTTCCCGGTCGACAGTCCGATCCACCGGCTGGATCCCCGGGTGAAGCTGATCCTGACCCTCGCCTTCATCGTCGCGGTCTTCCTGGCGCATACGGCCGCGGGGTATGTCCTGCTTTTCGGCTTCATTTTCCTGGTCTCCCGCCTGGCGCGGATTCCCTTCGGAATGCTGCTGAAGGGGCTGCGCCCGCTGCGGCTGATTCTGATCCTGACCTTTCTTCTGAATCTGTTCTTTACCCCCGGGGAAACGGTCCTGCTTCATTTCTGGGTGATCACCCTCACCCGGGAGGCGCTGCGCCAGGCGGCCTTCTACTCCCTGCGCCTCGTCTTCCTGGTCATGGGAACCTCCCTCCTGACGCTCACCACCTCCCCCGTCTCCCTGTCGGACGCGCTGGAGCTGCTCTTCAGTCCCCTGAAGAAGATTCATTTCCCCGCCCATGAGCTCGCGATGATGATGACCATCGCCCTTCGGTTCATTCCGACCCTTCTGGATGAGACGGATAAAATCATGAAGGCCCAGATGGCCCGCGGCGCGGACTTTGAGAGCGGCAATCTGGTCCGCCGGGCCCGCTCCATGGTGCCCCTGCTGGTGCCGCTCTTCGTTTCCGCCTTCCGCCGGGCCGGGGATCTGGCCATGGCCATGGAGAGCCGCTGCTATCACGGCGGCGAGGGGCGCACGCGTTTCCGCGTCCTCCGCCTGACCCGGGCGGACGGCCTGGCGTTGGCCGTCATGGCGGCGCTGATCGGTCTGATCGTTCTGGAGGGCATCTTTCTGACATGAGAATTCTGCTGACGGTTGAATATGACGGAACCCGCTATGCCGGCTGGCAGAGGCAGCAGAACGGCCTCGCGGTCCAGCAGGTGCTGGAGGAGGCGCTGCAGCGGGCGGGAGCTTCCCCGTCCGGGGTCACCGGTTCCTCCCGTACGGACGCCGGCGTCCACGCGCTTGCCCAGCGGGTCCATTTTGATACGGACGTCTCCATCCCGCCGGAGAAATATCCCTTTGTGCTGAACAACCTTCTCCCGCCGGACGTCCGGGTCACCGCAGGCCGGGAAGTGCCCGAAGGCTTTCACGCGCGCTTTCTCGCATGCGGAAAGACCTATACCTACAGGATCTGGAACGCGCGCCACGGCACCGCCCTGTACCGCTGCCTCAGCTGGCATGTCCCGGTGCCCCTGGACGATCGGCGCATGCGCGCCTCCCTGGCCTGCCTGACCGGCACGCATGACTTCGCCGCCTTTCAGGCGGCGGGAGGAACGGCAAAGACGACGGTCCGCACTCTGGAGCGCGCGGAGCTCACCCGGGACGGAAGCTGGCTGATCCTCGTCGTCTCCGGCAACGCCTTTCTCTACAACATGGTGCGCATCATCGCCGGCACGGCGGTGGAGATCGGCCTGGGCCGCCTCCCGGAGGATGCCTTTTCCACGGCGCTTCGGACGGGCAGCCGCCTGGATCTGGGGATGACCGCGCCGCCGCAGGGGCTGGAGCTGACCGATGTCCGCTACCCGCCCCGCGCCTTCACCGATCCCCTTTCCCTGCGCTGGCATCAGCCCTGACCCCGCCCTGCCGTTTTCAAAGGAGTAAGCATGCTGCGTCTTTCCAATCTGGCTGTCCCGCTGGATTATTCCGAGGCCTCCCTCCGGAGGCTGATTGAGCGGAAGCTTGGCCTGTCTCCGGGCCGGCTTCTTTCCTTTACCCTGGTCCGGCGCAGCGTGGATGCCCGGGACAAGTCCGATGTGCATTTCGTCCTCAGCCTGGACCTGGCCGTTTCCGATGAGGCCGCCCTGCTGCGGAGGCAACGGAATCTCGCGCCGGTCGTGTCCGCGCCGGCCGCGCCCCTGCCGCCTGCCCGCTTTTCTCGGCCGCCGCTGGTGGTCGGCGCGGGTCCCGCCGGGCTTTTCTGCGCCCTGACCCTGGCCCGTGCCGGAGCGAAGCCCCTGCTCATCGAGCGCGGCCGGCCGGTGGATCAGCGGGCGGCCGATGTCTCCCGCATGCGGCAGAGCGGCCTGCTGGACGAGGAATCGAACGTCCAGTTCGGCGAGGGCGGAGCCGGCGCTTTTTCCGACGGCAAGCTGACCTGCGGGGTCAAATCTCCGTGGCTTCGCGACGTCCTGGATACCTTTGTTTCCCACGGCGCCCCGGAGCAGATCCTGACCGATCCGAAGCCGCATATCGGCACGGATCGTCTCCGTCCCGTTGTTGCCTCCATCCGCCGCGAGATTCTCTCGCTGGGCGGAACAGTGCTCTTTGAGACGCGGCTGGAGGGTCTTATCCTCCGTCAGGGGCAGGTTGCGGGCGCCCGCGTCCGCAGCGACGGAGAGGAGCGGGAGATTCTCACGGACACGGTTTTCCTCTGCATCGGGCATTCCGCCCGCGACACCGTCCGCGGCCTCTTCGCCGACGGCGTACCCATGGAGCAGAAGCCCTTTGCCATCGGCCTGCGCATCGAGCATCCCCGGGAGCTCATCGACCGAGGCCAGTACGGGTCCTTTGCGGGCCATCCCCGGCTCGGCGCCGCTTCCTATAAGCTGAACTGCCATACCCCGGACGGCCGGGGCGTCTATACCTTCTGCATGTGTCCCGGCGGCGAGGTGATCGCCGCGGCCTCCGAGCCCGGGGGCGTCGTTGTCAACGGCATGAGCCTCCACGCCCGGGACGCGGAAAACAGCAATTCCGCCCTGCTGGTCGGCGTCCGCCCCGAGGATTTCGGGGACGCGCATCCCCTCGCGGGCTTCCTCCTCCAGCGGCGGATTGAGGAATCCGCCTTCCGCGCGGCGAACCCCGTCTCCGGCTCTCCCTCCTTCCTTGCGCCCGCCCAGCGCCTGGAGGATTTTCTCCTGAACCGCCCCTCCGTCGGCTTCGGCGCGGTCCGGCCGTCCTATCTGCCTGGCGTCGTTCCCTCGGACCTGCGGGCGGTGCTGCCGGATTATATCGTGCGGAACCTTCAGCTGGCCCTCCCGGCGCTGGACCGCCAGCTGCGCGGCTTCGCCCTTCCGGACGCGGTGCTGACAGCCCCGGAAACCCGTTCCTCCTCCCCCGTCCGCATTCCCCGGGATGAAACCCGCCAGGCGGCGGGCGTCCCCGGGCTTTATCCCGTGGGCGAGGGCGCCGGTTTCGCCGGGGGAATCGTCTCCGCCGCGCTGGACGGAATCTCCTCCGCCCGCGCCGCGCTGGAGCGCACGGGCGCCTGACCGCAGGATGAACCCCGCCCGCCGGGCATGGAAAAGGCCGGCTCATTTCGAGCCGGCCTTCTGATATTCCCTGCACCATTCCTTCATCGGGCATTCCGCGCATTTGGGCTTCTGCGCGCTGCAGATTCTCCGTCCGTGCCAGATCAGCCAGTGGTGTGCCCTGCCCCACTTCTCCCGGGGAATCAGCCGGGTCATCTGCCTTTCCGTCTCCTCCACCGTGTCCGCCCTGCACAGCCCAAGCCGGTTGCTGACGCGGAAAACGTGGGTGTCGACGGCGAAGGCGGGGATGCCGAACGCGTTGGAGAGTACGACGTTCGCCGTTTTCCGCCCGACCCCGGGCAGCGCGGTCAGCTCCTCCATCGTCCGGGGAACCTGTCCCCCGTGCTCCCTGCTGATGATCCTGCAGGCCTCGATCATGTTCTTCGCCTTGGTTCTGAATCCGCAGCTCCGGACCATCGGGAAAAGGTCATCGACCTCGGCCCGGGCCATGCTTTCGGCGTCCGGGTACCGCGCGAACACCGCCGGCGTCACTCGGTTCACCTGCCGGTCCGTGCACTGGGCCGACAGGATGGTGGCCATCAGCGTTTCGTAGGGATTGGTAAAGTTCAGCTCCGGCCCCGCCTCGGGGTAGGTTTCCTCAAGCGCCTGAAGAATCCGCTGTTTCCGTTCCTTTTCCGTCATGCCGCACCTCTGAAAAAAAGGCCCTCTCCGCTGGAGAAGGCCGGATGGTTTATTTCCGGGATGTCAGGTAGCCCTTCCGGGTCAGCAGCTCCGCCGTCAGGATGCCGCCGCCCGCCGCGCCGCGGATGGTGTTGTGGCTCAGGCACACGAACCGCCAGTCGAAGATCCGGTCCTCCCGCAGCCGGCCGATGCTGACGCCGAATCCGTTCTGGAAATCCCGGTCCAGCCGGGTCTGCGGCCGGCTCGGATCCTCAAAGTACTGCAGGAAGGGCTTCGGCGCGCTGGGCAGCTCCAGCCGCTGGGCCTCCGTTTCGTAGTTCCGCCATCTCTCCAGGATCTGCTCCCGGCTCACCTTCTCGGCGAAACGGACGGAAACCGCTGCCATATGCCCGTCGCTGGCGGCTACCCGCAGGCACTGGGCGCTGATCACGGGCGCCTCGGCGTTCACGATCACCGGGCCGTTCCCGCGGTCCTGCAGGGTGCCCCACAGCTTCAGGGGCTCCTGCTCGCTCTTCTCGTCCTCCCCGCCGATGTAGGGGATCACGTTGTCCACCATCTCGGGCCACGTCCGGAAGGTTTTTCCGGCGCCGCTGATCGCCTGGTAGGTGCAGACGGAGACCTCCGTCGGCCGGAAGTCCAGTAGCGGGGTCAGCGCGGGCACGTAGCTCTGGATGGAGCAGTTCGGCTTCACCGCGATGAAGCCGTGCGCGGTCCCCAGCCTTTTCCGCTGGGTGGGAATCACGCCCAGGTGCGCCGCGTTGATCTCCGGCACGACCATCGGCACGTCCTCCAGCCCGCGGCAGGCGCTGTTGTTGCTGACCACGGGAATCTCGTGCTTCGCGTAGCTTTCCTCCAGCGCGCGGATCTCGTCCTTCTTCATGTCCACGGCGCAGAACACAAAGTCCACCTTTTCCGCCACCGCGTCGATGTCCGACGCGTCCAGCACCGTCATGCCGGAAGCCTTCTCCGGAATGGCCCACGGGAAAGCCCAGCGTTCCCCGACCGCCTCCGTGTATTTCTTGCCTGCGCTGCGGCCGGACGCCGCCAGGCAGCTGATCTCAAACCAGGGATGATTCGCCAGCAGCGAGATGAATCTCTGCCCGACCATGCCGGTCGCGCCGATAATGCCCGCACGAAGCTTTTCCATCTTTAATCCTCTCCGTTTCTGCGTCGTCTTTCTTCTCCGCGTCTTCTTTCCCCATTCAGGGGGCTCAGTCCCAGAACAGCAGCTCAAAGCTCGGAATCTGTTCCGTGCCCTCTTCGCTCTGGATCTCGTGGGTTCCGCTCAGCTTTCCGTAGAACGTCTGCTCGCTGCCCACCACAAACTGGGGCTCCTCGCCCGTGGTGATGGCGATCAGGTCCTTCATCGTCCCCTTCCGGGTCTTCGTCATGGCGGCGGTCACGATATATTCGTCCCCGACGTGCTGGATGTCCGTGATATAGACCTTGTAGCCCATGGTGCGCCCCATGTAGGATTCCATCTTCCGCATCAGGGTCGTGTGCGCGGGCTTCACGGCTGAGGCCCGGGTCTGGTTCCGGATGTCGTTCTCGCTCAGCGTCCGGTTGGCCGTCCAGGTGAAGCGCCGGGTCTCGTAGTTCTTTTTCTGGAACACGAGGGTGATCTGGTATTCGCTCTGGGTGTCGGTGGGAATCCTGAAGGTAAATTTCCCGGTGTTGTTGGTCCGGGCGGATTTGTCGTAGTCCTTCGCCCCGCCGGTCACGATGCACTGGATGCTGACGCCTTTGGAAGTCTTTCCGGTCAGCACGAACTCGTCGTTCTCGAACTGCTCCGGCACGGGTTCCGTGAGGCTGACGGGCAGCAGCGTACGCTGGTATGTCGTCGGCTCGAAGACGTGCTCGGCGATGGTGTTCCCGTCCATTTCCGCCGTCAGCGTCAGCAGCCAGACGCCCTCGCCCTCCAGCTTGATGTTCAGCTTAAACTTCCCGGTCTTCTCGCTCGCGTCGGTCTCGATCCGCTTCGGCGTCGGGTTGGCGTATTTCATCACCACGCCGATCAGGTGGGCGCCGGGCGTCGTCGTCCCCTCGACGGTGAAGGTCCCGGTGTTGGTCTCCGTCGGCGGAACCTCGCTGAAGCTCAGCGTGCCCTTCGTCACGGAGGGCAGGTCCATCGTCTCCGTGAAGGCGACCGTGCGCGCGGCCTTCTTGACGCTGTTCAGGTCCTTGTCCCGCAGCCCGCGTCCGAAGACCTGGTAGTCCAGCACCAGGGTCCATCCGTTCTTGACGGTCTTCTCGGCATATCCCCAGGTGATCAGCCCGTTCACATCCCGTTTGTACTTCAGCTGCAGGTACCGGTCCCCGGCGGAGCTCTTCATCCACTCCGCCGATTTCACGTCGTACCCCCGGCTTCTGTATTTTTCAGCCTTCAGGTGGGAAGCCCGGTAATTGGCCCGGATCTGGGACCCCTGGGCGGAAATGTTGAAGTAGATCTCCGCGTCCTCGTCCCTGGCTGCGCGGATCTCGAGGCAGGCGTCCATGTCGGGCACCCATGCCTGGATCAGCACGCCGCGCTCCGCCCAGTCCGCGAGCACGGCCTCCTCCGTCGTGTTCCGGGAGGCGAGGAACTCCGGATGCCGGCTCAGGTTGTCCTGCGTCAGCACGATGTAGCTGTCGGCCAGCGAAATCTTTGCGTTCAGCGTCCCCAGGGAGTACTCCGTGGTCGGCGTTGCCGCCAGGGCTGTGCCGCAGCAGATGGCCGCCGCCAGCAGGCACAGCATCCAGAAAAACCGTTTTCGCACAGAAGCTCACCGGCCCTTTCCTGTGAAAATTAACTGATTATATCAGAGAAACCCTGAAAGTGCAAACCCCCTCCCTTGCGGGACCGTGTCAAGTTGTTACGGAGTTTTTGTCAGGAGACCATATCCATCAGAGGA